>JBIKMC010000222.1:0-5704 GCA_044359405.1 Burkholderiaceae bacterium
GTCCAGCAGCTCACTTTCGAGTCGTATATGTATAAGCGCCTGGTGCGCAAAAAGCCCATGGCCCACGTGCGCATCTTCCTGAAAGATGTGGCGCACCTGTTGGGTATCGCACGCGCGTGAGAGCGGCACTGGGCCACTCAAACGCTCAGGACACGGCGCCCTGCCCATAGCGGCCGCGCAATAAGCGGCCCTGCGAAAATCGCTGCAGCGCATAGGGCGCCAGCGACACTTCCGTGGGCAGTTGCAGCGCAGCCTGCGCCAACACGCGTCCCACCACCGGCGACAGCTTGAACCCATGCCCCGAAAAGCCATAGCCCAGCACCAGGCCTCGCAGCTGCTCTACTGATCCAAGAACTGGATTCCAATCGGGCGTCACATCGTAAACACCGGTCCAGGCTGAGGCGAGCGCGGCTTCGCCAAAAGAGGGAAAACGCTGCGCGACCTGTTCACCCAGGTCGGCGACAAAGTCCATCGAAATATCACCAGGCCGGTCGTCGGGCTCGGGCAAAGCCTCGCCCGGCGTGCCCTCGCTGACCAACATATCGCGCGACGAGTAACTGCGCGCATACAACATGCCGCGCGAGGCCAGGTCTTTAAACACCGGCAGCTCGGGCGTATACGGTCTGGCACCCCGCAGCGCGAGCACACGATGGCGCTCAGCCACCAGCGGACAGTCAATGCCCGTCCACTGTGCCAGCTGCGGCGTCCAGATATTCTGGGTGCTCACGACCGTGCCCGCCGAGATGCTCGCTTGAGCTGTCTGCACGCCGACCACACGCCCGTTCGACACGGTGAGTCCCTGAACCAAAACGCCTTCGACAAAGCTCACGCCCAGGCGCCGCGCAGCACGCGCGAAGCCAGTCGCCACCAGGTAAGCATCGGCAAACCCGGCTTCAGGCTCCCAGCCAATGAGGGCGGCATCGTCAAAGCTGGCCAGCGGCATTAACTCGGCTGCCTGCTGTTGCGACAGAATCTCAACCGCGATATCCATGCTGCGCTGCTGATTGAGCGAGGCCTCGAGCGCAGCGCGCTGCGCCCCCTCAGGTGCCATGATGAGATACCCACAACGCACCAGCCCAGACGACGCTTCAGGGTCATCCACATAATCGGAGAACTGCTCAAAAACTTTCCAGGAGCGCCGAGCAAGCTCAACGTTTTCTGCCACCGAGTAGTGAGTACGAAGGATACCGCTGGACTGCGCCGTCGTGCCCGCTCCGATCTGACGCTGCTCAATCACCACGACTCGGCCTGCGCCCATTCGCGCCAGGTGGAAGGCTACGGAACAACCGACCACACCAGCCCCGATCACCACAACGTCGGCGCTTTGCATCAAGACCACTCCCCTGTTCGCGAAAGAATCACCACGCTTGCATCACCGCCTTTGTATTGCCACCCTTATCAGGCAAGCGTCGCGATCTTCACCGACTCAAGCGCACGTGCCCATGCCGCCCTTCAGGTGCCGAAGGGAGCATTCAAGCGTACGGCGGCCAGATTCAGCACAGCAGCAAAACTGACCCAGGCCAGGTACGGCACCAGCAGCCACGCTGCACGACGACAATAAGGCCACAAATGCGCGATCAGCAGCACGATGGACAACCACAGAAAGACCACCTCGATCAGGGCCCAATCGGGTCGGCGTAGAAAAAAATAAAGCCCGCTCCAGGCGACGTTACAGACGGCGTTGATCGCCAATAAACCCAGCAGGCGCCCGCGCTGGCCAGGCACTCGCTCTGCGGCGCGCCAACCCCATACGGCCGCAATCGTGATCAAGATGAACAAGAGCGTCCAGGCGGGGCCAAATACCCAATCGGGTGGTTTGAAACCAGGTTGCTTCAGCGCGAAATACCAGGCATCCAGGCGGGTCAGTGCGCCACCGGTAAAGGCGACGATGAGGGTGGCCGCCGTCGCAATCAGAACATCAGAGCGAATCGTGGGTTTCATGGGCTCAGCCAATCTGCGCTGTACTGCTTCGATCAGGCCGGGCATGCCACGCCAGGATGGCGATGACACCCGCGCCGCAGACGATCGTACTCTCCAGATGACCAAACACCAGGGGGAGACTTAAAAGATTCAACAGCCAAAAGGACAAACGTCCGATGGGACGGATGCAGTGATGCGTGTAGGCCGCGCCCAGACCCATGATGGCGATGACGATGCCACACAGCGCCGTGAAAAAGCTCGCTGCGTCAAAGTTGACCAACAGCAGGGACGGCGAGAAGACGAAGGCAAACGGCACCAGGGCTTTTCCCATCGATAGTCTGAAGGCTGTCATACCCGTACGCATGGGCTCGCTACGCGCGATTCCCGCCGCGGCAAAAGCGGCCAGCGCCACAGGCGGTGTGACATCGGCAAGCACCCCATAGTAAAAGACCAGGAAATGCGTGGCCAACTGAGGCACACCGAGTTGCGCAAGCGCGGGTGCCACGATGGACGCAAGAATGATGTAAGTGGGCGTAGTGGGCACGCCCGACCCCATGATGATGCAGGCAATAGCCGTAAAAAGAAGACCGAAGACAATTGAGATCTGATTGAGCTCAAACCAGTTCATCACATCAAACTTATCCACCCACTGCGCGATCACTGCCGACAGGTCAAGTACGAAGGCCGAGAACTTGAAACCCATGCCAGTGAGCGTGGTGATACCCAACACAAAGCCCACACAGGCGCAGGCAGCACCGATACCCAGCGCCGACTTGGTGCCCATCTCAAAGCCCTGAATGAGCGCACGCGGCGTGACCGCGAGCCCCGTCATTTGTCGACCCAGCGGACCCAGCAGCTTGGGGATCCATGAGCAGGCGACTGTCAGTGTGATGCCCCAGAAGGCCGCCAGAAACGGGGTGTACTGCATGAGCAGCAGCGTCACCATGGCCACCAGGGGTATGAACAGGTGCCAGGAGCTTTTCAGGACCAGCCCGATCGACGGTATCTCGCGGGGATCCATGCCGGCAAGCTTCAGGCGCCGGGCTTCAAGATGCACCATCCACAAAATGGCCATGTAATGCAGCGCAGCCGGCATGATGGCAATGAGGATGAGCTCGTTATAGGGCACGCCGAGCGTCTCAGCCATGATGAAGGCCGCCGCACCCATGATCGGAGGTGTAATCTGCCCACCACATGAAGCGCTGGCCTCAACCGCGCCCGCAAAGCGCGGCGAGAATCCGACCTTCTTCATCAGTGGAATCGTCATCACACCGGTCGTCACCGTGTTGGCGATGGCCGATCCGGAAATCATGCCGAACAGACCCGAGGACACCACACTCACCTTGGCTGGTCCCCCTGAAAAACGGCCTGCCGCAATCGTCGCCAGATTCACAAAGAGCTGCCCCAGACCAGTCAGCTGGGCCATGATGCCAAACAACACAAAATGAAAAACAAAGGTGGCCACCACGCCCACCGGAATGCCATAAATGCCTTCGGTACCCTTGTACAAATGCGCCACGACGCGCGGCACGCTGTAGCCGCGATGCGCAAGCCCACCGGGCAGGTAGGGGCCAAAAATGCCGTACAGCACAGCGGCCACCGCCAACAGTGGCAGAAAGACGCCCATGGTGCGGCGCGCGGCCTCAAGCACCATCGCAATAGCGATCACCCCAAACATCAGATCCAGCGGCGTATGTTGGCCCGGCCGCTCAATGAAAATGCCTTGAAAAAAAATCAGCAGATACAGCGAAAAGCTGGCTGCGGTCAGGGCGAACACCCAGTCACGCCAGGGAATGTGCTGATGGCTGCCGTCGTAGGCCCTAAACGGTAGCGACAACGCCGCGATCGCGAACAACACCGCGCCGAACGCGAACTTGGCTGCCGAGGGCACGCCGGCCACTGACGGATGGGTGATAAGCCCCCAGCCCAACAGCAGGTAAAACGCAGCCATACCGGCCGAGACAATCCACTCCCACGGGCCCGGCAGACGTTTCTGTCGCGGAAAGACTAAAAAACAAAGACCCAGCACCACCGACAGGTGTATGGCCCGGTGAGCGATCTCGTTATGCAGCCCAAAGCCAGCGGTGTAGTAATGCCAGCCAGAAAGGCCAACCGCCAGCACCGCCACGATACCCGCCGAGACGCCAACCAGACGCCGAAAATTAGACTCAGGATCGAACTGTTCGATTAAACGATCGACTTCATCCTGGCTAGTGGCGGTGTGCTTGGCACTCATCGAATTACGCTTTCAATACATCGAGCCTGCTTGCTCGCAAACCAAATACTGTCAAGCTGCATCACTGGTCCCGTGTCGGACAGGACTGGGCCTCAAACAGGACAGCTGGCGCTCCCAGACTGGATAAGAGCAAATCCCCCTGAGGCAGGAGAACCCGCATACGCTGCTCGCGCAAGGCGCGAACCACCAGCGGATCAACCGTACGCCACAGCAAGAGGCGCTTACGCGAACCCTTGACCTCAAGGCTCTCTCCGGGCCCCGCCATTGAGGGCAAACCATAGCCATCACCCTCGAATTCTTCCTCGATCAGGACTGGTGTAGGCGTGAACCGATAACGATCGATTACCGTCGTACCCAGCACCGAGTGCTCGAACGCAATCTGGATCTGCGGATCTTGTGCGGGCAAGGGTAGACGTATCAATTCACGGCCGCTTCTCGCATCGCTCAGGCGAAGCTCGCAGGTGCCCAATGATGGCTTGGTCTGAGCGTGCACACTCGCGGCAAGACCACCCAAAAAGATGATCGCCGCCGCGAGTGTTCGCATCACTTCAGAACGCCCTTCTCGCGGAAATAGCGCGCAGCGCCCGGGTGCAGCGGCAGACTGCCCACTGCGGTCGCAGTGTTGAGCGTGATGTTCTTACCCTGCACATGAACCTGGCCCATGATCGCCGTGTTTTCATACAAAGCCTTGGTCACCTCATAGGCCGTGTTGTCGCTCACGCCATCATGAGCGGTCCAGACTGCCATGACCGCGATGGTAGACACCGGCGCGCTCTGGCCCTTGTAGGTATTGGCGGGCAACTGCACCTGTGTATAGAAGGGCTGCTCTTTGAGCAGGGCCTCAACCTCGGGGCCAGCCAACGGTAGCACCTTGATCGGATGGCTCTGAGCGGCGTCGGTAATGGCCGCCACCGGGATGCCCGCCGTGATCAAAGTGGCATCCAGATTGCCGTCCTTGATCTTGTCCATGGCCTGCGCAAACGATGAACTGTCTTCTTTCACATCGCTGCGGGACAGGCCATTGACCCTCAACAGGTCGGTCACCAGCTGATACTGACCCGAGCCTGGTGCGCCCGACGAGATGCTCTTACCCTTGAGGTCCTTTACGCTATTGATGTTTGCGTTGGCGCGCACGACCAGCTGTACCGTCTCAGGATACAGGGCTCCGAGAGCCCGCAGATTCTTGATGGCCGCATTGGCAAACTGAGCTTTACCGTTGAAGGCCTGGTCAAGAATATCGGCGGCAACAAAGGCGGACTCAATCTCCTTGGAGCCTAGTAACTTGGCATTGGCAACCGAGGCGCCGGCCGCTTCGGCCGTCGCGGCCACTTTTTTACCGTCTACAGTCGCCTTGTTGGAGATCAGCTGCGCCAACATGCCACCCAGGGGGTAATAGGTACCGCCAGTGCCGCCGGTGGCAATCCCAAAGAACACGCGCTGCTGCGCCATTGCCGTCGTCGCAGCGGCCGCAACCGCCACGCCAACCAAAACGTGTTTCCAGCGAAAAGTCATTTTGAACTCCCGTTTAACTAAAATGTGCAGTCTGTG
>JBIKMC010000223.1:0-5700 GCA_044359405.1 Burkholderiaceae bacterium
CTCGCCGACCTGCACCTGATCATCTGCTGGTGCGCGAGCAACCGTTGGCGCGCGATCTTTTTCGTCAAGCTTCTGCGCCGAACCGCGGGTGGCGGCCTGAGCCAGCCCCGCCACGCCTAAGTTATTGATCGGACTCGTCATTTTGATCCCCTCATGGCCACAGTGGCCACTTTGACAATCTTGGTATCGACCGCAGTAGTCGGAACTTTAGCATCACAGTGTTCGAGCCGAGCCCCGGCCCGTCACAACGCCGGCAATTGCCCTGCCGGACTCCGGGTTGCGTAACTTCACCTGGTCACCAAGTCGGGCGTCTTCCAAGGCTTCGACCCGAACGCTGATTTCCATACCCCCGCTGGCTACCGTGAGTACAACCTGCTGACCCTTTTTGACCATCAGAGATGGCCGAAGCTGGCTGCTGCGTAGCGGCTCGCCCGCGCGCACTGGCCCCATGACCTCAGCCTGCTCAAGGCCAGCCAGGGATACCAGGTGGTCAGGCGGCACGCCCCGGCGGTCAATCTCCTGCAGGGTAAGCATAGATGCGTCGATGATGTCACCGCGCATGAGGTTGCGGGTGGCAACCACCACGGGCCTTGCATCCACGATGTCATCGCTCATCAACACCTGGTCAGCGGCGAGGTCGCGGCGCAGTTTCACCATCTTCACGTCATCCAGGCGAATAATGGCCCCGGCCGGCGCGCGACTGCGGGGAATCATCTCGACGCGGGCTGCGTTCAGATCAAATTGAGCGCCTGCCGCCTGTGCCGCGCTGGTTCTGACAACCGGTACGGTCTCTTCGATATCTTGTGCGCTGAGCAGTTCACCTGCGTCGACTGAGCGTCGTAATGCTCGTCCGACCAGTTGCTCGGGCCGGTCGAAGCCTGCCCCGGTCTGGGCGCCGACAACGGGGCGTGTGGCCAGATCAGAGGCCGAAATCAGCTGGCCGGCGGTAAGGGGTGACACGGCCACGACGCGAAGCTGGGGCTTGTCGATGCTGGCCCGCATGTAAATCTGTCTGGCCGGCTGGCGGCAGACCGCTCTGACCGTGCTTCGGTTTTCGAAGGGAAAGTCGAACCGATAGCCCGCTGGGCACGCCGGTGGGTCAATGCGGGAATCGAGGGCGCCGATATTGACATGGTCGGCTCCCGCTCCCACCTGCGCGGCGACCCATTGACGCGCCTCTTCGCGAAGGGCGTCGCGTCCAGAACTGCTGGCATGGGCGCTTACCCAGTGGGCAAGCAGCATGCCGCCGAGCAGCGCCACGATCGACCGTTTTCCGTTCAGCATGTGAGAACACTCCTTGCATGAATGCGCAGACCCGAACAGTCGAGAATCCGACGCCCGAGTTGTGCATGGCACATCCATTGCATGAACCGGGCCAGCACAGATTTCCCCAAGGTTTATTCGGCTTCAACAATCATTCAGCTATGCAAGGATCCATCTACGCAACCCAGGCGGGGCAGGGCTCCCGTGCGACGGGCGCCTCCAGCGGCGTTCCCGGCGGGGCGCCTGCTTTGCCTGCGGCGGGTGGCACGCAAGCGCGAACCGCAGCGTCGAATTTTCGTCAGGCGCTTGAAGTCGCGGGCTCGGCGGTCACGGCGAGTGCGGATGGAAGTTCGACTCAGTTCCCCAGTGACTACCGAATTCAGACGGGCGATACGTTGACGGCTATCGTCCGATCGCATCTGCAGGCGGCTGGGTATCCCGCCACGCCGCGCGACATTCACCGGGGTATTGGGTTACTCGCCGCCGCGAACGCGATCGCTGATCCGGATCGTATTTATGCAGGCAACTTGCTCGATCTCGGTGCCTTGAAGACGCTTAAGCCCGCTGACACGCTCAATCCGTCTCAGACGCTCAAGCCCTCTGCTGCGGCTGTTCGACCCGCGACGGCCGCAGCGCCTCTGAGCGCTCATCAGACCTTGGCCGCGCGTGTCGAGCGCGTGCAGACGGCCGCTCGAAGCAGCGTCGGTCAGTCCGAGCGGCCCGTATCCACCGCGCAGCTTCTGACATCGGCGAACCTTGCCAGGAGCGCGCCCGGTCATCGAGGCCCGCACACGCAACTTGAAAAAACCCTGGATAGAGCTGTTGCGCGTGGGTTCATCGAGCCCAAAGAGCGTGGCCCCGTCCGGGATCGTGTCGTAGAACTAGCGCAAAAGTATCGGTTTTCGCCGGATGACTTTGCCACGGTGGCCCTGATGGAAAGCGACGGGTTTAACCCCAGGGCCAGTAATGGTCGCTGCCACGGCATCATCCAGTTCTGCGAGGGAAGCGGCCGAGGTGCTGCCTCAGTCGGTCTGCAGAACCGCGCGAGCGAAATCCTTGAGCGTCCAGTCCTCGAGCAGATTGAACTTGTGGACAGGTATTTCGCCGATGTGGGCCTCAAAGAGAGCAGCGACCCGGTGGGTCTGGTTGATCTGTATCTCACCGTGCTGACACCCGCGGCGCGCGCCACACGTCAGGCCGATGCAGCCTTGCCGGTTGGCGGCGTGCAGGCAAAAGCTTTACACGTCAGCGGTGAGCGTGAGCGCCCAATCACCCGCAATTCCATCCTCACGGGACTGCAGGCACACGCCCGCGCCAAGCTCGCGGAGTTGACGCCTGCGGCGACACGTCCACAGGGGCTTGCGTCAAACCCGACGACATCCGCGCCGGATTCGGCTCAGCGCGTTGATCGTCGAGCTGCGTTGGTTGATCGTCGAGCCCCGCTGGTTGACGCGTCTGGCGCAACGGGCCGACTACCGCAGCCGAGCACCTGAGCGCTCGCTCGATATTTTTGAGCCAGGCGGCAAGCGTGCGGCAAGCAGCGGCAATTCCTTGCCGGCCGCCTCCGGTGAAGATTCCTCGACTCGCTCAAGAGACCGCTCTGGTGATGCCTGGCATGACGATTGCATATCGACCCTCGTCTTAAATCTTGAGCCCATGTCTGTCGAAAAGCAGGCGGCTCAACAAGGCAGGGGGCGATAGCTCATGAACATTCTGGCAAACGCATTTGGCATACACGAGCAGGCACTGGGTGTCCGTAATCGACGCATGCAGGTGCTCGCTGAAAACATTGCGAATGCGGACACGCCGCATTTCAAGGCCAAGGACATCGACTTTGCCAAGGTGCTCGATTCAGCGCGTGATACGCCCATGGCGGCCACGCAGCGTGCGCACTTCAAGGCAGGGGAGTTGCCCGGCGCTGACGGCATGATGTTTCGCACGCCCTATAACGCGTCGGCTGACGGCAATACGGTTGAGCTGACGGTTGAGCAGGCCCGCTACGGTAAAGCCGCGGGCGACTATCAGGCCACGCTGCAGTTTTTAGAAAATCGGATCAGCGGCATCCGCAAGGCTTTACGCGGAGACTGATCATGACTATTGAACGAATCTTCGGTATTGCGGGCACCGCGCTCAACGCGCAGTTGATCCGCATGAACACCACCGCATCCAACCTGGCCAATGCCGGCAGCGTCACCAACAACGAGGCTGAGGCGTTTCGCGCCAAACGTCCCGTCTTCAAGGCGCTCATGGACAAAGAGGCTACCAACGCCGGAGCGCCCCATGTGGGTGGCGTCAAGGTCGACAAGATCGTTGACGACAGCGCGCCCGTCAAAAAGATTTATTCACCGGGAAATCCGCTGGCCGATGAGCAAGGCTATGTGTGGGGATCCAACGTAAGCGAGGTGACCGAGATGGTTGAAATGATGGCATCAGCCCGTGCCTATCAGAACAATGTTGAGGTCGTGAACACGGCGCGCGAATTGATGATGCGCACCCTGGACATCATCAAAGCCTGAGGAGCCTGACGAATGGCAACCACCACCACCGGCGCCGGAAACTTTCTGTCGACGCTGCCCAAATACGAAGAACTTAGAGCCGCCTCCAAGCAGCCCAAGGGTTCGGAAGAGATGGGCCAACAGGCCTTCCTCACGCTCTTTACGACCCAGCTGCAGAACCAGGATCCGCTGGACCCAGTAAAAAACGAGGCCTTCGTTGCTCAGCTGGCGCAGTTCTCCCAGCTGGAGGCAACCACCAAGATGTCGGATTCCATGGCATCCATGGCCTCGTCGATGCAGTCTGATCGCTTGCTGACTGGCACCAGCCTCATTGGCAAGAAGGTCGCTACCCCTAACGGGACAGCGCAACTGGTCAACGGCGCGAATATCGGCGGATTGATCTCGGTACCTAACGGGGCCGACAAGATTCAGCTGGACGTCTACAACGAGGCCGGCCAAAAAGTCTTCATGCAGACGCTGGGTCGCCAACCGCCCGGCGAAGTGAATGTGAAGTGGGAGGGCTACGACATGAAGGGCAATCGCATGCCCGAAGGTCGCTACAAGGTGATGGCCACCATCGACAGTTTCGGCAAGGTGAGCCAGGTACCCATCAGCACCCCCGCGTCGGTCAAGAGCGTCACATTCAGTGGCACGACCAACGAGGTCATGCTTGAAGTGGAAGGCGGAGGAACTGTGCCGCTGTCCCAGGTTCAACGCATCGACGGCTGACCGACTGAAGCGACTCATACGCCATCGCATCCAACTACCCGACTCAAATCATCGCAGTCCGACACGAATTCGCAGGAGCCTAAACCATGTCCTTTTATACCTCGCTGACCGGCCTGAACGCGGCTACCGCACAGTTGAGCGTCACCAGCAACAACATCGCCAACGTTGGCACCACGGGCTTCAAACGATCGCGGGCGGACTTCGGCGACATCTTCGCCACCTCGCCGCTGCAGAAAGCGTCTTCGGTAATCGGCCAGGGCGTAGCGCTGAAAGCGGTCACGCAGGAGTTCAGCCAGGGCAACGTGCAGTTTTCGGCGAACTCGCTGGATGTTGCCATCACAGGCGACGGTTTTTTTCCGTTGAAGTCAGCCGATGGTCTACAGGACATCTACACGCGAAACGGAACCTTCGTCTTGAATGATTCGTTCGCTGTCGTGAACTCGGCGGGGCAGGCTCTGATGGCAGCGACGGTTGACTCGAGCGGCAAGGCTGATCTTGAGAACCTGCGCAAACTCTACATACCGCGCGCCACCACCGGCGAGGCTGCTGAAACGACCGAGGTTGAACTCGGGCTGAATCTGCCCGCGGATAGCAAGGCGATTTCCAAGGCCTTTGACCCAAACGACCCTACCAGCTACAACCTGACCACTGCGGTGACGGTGTTTGACTCGGGCGGCAACAGCTACCTGGCCACCGTTTACTACGTGAAGACCCAGGTGGCTTCGCCTGAAGATCCGAGCAACAAGTGGCAGACCCATGTGTACATCGGTAATAACAAGCTGGGTGAATACCTCATTCAGGCCACTGACCCCAAGGGGGAGCGCCAATTCGTCAACAAGTACGGCGAAATCCGCTCGGAAAGCAAGATTCCTCCCCAGGATATCGCGCGGGGGGTCTCTAAGCTGTTCAACCTCGATGATTTGACCAATCCGCAGCAGTCAGTGCCGGCCACGGCGGTGGGCGCTACGCTGCGCACGGCCCTGGTCAATGAATGGAAGAACGGCATTTCGGGTACGTCTGCGCTAGAGAAGATTGCTGCTGCCGATCGGGCGGCGGGGCTCAAGTTCGGGCTCAAGATCGATGGGTCGACCACGCAGGAGATCGATCTTTACGAGGCCATGCTCGACCCGGCTGTTCGCGATACGCCGCTGACCGGCGTCGAGATGGCGCGTGCCATGACCAACGTCATCAACAAAAAATTCGGCGATGAACG
>JBIKMC010000033.1:0-18801 GCA_044359405.1 Burkholderiaceae bacterium
GCACTCGAGTCGCCTCACAATCGCCTGCCATCTCACCGCACACCGCCACTGGCTTACCGGCACGCCGAGCCGCCCTGAGCGTGTGCGCGATCAGCTTGAGAACCGCCGGATGAAACGGTTCGTAAAGCGACGCAACCTCATGGTCCGCCCGATCAATCGCCAGCGTGTACTGGGTCAGGTCGTTTGTGCCGATGGACAGAAAATCGAGGCGGCGGGCAAAGTAGTCAGCGCATAGCGCCGCCGCGGGCACCTCAACCATGCCGCCCACCCGCATGCCGGCGTCGTATGCCTGGCCGCGCTCGCGCAACTGATCGCGGGCCTGCTCGATCAAGGCGAGGCTTGCATCAATTTCGTGGTCATGCGCGAGCATGGGCAGCAACAACCGAACCGGTCCGTAGCACGAGGCTCGCAAAATGGCCCGCAGCTGCACCAAAAAGCGCTGGGGTTGGGCCAGGCTGTAACGGATGGCCCTTAAACCGAGCGCGGGATTGGGTGCATTGGCGCTGGTATGGGACTCTATGGCCTTGTCAGCGCCCACATCGATGGTGCGTATGGTGACCGGTAGTCCTTTCATGCCCGCCACCACCGCCCGATAGGCCTCAAACTGTTCATCTTCGCCGGGTTCAAGGCCTCGATTCATGAACAGAAACTCGGTGCGGAACAAACCCACCCCGGCAGCGCCGACCTCAAGCGCCTGCTCGACCTCATCGGGATGCTCCAGGTTGGCCATCAGCTCGACATCACAGTCGTCGAGCGTACGCGAAGCCACCCGAACCAGTTCGCGCAGCCTCTCGGTCTGCGCCCGATCCTGCGCCTGCCGATCGCGGTAGTGCTGCAGCACCGCGGGCTCGGGCGAAACGATGAGCCGGCCCGCGTCGCCGTCCAGAATCAGCCAGTCATCATCGCGGATCTGTGCGTGCGCGTCCCCCAGGGCCAGCACTGCCGGTACATTCATGCTGCGCGCAAGGATGGCCATGTGCGACGTGACACCACCCAGGTCAACCGCGAAGCCGGCTGCATGACGCAGGCCCAGCATATCGGCCGGCGCAATGTCATCAGCACAATAAATGACCGGCTCTGCTTCCAGAGGCCTCTCAGAGCGGCTTCCGGACAGTGCGCGCATCACCCGATCGGCCACCTGCAGCACATCGCGACCACGCTCGCGGAAGTAGTCGTCGTCTAATTCAGCGAATTGATCGGCAAGCTCGCTGGCGCAGTGCCAGACAGCCCATTCCGCATTCCAGGCCTGCGCCGCAATGCCTTCGTGCGCAGCCTGCGCAAGGGCCGGATCATCGAGAATCATGCGATGAACTTCAAGCAGTGCACCCGCCTCAGCAGGAGCATCGACCGGTAGGTGCGCAAGCAGCTGCGCAAACTCGCTGCGGACACGGCTCAGGGCCTGCTCAAGTCGGGTCTGCTCGGCGGCCACCGCCTCGACATGAACCCGATAACGCGGCACGTCGGCACCGCTCGCCTCCAACACACGAGCACGACCGATCGCAATGCCGCCACCGATGCCCAGCCCCTGAAAGCTCAGCATGGGCATCCCCGTTTGACTGCCGCGCACATGCGTCAGGCCCCAGGCTCTTCACCGAATCCATCGGTGATCAGCGCGACAAGCGTCTGAACCGCCTCTTGTTCATCGGGGCCATCGGCCTCAATGATCAAGGTGGAGCCACAGGCCGCCGCCAGCATCATCACACCCATGATGCTTTTTGCATTAACCCTGCGAGCCCCGCGCGACAACCAGACTTCGGCGCGAAAACGCCCGGCGGCGGCAGTGAGCTTGGCCGACGGCCGGGCATGCAGGCCCAGTTTGTTCACCACCACTGCTTCAGCTCGATTCATGCTCTCCCGCCTTACCTGGCACCTCAGGCGCGATGACCTGAATGGCATTCTGCCCCGACTGCACAAGACTCACCAGAACATCCTCCAGTGGGCCTCGGCGATTACCCAGTGCCTTGATGAGAATCGGCAGATTGACGCCGGCGATCACCCGTACCCGATTGGGTTCATGCAGGGCCAGTGCAATGCGCGAGGGCGTGGCCCCAAATACATCGGTAAAGACGATGACACCGCTGCCGTCATTGATGCGCACGAGCAGCTCTCGCGCCGCCTGAATCGCACCCTGGGGGTCCTCATCGGGAATGACATCGAGTGCGGCCAGCTGCACCGGCAGGCGCCCAAAAATGTGACGCGTACAATTAAGAAGCGCCGTACCTAGGGGTTCATGGGACACCAGCATGATGCCAATCATGCGACCCTCCGCTTGACGGCTGTCGCTGCGGAACCCAAGGGCGTGCGCAAGATATTGAACTGATTCGACACGAAGGCCGCCACGCGTAAGACCCTGTACTTATCCGGCCTTGACAGGCGACGCGACGGCGTCCTCAAGCGCGTCCATAAACAATCCCGCCACCGAAAAACCAGTCTGCTGAGTGATTTCCTGAAAGCAGGTCGGACTGGTGACATTAATTTCGGTCACGCAGCGCCCGATCACATCAAGGCCCACCAGCAATAGACCGCGCGCGGACAGCACGGGCGCCAACGACTCGGCGATTTCGCGGTCGCGGGCATCAAGTGCCCGAGCCACTCCGCGACCGCCTGCCGCGAGGTTGCCACGCGACTCGCCAGCCAACGGAATCCGCGCAAGACAATATGGCACGACTTTTCCGCCGATCAGCAGGATGCGTTTATCACCCTCGGAGATTTCAGGCAGATAGCGCTGCGCCATCACGCTGCGCTCGCCAAACCGGTTCATGGTTTCAATGATGACCGACAGGTTCGGGTCACCAGCGCGCACCCTGAAAATGGACATGCCGCCCATGCCATCGAGCAACTTGAAAACAGTGTCCTGGTGTTCGGCAACAAACGCTCGCAACTCGGCGGCACTTCGGGTTACAAGCGTGGGCGCCGTGAGTTGAGGAAACTGCAGGATGGCGAGCTTTTCATTGTGGTCGCGTACCGCATCGGGCGCATTGAACACACGCGCCCCTTCGCGCACCGCCTGCTCAAGAAGCCAGGTAGAGGCGACGTACTCCATGTCAAAGGGCGGGTCCTTGCGCATCAGCACCGCGTCAAAGGCAGACAGCTCAGATGGCTCGCGGGGCGCAGCCCGCCACCAGTCGCTGCGCTCGCCCGTGGTGTCGGTGAGCTCAAGCCGACTCACCTGTGCACGCACGCCGCCCAGGGACGACAGATCACCCTGCTCGCAGAACCACAACGAGTGCCCGCGACGCGCCGCTTCGACCATCATGGCGTAGGTCGAGTCTTTGTAGGCCTTGAGCGAGTCGATCGGATCAATGATGAAGAGCAGTCGCATCGTCGGCCCCTCAACCGTAACGTGCCTGATCGGGGTCGGTCTGCTCAAGCTCAATCGCAGCCGCCAGCAAGGCCAGACGGGCGACCACGCCGTAGGCATAGAAGCGATTGGGCGCGCAATCAGGCTCGCCCTTGGAGTCAGGCAAATTACAGCTGGAGGCGAAAGGCAGAGGCACAAAATGCATACCTGGCGCGTTCAGGTTTTCATCCTTGCCACGGGCCGTGTGGACCCGATAAAAACCGCCGACCACATAGCGATCGATCATGTAGACGACGGGCTCGGCCACCCCTGACTCGACCGTCTCGAAGGTATGCACACCCTCCTGAAGGATGACGTCGCTGACCTGCAGCCCCTCTTTGACCACGGCCATCTTGTTACGCTGCTTACGATTCAGGTTGAGCACCTCGTCGGCGTCCTTGACCGACATGACGCCCATGCCATATGTGCCGGCATCCGCCTTGACGATGACAAACGGCGTTTCAGTAATGCCGTACTCACGGTACTTGAGTCGGATCTGCTTGAGGAGCGAATCGACATTGGACGCCAGACATTCCTCGCCCTCGCGCTCCTGAAAATCGATGCCGCCACAGGCTGCGAAATACGGGTTGATCAACCACGGGTCGATATCGATCAACTTGGCGAAGCATTTGACCACTTCGTTGTAGGCCGAAAAATGACGTGTCTTGCGCCGCACCGCCCAGCCGGCATGCAGCGGCGGCAGCAGCACCTGCTCGTGCACGTCCGACAGGATGGCGGGCAGACCTGAGGACAGGTCGTTATTGAGCAGGATGGAGCACGGATCAAAGCCCTCGAGCACCACCCGCTTGCCCCGTCGCACCAGCGGCTCAAGAACCAGTCGCTCGCCGTCTGGCAGCTCAAGCGTTGTGGGTTCAGTAATCTCGGGATTGAGCGAGCCCAGGCGCACATCGAGCCCGGTCTGGCGCAGAATCATCGACAGCCGATGGACATTGCGTAGGTAGTAGGTGTTGCGGGTGTGATTTTCCGGAATGAGCAGCAGGTTGCGCGCATCGGGGCAGTATTTTTCAATAGCCGCCATCGCTGCCTGAACCGCCAAGGGCAGCATGGGCTCGGACAGATTGTTGAAACCGCCAGGAAAGAGGTTGGTGTCAACCGGCGCAAGCTTGAAGCCCGCATTGCGCAAGTCGACAGATCCATAAAAGGGCGGCGTATGGTCCTGCCACTCGAGGCGGAACCAGCGCTCGATCTGCGACGTGGCGTCAAGCATGCGACGTTCGATGTCGTGCAGCGGACCCTGCATGGCGGTGACAAGATGGGGAACCATGGGCAGCGTTTCAGCAGTCAGAAAGATCTTTGCATTGTACGCGCCGACCACATTCCAGTTTGAGCGTGCACAAACATCGCCAAAATGCACAGAGCCCGCCGAAGCGGGCTCTTGTACAGACCGAAGCGCCCCGAGAGCGCCCCAGTCCGGGCTGAATCAGCCGCTTAGTTGCGGTAAGCCGTTTCGCCGTGCGAAACAATGTCCAGACCTTCGCGCTCTTCGTCTTCGGCCACCCTTAGCCCGACCATCATATCGACCAGCTTGAAGGCAATGAAGGCGACGATGGCTGACCATGCGATGGTCACCAGAACGCCCTGCAACTGTATCCAGACCTGAGCGCCGATGGCGTAGTCGGGATTTGCCGCGTTTTTCACATAGTCGAAGATGCCGGTTCCGCCCAGTGAGGGCGCCGCGAACACGCCCGTAAGCAACGCGCCAACAATGCCGCCCACGCCATGCACGCCAAACACGTCCAGCGAATCGTCGGCACCCAGCAGGCGCTTAAGACCATTAACGCCCCACAGACACAGCAGACCTGAGACCAGACCGATGATGATCGCGCCCATGGGCCCCACGAAGCCGCAGGCAGGCGTGATGGCCACAAGGCCCGCAACCGCTCCTGACGCGGCGCCCAGCATGGACGGCTTTCCTTTGGCCATCCACTCGCCCAGCATCCAGGCCATGGTCGCCGCAGCCGTCGCCACCAGGGTGTTGACGAACGCCAGCGCGGTCACACCATTGGCCTCCAGGTTGGAGCCCGCGTTGAACCCGAACCAGCCCACCCACAGCAGCGAGGCACCGATCATGGTCATCACCAATGAGTGCGGTGCCATGGCTTCGCGACCGTAACCCACCCGCTTACCGATGACATAGGCACCCACCAGCCCCGCCACGCCAGCGTTGATGTGCACCACCGTGCCGCCCGCAAAATCAAGCGCGCCCTTGGCCCAGAGAAAGCCGGCTGCAGCGGTGACGGCCTCGAGCGATTTCTCGTCGGTAATAGCGTCTGGCCCCGCCCAGTACCAGACCATGTGCGCCAGGGGGATGTAGCAGAACGTGAACCACAATACGCAAAACAGCAACACGGCTGAAAAGCGCACTCGTTCTGCGAAGCCACCGACAATCAGCGCGCAGGTGATCGCCGCAAACGTCGCCTGAAAGGCCACAAAGCTCAGCTCAGGAATGACCACACCCTTGCTGAAGGTGGCAGCCACCGAATCCGGCGTAATGCCCTTGAGGAACAGTTTGTCGAAGGTGCCGTAAAAGCTCCCATCACCCCCGAACGCCAGGGTGTAGCCGTAAACGGCCCAAAGCACCACAATCATCGAAAAGATCACGAATACCTGCATCAGCACCGACAGCATATTCTTGGCGCGCACCAGACCGCCGTAAAACAGCGCAAGGCCAGGAATGGTCATGAGGATTACCAGTAGCGTGGCGACGGTCATCCAGGCGGTATCGCCCTTGTCGGGCACGGGCGCGTCGCCCGCAAAGGCAAGGCCCAAAGGGGCGAGCGCCAGCAGCGCGGCACTGCCCATATTTTTGATCAAGCGGGTCATATTGATTACTCCGTATCGGTGTAGCGCCTCAAAGCGCTTCATTGCCGGTTTCTCCGGTACGAATCCGGATGACTTGTTCGAGGTCGTAAATGAAGATCTTTCCGTCGCCAATCTTGCCCGTGCGCGCCGACGCCTCAATGGCCTCAACCACACGCTCAGCCAGATCGTCGGCCACAGCCGCCTCGATCTTGACCTTGGGCAGAAAATCGACGACGTACTCGGCCCCGCGATACAACTCGGTGTGCCCTTTTTGTCGACCAAACCCCTTGACCTCGGTGACGGTGACACCCTGAACGCCGATGGCTGACAGTGCCTCGCGCACCTCATCGAGCTTGAAAGGTTTGATGACGGCTGTGATCAGCTTCATGACGAATGCTCCAGATGGGCGTCACATCGCGATGACGCCCGGGTTGCTCAGAAAGTTTTGCTAAGAGAGACCAGGACTCGCGGGTCACCGGCAGGCTTCAGATCGCCCGTGAGGAAGTAGTCTTTCTTGCTGGTCGTGACGTAAGCGGCACCCAGGACCCAGCCTGAAATATCACGGCTGATGCCCAGCTTGTAGTCAGTCACCGAACTGGCATAGCCGTTAGAAGCGGCATTTTTCATGCTGAGAACGCCCGCGTGAGCGGTGCCCGACCAACCGCCACCCAGATCGACTGTTGCTGCCAGATCCAGGTAAGTGGTGCCCTCGGTCGACAAACCGTTTTTGCCCGCCAGCGTCTTGGTGTCAAAGTAGTCGGTCAACGCGTAATACAACTTCGCGCTGAGGGGCCCCACGCTTGCGCCAACGTAGGCCTCGGTGTTGTCAACCTTGGTGAGGCTGAGCCCAGAGCCCGGATACGCGTAGTGAATCACGCCCACGTCATAGGTGATGGCGCCCACGGCCTTTTTGAAACCGCCATACACGTCCATCTCTAGACTGGCGCCGTCAAAGAGCGACTGTTCGACGTTGCTGTTCCAGTTGCCCAGATAAAAACCTGAGCCATGCGCGAAGTCAAAGCCGCCCTGCAAGGCGGGCTTGTAGTGAGTCTGCGTAAAGCCGCGGAATTTGTAATCGCTGGCCAGCATGATGTTGCCGGTAAAGGGGGCCGGATCGGCCGCCAGGACAGAACCGCCGATCAACGCACCCGCCACACAGATGATCGCTTGCTTAAACATGGAGGAGCTCCCGTATCAAGGGTTGGGAAAGGAGAAACTTTTTTTGTCGCACCTCCAGTGCATTTCCCGTGCCACCGCGTCCGCCGGGGGGTTGGGCACCTAAGTCGCACCGGCACAGGGGCCGCAGAACGTCAGCGCGCACCAAGATCGTGCGCCAGCCCTCTGGGCGCGGGCGCTTGCACCAAAAACAAGCGCGGACAGCAGCGCCGGCTCGCTGGCGCGGCCCCGTGCTAGACTGCCTCGCCATGGTGAGTCCCAGTCCACAAGAGCTTCTTGCGCAGGCTCAGGCACGCCTGAGTGAGCTGTTGCGAAATAGCCCTGCCGCCGATCTCGAGCGCAATCTGCGCGCCCTTCTGGCTCAGAGTTTTCAGAAACTGGAACTGGTCACGCGTGAAGAGTTTGAGCTCGAACGCGAGCGCCTTGCGCTGCTCGAGGAACGTATCCGCGCGCTGGAAACGGACGGGCGCTCGCGCTAGCGTCTGATCGACACGGCAATGCCAGCCACAATCAGGGTGAACGACAGCGCGTGATACGCCTGAGGCGCTTCGCCCAGTAAACCTGCGCCCATCATGGCCGCAAACAGGGGTGTCAGGTTGGCAAACAGTCCCGCCAGGGCCGGGCCCGCCTGCGGTACCGCCAGCCCCCAGACCCGATAGGCAATGACCGACGGGCCGATCGCGATAAAGGCCAGCCCCAGCAGCACGGACGGCGACCAGTGTATTGAAGCCTCACCCTGGGCCAGCTCGCCGATGGCGGCGCCGCCCGCCCACACCATGCCGAACAAGGCCTGGACCAGCAGATAGCCCGCCCAGTTCCAATCGGGGCGGGCTCCCGCAGCGAGGGACGGGTGCGGCCGGGCCAGCAGCCAGCTGTAGCAGGCCCAACCCAAGACCGCCAACAGCATCAGACCATCGCCAGGGGCTGGCCTGAGGCTGGCCAGCTGCGCAAGGTCTCCGCGTGCGATGACGACCGCAACACCGGCCAGCGAGATGCCGGCACCCAGCAGCTCGCGCCGGCTGGGCCGCACACCAAACGCCGCAACGCCCAGCACCAGCATCCACACCGGAAGGCTGGCGGCAATCAGGGTGACGTTGAGCGCCGTCGAGGTCTCCAGGGCCCAGTACTGCAGCGCGTTGTAGGCCCCCACCCCCAACAGTCCCAGTAGCGATAAAGGTCGCCAGCGCCGCCACACCTCGGCGCGTGCCGCAGCGGTCGCCACCGCCCGCCAACCCAGTGGCAGGAGGATGACAATAGCGATCAGCCAGCGCAGCGCGTTCAGGACAAACGGGGGAACCTCACCGGCCAGCAGTCGACCGGCGACCGCGTTACCGGCCCACATCAGCGGAGGCACCGCCAGCAGCAGCGCGAGGCGAGCATTAAAGGGGGCTGGCATTAGAGGAAGCGGGCACTAAGGGAAGCGGGCACTAAGGGAAGCGGGCACTAAGGGAGGCGGGCATTAAAGGGGGCGCTCAGGCAGGGCGCCACATCATCAGTAGGTTTCCAGGTGCAGACGGGCTTCGCTGCGCAGACGCGGCGCAAGCGTGTGCCAGTCAAGGTGCGCCTGCTCGGCAATGTCGCGAAGTGCCAGCACGACGCCCTCTTCCATGGCTTTCAGACCACAGACATAGAAAAACGCGTCCGGATCGCTCAGTAAGGGAGCCAGATCGGCCGCGCGCTCCCGCATGAGGTCCTGAACATACCGACGCGGGCGTCCCGGAACCCGCGAAAATGCAAAGTTGATATCGATGAAATCATGCGGAAGACTTTGCAGGGGCCCGAAGTAAGGCAGATCTTCGGCCGTACGCGCACCGAAGAACAACATCAGCTTTCCACCCTCAAATTTGCCCGAGCGCCGCAGGCGACGACGCCACTCGGTCATGGCGCGCATGGGTGCACTGCCCGTGCCCGTGCAAATCATCACGATGTGTGAACGCGGATGATTGGGCATGAGAAACGATGCGCCAAAGGGCCCGATAACCTCGACCGTATCGCCCACCTGCGTATCGCACAGGTAGTTAGAGGCAACCCCGCGCACCGGTCGCCCCTGGTGGTCTTCCAGCACCCGCTTCACGGTGAGCGCAAGGTTGTTGTAACCCGGTCGCTCGCCATTGCGTGCGCTGGCCACCGAATATTGCCGTGCGTGGTGGGCTCGTCCCTGCGCGTCAACTCCCGGCGGCACAATGCCCACCGACTGTCCCTCAAGTACCGGAAACGGCGTGTTGCCAAAATCAAGCACGATGTGGTGCGTGTCGTAGTCCCGGCCCACGGCCGACACACGCACGTTGCCAGCCACAGTGGCGCGCACACTTGATCGGGACGACCTGGAACCGTACAGGTTCGTGTACGCATGCGCGGCCGACCAAGGGGGCAGCGCCGCCCCCACCTGAACCGCCAGCGCAGGGCCGGTCGATGCGGCGATCGGGTCGATTTGCCCACCAACGGCACTGGCCAGCTCGTTCGACTCAACCGGCGCGCCATCGGGCTGAACACCCGCCGCTTCGAGTTCAGACGCCTCCAGTTCAGCGGGCAGCTCGTCCCAGCCCAACTGCTCATCGACCGAGTACGCACGCGCACGCGGCATCATGCGCCAGTTGTCGATGGAGCCGGTAGGGCAGGGCGGTACACAGGCCATGCACAGATTGCACTTATCGGCATCGACCACATAGTTGCGCGAATCATGCGTGATCGCGCCCACCGGGCAGGTTGCCTCGCAGGTGTTGCAGCGAATGCAGATCTCCGGATCGATCAGGTGCTGCCGCATAACCGTGGTCGACGAAGCTTGCATGACCTTTCTCCAGCCCGATTCAGTTGAAGCGAATGTAATCGAAGTCGACGGGCTGTCGGTTGATGCCCATAGCCGGGGGTGCAATCCAGTTGGCGAAACGACCGGGTTCGGTTACCCGCCCCATCAGCGAGGCCACAAAGGCCCGATCTTCGACAGTGGGCAGCCAATCGGCCTCATTGAGTGCCCAGTCAATCGGGCTGAGAACCTGTCCATCCGGGCTGACGTTGATGCTGGAAAGCGCGCCGATCTTGCGGTGGAATGCCTTGTGCGGAAGCTTCAGACGGAAAGGAATTCCAGCTTTTTCAATGACCCGGTTCCATCGCTCGACACCACCGGCCGAATCGCGAATGTAGTCATCGCGAAGCACTTCGTTCAGCGCGTTCAGCATTGGCACCTCCTTGTCGATCAGGCGACCATCGCGAACCGCGAGCACTTTGTACATGTCACCACGCAACACGTGATCGTCGCTGCGCTTGCCTTCCTCGAAACGGCCCTTAAGTCCGGCGCTGTAGAAATTGGCGGCATTGCTCGATTCATCGGCGCCAAACAGATCGACCGTCACCGAGAAGTGAAAATTGAGGTAGCGCTGCAGCGTGGGCAGATCGATCACGCCGGCCGCACGAATCTTGGCCGGGTCATCTGTCTTGAGCTCGTTCATGACCTGACAGGTGCGCTGGATGACCCGCGAGACGCCCGACTCGCCCACGAACATATGGTGCGCCTCCTCGGTCAGCATGAAACGCGTGGTGCGGGCCAGCGGATCAAACGCGCTCTCGGCCAGCGCGCACAGCTGAAACTTGCCATCGCGGTCGGTGAAGTACGTGAACATGTAAAAGGACAGCCAGTCCGGCGTGCGCTCATTGAACGCGCCCAGAATGCGCGGATTGTCCTGGTCGCCCGAGCGTCGCTCAAGCAGTGCTTCGGCTTCTTCGCGTCCATCGCGGCCGAAATGCTTGTGCAGCAGATATACCATGGCCCACAGATGGCGACCCTCCTCGACATTGACCTGAAAGAGGTTGCGCAGGTCATACTGGCTGGGACACGTCAGGCCCAGGTGGCGCTGCTGTTCAACCGAGGCCGGCTCGGTATCGCCCTGGGTCACGATGATGCGGCGCAGGTTGGCGCGATGCTCGCCCGGGACTTCCTGCCAGGCATCTTGGCCCTTGTGATCGCCAAAGTGAATCTTGCGTCCCGCCTCAGCCGGATTGAGAAAAATGCCCCAGCGATAGTCGGGCATCTTCACGTGACCGAATTGCGCCCAGCCCTGGGGGTCAACACTCACCGCAGTGCGCAGATAGACATCGAAGTTCTGCGCGCCGTCTGGGCCCATGTCCTGCCACCAGCTCAGATAGTTGGGCTGCCAGTGCTCGAGGGCGCGCTGAAGGGTGCGATCCTCGGCAAGGTTCACATTGTTGGGTATTTTCTCGCTGTAGTTGATCGAGCTCATGAGAGGACTCCTTTGTTCAGAGGTGCTGCAGATGGGGTTCGCCGATCGAACGGCCTTCAGACACGATTGAAATCGAATGCGGCTTTTTCGCCTTTGCCGTAAACCTTGAGTGCGCCGCGATCCCCAACGGCGTTGGGGCGCTGAAAAATCCAGTTCTGCCACGCGGACAGGCGACCAAATACGCGGGTGAACAGGGTCTCGACACCGTTGAAGCGAAGATTAGCCTCAAGACCGGTCAGCGAATCGGGCGACATCGCCGCCCGCTCTTCAAGTGCCAGTCGTACCTCATCGGCGAAGTCGAGCTCGTCGGGCGCCGCCGTCACCAGGCCCAGCGCGAGCGCCTGAGCGGCTGACAATGTCTGGTTCAAGTGCGCACGTATCGCATTGAGCGGGTCTTGCTCGTCGTAGAAGCGGCGACCCAGTCGACTTTGCCCGGTCGCCATCGGGTACCAACCCAGGTTGGACTCGGCCACCACGATGTGGGTCGCCTGTGCGGGGTCGTCCGATGCATCGAGCTGATAGCTGCGATCACAGGCCAGCGCCAGCTCCAGCAGCGTCCCCGCAAAACAGGAACCAGGCTCGATCAGCGCAAACAACGAGCGGGAGGACACATCAAAACGGCTGAACGTGCGGCGCAGATAGCCTAAGGTTTCGCGCACCAGCCAGTGCTCGCGATGAACCTCCAGCTGCGCATCCATGGCCAGGACCCGCGCGCTGTCGCCTTCGGTCTTGATAATCCAGGTGCCCAAGTCGGGTTCGTTGGTGCGCATTTCGAGGATCGCATCATCGAGCTCACGGGCCAGCGCGAGGGGATACCAGGACGCGCCCTGAGCCAGCATGCCAGCAGGATCGCCGGGCAGCTCGGCTGACGGACCCCGCACCGTCCAGGTGGCTAGGCGTCGGCTACGATCGATCTCGATGCTGACATGGCGATAGCGCAGACTATCGGCGCCGATGTCGCGTTCCAGCGGCGTGAGTGCAACACCCTGGGCCTGATCGGGGCGCTGACTGCGCTGGCCCAACTGCAGAGCGCGTTCACGTACGCGCTGAGCGAACACGGCCGGCTTGGCGATATCGTCAACCAGGCGCCAGTCTTTGGCGCGTTGGCCGCGAACCCCTTCGGTGGTGGTGCAGAAGATATCGGCAAGATCGTGACGGACGCGCCGCTTGTCGGTCACGCGAGTAAGGCCCCCTGTTCCGGGCAAGACGCCCAGAAGCGGCACCTCGGGCAGGCTCACCGCCGAATTGCGATCGTCAACCAGCACGATCTCGTCGCACGCCAGCGCCAGTTCATAGCCACCGCCGGCGCATGCCCCGTTGACCGCGGCGAGAAACTTGGGTCCCCCGTGCGTGGACGAATCCTCCATGCCGTTACGCGTCTCGTTGGTGAACTTGCAGAAGTTCACCTTCCACGCATGGCTGGAGGTGCCCAGCATGAAAATGTTCGCGCCCGAGCAGAACACCTTGTCGCGAGCACTGGTGATGACCACTGTCTTCACCGTGGGGTGTTCAAAGCGAACGCGGTTCAGGGCGTCGTTCAGCTCAATATCAACACCAAGGTCGTAACTGTTGAGCTTGAGTTTGTAGCCGGGGCGTAGACCTGCGTCCTCATCGATCGACAGCGTGATGGTTGCGATGGCGCCATCAACCGCAAGGCCCAGGTGTCGGTAGCGGCTGGGCTGCGTCTGGTAATCAACACGATCCTGAGGGCTCATCAAGGCGTCTCCTGGGAATAGGTTGCCGGTTCTTTGCCGGACCGAAAGCATCTCGGGGATACGCGGGAATCAGAACCCGCATTCGGAATAATAATGCATGTCTGGGACATATGCAAGCACTTTCTTGCATGTTCTGCGGTGCGCTGATCGAGCTCTGGGTCGCGTTCACAGGACGACAGTCCCCGCAAAGTCGACCGAAATACACAGGCCCGATGGCAGAGTCCGCCGGCGTCCACACCGCCCATAAGGTCCACGATGGCGGCGCCCGGCCCGGTTCGCGCCATGCACACACCGGGTGCCTGAATTCGAACCCAGGAGGTCTGTTCGCCATGTCTTTGGCCGTCGTCTATTCCCGCGCCCTGCTCGGCCTGCAGGCCCCCGAGGTGCGCGTTGAGGTCCATGTCGCCAACGGCCTGCCGGCCTTCCACATCGTCGGCCTGCCCGAGGCCGCCGTACGCGAGAGTCGCGAGCGGGTACGCGCAGCCATCCTGCAGAGCGGACTCGACTTTCCCCATCGCAGGTTGACGGTGAATCTGGCGCCAGCCGACCTGCCCAAGGACTCGGGTCGCTTTGATCTTCCGATCGCCGTCGGCGTGCTGGTCGCAGCGGGTCAACTGCCGGGCGATAGCCTGGCAGAGCTCGAGCTGGTAGGTGAGCTCTCACTTACTGGAGATCTAAGGCCTATCCGGGGGGCTCTGGCAATGGCGCTGGCGGTCCGACACCGGGGTCGCCGTCTGGTGCTACCGGCTGGCAGTAGCGCCGAAGCCGCCCTGGATGCCGACGTCAACGCCCTGGCTGCCTCTCATCTGAGTGATGTATGCGCTCACCTTCGCGGGGAATCCACCCTGGTAAGGGTTGAGCATCAATCGCCGACGATGGCAGGACCCATTGCCTACACCGATTTCGCCGACGTTCATGCCCACGAAGAGGCCCGGCGGGCACTTGAGGTCGCGGCGGCCGGCGCCCACTCGGTCTTGATGGTAGGCCCGCCGGGCGCGGGTAAATCTATGCTGGCCAGTCGCCTGCCCTCCATTTTGCCTGGGCCGCTGGCGGATGAATCGCTGGAAATCGCCTCCATCCAGGCCCTCGCCGGCCGTTTCGAGGCTAGCCACTGGGGTCAACGCCCGTTCCGAAGCCCGCACCACACCGCGTCCACTGCGGCGCTCGTCGGGGGTGGCGGCAACCCGCGGCCGGGCGAGATCAGCCTGGCACACTGCGGCGTTCTGTTTCTGGATGAACTGGCCGAATTCAAGCGCTCGGCCCTGGAAGCCCTTCGCGAACCCCTAGAGACTGGCCGAATCACCGTATCCAGGGCTTGCGGGCGTATCGACTTCCCAGCCCGCTTTCAGCTAGTCGCGGCCATGAATCCCTGCCCCTGCGGCCAGGCGCCCAGCGCACGCTGCCGATGCTCGCACGACCAGGTGAGTCGCTACCAGCAACGCATCTCGGGTCCGGTGCTTGACCGGGTCGACATCCATGTGCGGGTTGATCCCATCGATGAACGGCGCCTGCTCGCTGCGGACCGGGCTGAACCCAGCGCGCTGATTCAGTCCAGGGTTCAGTCGGCCTGGGATCGACAACTTCGCCGCCAGGCCATGCCCAACGCGCATCTGCAGGCCGCCGACATTGAGCGGTTTTGCCACCTGACCGATAGCGCAAGGGATCTGCTGGCACGGGCGGCGGCGCGCCTGCGCTGGTCGGCCCGTGCGGTTCACCGCGCCCTGCGCGTGGCCCGCAGTCTGGCTGACCTGGACGCTTGCGATCAGCTGGCCGACGAACATGTGGCACACGCCATTTCGCTACGCCGCGCGCTACTGCACACACCGCCACCTGACTGAAGCGCGCACGGCTCACTGGGCGCCTACCTGCCACAATAGCGGCTGACGTCGGAGACCCGCATCATGCAAGAACAAGCCCTCGCCGGACTCAAAGTGATCGAGCTGCACGCCATCGGGCCGGTGCCCTTCGCGGGCATGATCCTGCAGTCGCTGGGGGCGCAGATCACCCGCGTTTCGCCGCCCAACGACCCCGGCCTGGGACTGGGATTAGATCCTCGCTTTGATGTGCTCAACACCGGCAAGACGATCTGCAAACTCGACCTGAAAGCGGCCGAGCAGCGGGCGCAGCTGCACCAGCTCCTGGCAGACGCCGATCTGCTGCTAGAAGGTTTTCGACCCGGCGTACTCGAGCGTCTGGGACTCGCACCCCTCGAGCTGCTGAACGCGCATCCAAGACTGGTCATCGGACGACTGTCGGGCTGGGGTGATCAGGGCGAGCTGGCCAAGCGGGCCGGTCACGATATCAACTACCTTGCTTTGTCCGGCGCTCTGGCTGCAATCGGTCCGGCTGACCATCCGGTAGCGCCGCTCAACCTGGTCGCCGACTTTGGCGGCGGCGCCATGCATCTGCTGGTGGGCGTGCTCGCGCAACTGGTCCAGCGCGGCATCACCGGCCGCGGCGGCGTAGTCACCACCAGCATACTCGCGGGTACTGTCGGTCTTCTGCCCATGTTCTACGGCATGCTGGCGGGCGGGCGCTGGCGCCTCGCACGCAGCGCCAATCTGCTCGATGGCGGCGCGCCGTTTTACCGGGCGTATGCCTGTGCCGACGGCCGACATGTCGCGGTCGGCGCCATCGAACCCAAGTTTTACCGCGAACTGCTCGAGCTCACCGGGCTGGCCAGCAGCTTACGCATGGATGATCAGTACCGCGAAGCCGCATGGCCGCAGGCCGCCGCCGCACTCGCCGCCGCCTTCGCCCGCCGCAGCCGCGACGAATGGGCCAGCCTTGCAGCCCAGCGCGATTGCTGCGTATCGCCCGTGCTCGACCTCACCGAAGCCGCCGCTCATGCACATAACCGTGCCAACCATCTGTTCACCGAGCATGACTTCACCGTGCCTGATCGCATCATCCGAAGTGAAACCGCGGTGACACTTGGGCAGGCCGACTCACGCCATCGCCCTGGCTGATTCGATGCATCCGATGCCCATCATCGCATTGCTGGTCTGCTCGCGCCCATGACTGCGGGCGGCAACGCCCAGACCCTCGCCGCCGGAGTGGTCTGTGCCCTGGGCGCAGGCCTGGTGTGGGGCCTGGTCTTTGTCGCGCCCCTGATGCTGGCTGACTATCCAGCCGCGGCCCTATCCATAGGCCGCTACCTCGCTTTCGGGCTGATCGCCCTGCCATTGGCGGTCCTGCAGCGGCGCTCCCTGGCACGCCTGACACGCGCCGACTGGCTGGAGGCGCTGTGTCTGGCTCTGGTGGGTAATCTGATCTACTACGCCAGCCTGGCCGCAGCCATTCAGCTTGCCGGCGGCACCTTACCCACCCTCATCATCGGCACCCTCCCGCTCGTAATCAGCGTGGTCTCAAATCTGGGCACGCGCGAGCTGCCCTGGCGATCATTGAGTCTGGCGCTCGCACTGATCGCAGCGGGACTACTCTGCGTGCACCTGCATGAATGGGGGCTTGCCGCCGACGCCCTGTCGGGCCGATCGACCGATCCGACCACCGAGGGTCTGTTGGGCCTGTCGCTGGCCGTGCTCGCCCTGGTCTGCTGGACCTGGTATCCCATTCGCAACGCGCGCTGGCTGCGACACCGGGCAGTCGTGAGCGCAAGCGCCTGGGCAACCGCACAGGGACTGGCCACACTGCCGCTGGCCATCGTCGCCGCACTGGCCAGTCTGGCATGGCTGCAATCTGGCTCGGCCCCGCAAGCCGCGGGCTACAACTGGCCGCTGGGGCCCAGACCATGGGAGTTCATGGCTGCGATGCTCGCCATGGGTCTGCTGGCCTCCTGGCTGGGAACCTGGCTGTGGAATAGGGCCGCTGAACGTCTGCCTACCGCGCTAAGCGGGCAGCTGATCGTGTTTGAAACCATTGCGGCGCTGATCTATGTATTCATGCTGCGCGGGCAGGTCCCTGAAGCCACAACGCTACTGGGAATCGCCCTGCTTCTGGCGGGCGTGCTGGCAGGAATTCGCGCTGTGGTTTCGCGCTAACGACTCGAGCCCGACTCGGTTGCCGGCCGCACCCGCCAACCAAGCATGATCGCGAAAGCGGCAAGCTGCACCATCACCCACAAAAACAGGGCAGCACGAAACGCGGACGGCCCCTCTCCGATGGCGGGCACAGCCGCCAGCGCGTCAACCAACACCCCGAAAAGCCATTGAATCGCAAACATGCCTACAAACAGCATAAGGTTGAAAGCGGAAAACGCGCGCCCGGTCAGCTCTGCTGGAAAGGTAAGGCTCACGTGCGTTTGCACCAGCGTGTAGGTGGTGACACCCAAGGCCAGGCATAGCCAGAGCAGCCAGGCACCAGCGCCCTGCGCAAAGACAATCGCAAGCTGCGCAGCCAGCGTCAGCACCGATCCCCAGGCAACGGTACGAAGCGTGCTCCATCCCGCCTTGGAAAGTCGCGGGGCGAGCCAGCCCAGGATCATATAGCCCAGCATCAACACGAAATTGAACGCGAACAGCGCCTGCGCGGACTGCGCCGATGACAGTCCCAGCACCCGCGTGAACCAGGGCCCCATCCAAAGACTCTGATAGGCCACAAAGCCGGCGTGAAACGCCACCGCCGGGATCGCAAAGCGCCAGAAATAGGCGGAACGAAACACCAGCAGATAACCCGCCCACTGCGACGATAGCGGCTGTACGGGCCGGACCGGTTCGCGCGGAACCAGCCAAAAGATAGCCGCGCTCGACCCCGCGAGCAGCACCGCGATCAGTCCAAAAACGCCGCGCCAGCCGATATGCGTCATGGCCCACTGTACGGGCACGGTGGCCGACAACGCACCCAAAGATCCGATCACGAGCATCCAGGCTGCAAGCTGTTGCTGTCGCTCCTGCGCATACCAGAATCGATAGACCCTGAGCGAAGCCATGAGCGCCCCACAAACCCCCATGCCGATCAGTGCGCGGCCCACCCACAACACATGCCGGTCGGGCGCCAGGGAAAACACCAGACACCCGAGCGCCGCGATCAGCAGAAGCGCCGCATCGGTGTTGCGCGATCCGTAGCGATCAAGCCAGACGCCCAGCGGTAGCTGCAGGGCCGCAAAGGCCAGAAAATAGGCGCTTGAAAGCGCCCCCAGCTGCGCGTTGCTCAGACCAAACTCGCTGACCAGCGCAGGCGCGATCACCGCATTGACCGAGCGCAAGGCGTACGACAGCAGATAACCGGAGGCAAAACAGAAGAACACCCGGATCGCCAACGCCCGCGGCAAAAGTTCAATACCAGTCGTCGCGTTCACGAAGCGCCTCCAACAATCCGGAAGGCGTCCAAAAATGTTTGCGCCTGAAGGCTGTCGATTTGCTCACCGATCACAACCACCTGCCAGACAGACTCTGCGCGTGCGACAAATATCGCCTGCATGCCGTACGACTTGTCGCCCACACGGCCCTGGGCGCTCACGCAATCGGCCCGTATCCGAGTCAGAGTACGCCCGGACGCATCAATCACCGACACCTCACAGGGGCGAATCTGAAGGGTGTGCGCCTCAATGTTG
>JBIKMC010000224.1:0-5694 GCA_044359405.1 Burkholderiaceae bacterium
ATCGATGAGGTACTCCGCGAGGCGGGACTGCATAAGCCGCCCCCCTGTGGCTTTGTATCAACCGGCAAGCTGGGCGTGCACAGTGAATACCTCGGTTTCATGCTCGTAGAGATGCAGTCGCTTGCCCGCGCGCACCCCGGCGCACGCTGGTAGCACTGGGCAAGCATCTGCGCGCTGATACGCTCGTGAACAGCCTCGTGAACGACACCCTGGCGCGCGCCCGCGAGGCGATTGCCTTAGTCTGCGACCCCGAGATCCCCGTGCTCAGCCTGACCGATCTGGGCATTGTGCGTGAGGTAGGGCTGGAACACGGGCGGATCACGGTCAGCCTTACACCGACGTACACCGGCTGTCCTGCCACCGAGGTCATTCGCGAGGACGTGCTCAAAGCACTTGCCCTGGCCGGCCTGCCTGACGCTGAAGTACGCCTGGTGCTTTCGCCCGCCTGGACCACCGACTGGATCAGCGATGAGGGCAGACGCAAACTGCGCGAATACGGCATCGCGCCACCGGCCCGAGTGTGCGGGCATGAGACGTCGACCGCACAGCCGCTGCGCTGGATGCCAAAGCCTTCCGCAGTCGCCGCGCAGCCCCCGCATTGTCCACGCTGTGACTCCGACCAGGTTGAGCGAATCTCTGAGTTTGGGTCGACCGCCTGCAAAGCGCTCTGGCGTTGTCTGTCCTGTCGTGAACCCTTCGACTATTTCAAACCTTACTGAAGTCAACCCTGCGAGACGTCTATGGCTCTGCCCCAACTGCATCGCCTGCGCATTCGCGAGGTGCGCCCAGAGACCCCGGAAGCCATTTCGGTGGCCTTCGACATTCCGGCCCCGCTGCGCGATGCCTACCGATTCCAGCCAGGCCAATTTCTGACCCTGCAGGCCGAGGTCGGCGGAGAGCCATTGCGGCGCTCGTATTCGGTGTGCGTAGGCACTCACGACTACGATGCAGCGGGCGAACTTCGCGTGGCCATCAAGCGGGTTGCGGGCGGACGTTTTTCAAACTGGGCTAACGAGCACCTTCGGGCCGGGCAAGAGCTTGACGTTCTCACCCCGGACGGCCGTTTCAACACGCCCCTGGACCCTGCCCAGCGCAAGCGCTACGTGGGCTTTGCCGGGGGCTCGGGCATCACACCCATGTTGTCACTCATCAAAACGACATTAAAGGTCGAGCCCAACAGTGATTTCACGCTGGTCTACGGCAATCGGACGGTGTCGTCCATCATGTTTCTGGAAACGCTGGAGGAGCTCAAGAACCAGTATCTGGGCCGTTTGCGGCTGATCCATGTACTGTCTGAGGAACCCTCAGAGCTTGAGCTGCTGTCGGGCCTTCTGGACGAAGCCCGTATCGGCGAACTGCTGGCAAGTGTCGTCACGGCCGACAGCATTGACGAAGCCTTCATCTGCGGCCCTGCTCCCATGATGGACGCGGCCGAACGCGCGCTGCTGGGCGCGGGCGTCGCACCCGAGCGTATTCATCTCGAGCGCTTCGGCACACCCGCACCGGCGGCAGTGGTCGCCGCGACAGGCCCCGCACCGGCCAGCGACGGCCCCACGGCGCAGGTCAGTCTCATCATCGACGGCAAGGAGCGCAGGCTTCGCGTCGGCATGCAGGGTCGGTCGATTCTGGACGAGGGCCTCGCAGCCGGCGCAAATCTGCCCTATGCGTGCAAGGCTGGGGTGTGCTGCACCTGCCGGGCCAAGGTTCTCGAAGGCGAAGTCTGCATGGACCGCAACTACACGCTTGAGCCTCATGAAATCGCTGCGGGCTTCGTGCTCACCTGCCAGTCACACCCGGTCAGCGCGCGAGTGGTCCTGAGCTACGACGAACGCTGACCGACGCGCCATGGCCCGACCCCGAGCGTCCGACTACGAGGCACAACGCGAGCGCATTCTCGAACTCGCGGTGAGTGCCTTCGCCCGCATTGGCTATCCCAGCGCCTCGATGGCCATGCTCGCGCAGGCGTGCGGGACCTCAAAAGCCGGGCTCTACCACTACTTTGACAGCAAGCAGTCGCTGCTCTTTGAAGCGTTGGACCGCTATACGAAGCGGCTCCATGAAACCGTGCTCAGCATAGACCGGCGTCGGTTCAGCCCGCATGAGGCTTTGTCTCAGACCCTGCGCGCGCTGATGCGCGAGTATCAACACTCGCACGCGTATCACACGGCCCTGCTTAACGACGTCAAGTTTCTCGCGCCCGATCAGGCCGACCTGATTCGCCGCCAGGAGCGCGCGGTGGTCGATCACATCGCGCTGGTGCTGGAGGCCGCGGCGCCCGGGCGTGTCGAGTCGCGTCATCGCACGGTGGTGACCATGGCCTTATTGGGTATGATCAACTTCACGTTCGCATGGCTCAAACCCGGCGGCACAATCTCACACGATCAGTTCGCTGAGCTCGCCTCCGACCTTTGGCTGCGTGGCCTTGAAGGTCTTGACCCTTCAGGCGATCGCGGCATGCCCCAACTGCACGACGACATTCATTCAGGGAGCCCTCATGAGCAAGCAGTTCGCCTCCAAAGCTGACCTCAGCGCCAAACAGATTTCATTCACTCGCCTGTCCGACAACGCGTATGCCTACACGGCTGAGGGGGACCCCAATTCGGGCGTCATCATCGGCGACGACGCGGTCATGGTCATCGACACCACCGCAACCCCGATCATGGCGCAGGACCTGATCGCCCGAATTCGCAGCGTCACCAACAAACCCATCAAGTACGTGGTGCTGTCGCATTATCACGCCGTGCGGGTACTCGGTGCCTCGGCCTACTTCAAGGAAGGGGCCACCGAAATCATCGCCTCGCGCGGCACCTGGGACCTCATCGTCGAACGCGGCGAAGCCGACATGAAGTCCGAGATTGAGCGCTTCCCCCGCCTGTTTCAGGCAGCGGAGTCGATTCCGGGCCTCACCTGGCCCACCATGGTGTTTGAGCGCGAACTCACCCTGCACCTGGGCAAGCTTGAGGTCAAACTCATGCACATCGGCCCTGGCCACACCCGCGGTGACACCATTGCCTGGATTCCCTCGCAGCGCATCTGTTTCTCAGGCGACCTGGTCGAATACAACGCCGGTGTCTACACGGGTGATGCACAGCTTGAAGAGTGGCCCGACACACTCGAAACATTGCGCGCCATGAAGCCCGAGCAGTTGGTTCCGGGTCGAGGGCCAGCCATGCGGACGGCCGCTGACTGCGACAAGGCTATCGACTACACAAAAAAATGGGTCTCAGACCTATACCAGACAGCGCGCGCCGGCGTGGCCGCGGGCAAAGATCTCAAGGCAGTATTCGCCGACACTCGCAAGGTGATGGATCCAGTCTTCGGCAGTGTTTTTATCTACGAGCACTGTCTGCCGTTCGATGTATCACGTGCTTATGACGAAGCACGCGGCATCAAAAATCCTCGTATCTGGACGGCCGAGCGCGATATCGAGATGTGGCAGTCCCTGCAGAGCTGATCGAGGTCAGCTTGCGTTCGTCGACGGATCGGTGTTCAGGGCGCGGCTCGGGCGCTGACCCGTCGATCAGCGCGTCAATCCGCCCGTGTCTTTTTCGGCGTCCAGAATCCAGCGGCGCACGCGTTCGGGAGTCAGCGGCTGTCGATCGACCCTGACGCCCAGGTGCGCCAGAGCGTCCGCCACTGCATTGCAGACGGCGCCAATCGCCCCCATCACGCCGCCCTCGGCCATACCCTTGATGCCCGCGGGCGTGAGCGCATTGGGCGTACTCAAATGGATGATCTCAATATCGGGTAGTTCCGTTGCCGTTGGCAGCAGGTAATCGGCGAGACTACCGGCCCGGGGCTGCGCAGCTTCATCATAGGCAATATCTTCCATCAATACGCCACCCAGACCCATGGCTACGGCGCCCTGCAGTTGCCCTTTTACGATCAGCGGATTGATAAGCGTGCCAGCATCTTCGGCAACCAGGTAACGCACGATACGCAACTCACCGCTGTCGCCGATCACCTCAAGCTCACAGGCATGGGTCGCATTCGAATACACCATCGGCGGTGGATCCCAGGCGAGCTGCGCCTCAAGCCCAGGCTCCATACCCGGGGGAAGGGCTAGCGGGTTCATATAGGCGATCTCGGCAATGTCCTTGAGCCAGAGGCTCGTCGGCTGCCATCCTGTTGCACTTTGTTTTTCAAATTGCCCAAGATGCAGTCGCAGGTTCTCCTGCGCCACGCCCAGGCAATGCGCGGCGATAGCCAGGGCCTTGCCTTGCAACTTTCGCGCTGCGAGAAACAGGGTGCCGCCACCGGCAACCGCGCCTCGACTGCCGCGCGCACCCATTCCGTAGGGCGCGATGGCCGAGTGACCCAAAGCAATGGCGACCGAATCGACCGAAACGCCCAACCCGTCGGCCACCGTTTGCGCGAAGGCAGTCTCGTAACCCATGCCTGCGCTCATCAACCCGACCGATGCGTTGACCGCGCCGGAGGGCTCAATGCGCACCCAGGCGTTGTCATGGCCCGAGCCACGAATGCCGGCTGCGCGGTAAAAAGCAGAGCCGTATGTGGTCGACTCGACCACCGTGCACAAGCCCAGCCCCAGCAGTCGACCCTCGAGCCGTCCGCGGGCCTGGCGCCGTCTGAAATCATCGTAGTCAATTCCGCGGGCCGCCGCCTGCAAAGTTTCGAGCGGCGTGACATCGCGCAGCAACTCTCCGGTGGCCATGGAAAAAGGGAGATCTTCCCGCCGCAGGGTGTTATTCAGGCGAACCTGTAGTGGGTCAAGTGACAGCTCGCGCGCGATCGAATCGATGGTGCCTTCCATGATCCAGCTGGTGATGGCCATGGGCGCACGCATCGGTCCTGACGGGCATTTGTTGGTCAGGGCCACCCGCACCGTATAGCCATAGTGGCTGATCCGATAAGGGCCCGTAAGAATCATCGCGACCACACGCGCCATATAGTTGGCCGGATAAAAACAGTAAGCGCCGAAATCGGCCTCAATGGACAGTTCAAGCGCCTGAATCACTCCACGATCATCAACGACCGCTCGGGTGACCGCTGACTCCTCGCGCGCATGACAGGCCGCTGTGAGATTTTCAAGCCGATCCTCACGCCAACGTATCGGCCTGCCAAGCTGGCGCGCCAGCGCGGCCACGCACAGTTCCTCGCGCATCAGCGCAATCTTCTGACCGAAAGCCCCGCCAATATCAGGCGAAATCACCGTGACCTGCGACTCGCTCAACCGCAGTCGAGCTGCAAGCGCGGTGCGCAGTGGATGCGGCGTCTGGTTGCCGCAGGTGAACGTGAGGTGCTGTCGACCCTCATCCCACTGCGCAATGCAGCCCCGGGTTTCAATGGGCGCATGCGTTTGCCGCTGTTGATTGAATCGGGTGATGACAACGCGCGTGGCCCGGGCAAAGTGCTCCTTGAGCTCTGGCGTCTCAAAGCTCTGCTGCGATACCAGGTTGGTCCCGAGTTCTTCATGCACCAAAGCCGCCCCCGGCTGCAGCGCCTGATCAAAGCCGGCAATCGGCTGCAGCGGGTCGAACTCGGCATCAATCAGCTCAGCGGCGTCTTCGGCCAGGTAGCGATCATCGGCGACGATGACGACATACGGATCGCCTGCAAACCGTACCTTGTCGTCGGCCAGCACGTCGGTCGTCACAGGCAGCAGGCCCTCGATCGGGGGCGCCATCCGTAAAGGCGTCGCAAGCGGCTTGATGTCAGATGCTGTGAACACAC
>JBIKMC010000225.1:0-5687 GCA_044359405.1 Burkholderiaceae bacterium
GTCATTGAGCAGTAGATTGACTGACCCCGAGCGCCCAAAAAGCAGTTGTAAGGCCGATGCGCCCACGAATGCTGGCATGATCAGTGGCAGCACACCCAGGGTTTGCACCAGCAGCGCGCCTCTGAACGTGAAGCGCGTGGTGAAGTAGGCAATAGGCACTGCGATGAGGGTGGAAAACACCACGGTCATCGAGGCCACATACAGGCTGTTGGCGAAGGCCTCGCGCATCAGCGAAAGCCCTAGAAAGCCGTGCAGGTGGGCCAGGGTGAAAGCCCCTTGAGGGTCTGTGAAGGCCACCTTCACCACCGTCAGCACCGGAATGATCAGAAAGGTGATCAGAAAGGCGGCGATAGCCAGCGCGATGAGGCTGGCGCCCCAGCCATGACGCGATCGAACAAGTGTGGTCATGGCCTGGGGCGTGAGCGATTCAAACCGTGAGACGTTGGCGAATCAGCGTGCCAGGGCGGCTGCCTGACGGGCCAGCTCGGCGGCGCGCTCGTAATTCTGGCGCGCGCTCTTGCCCCAGTGTTCTTCCAGGGCGGTCATCGCCTTCTGCTTGGCTGCATCGCGCTTGGTGTCTCGAAAAACGGCGACGAACTCAGCGTCGGCTGCTTTGTCGGCGCCCACTACCGGTGAGAAGGCGAGCTCGCGCGCCTGAGCGAGCAGGCTGCTGGCTTGTGCGTTGGGTTTGGCGGCAATTTTTGCGCTGGCCTCGTGGATAGCCTTGGTGGCCGCGCTCAGCTCTTTGTGCCTGAAGGTAATGGTCTGGTCAAAAAGCGAAGACACCAGAAAATAACGTCGCTCAGAGGTCGCGGTGTCGAAATTCACCTTGGCCTGGATCTTTCCGTCATATGGGTTTGGATAGCCCGCGGGCGCTTTGGCATAGGTGTCGGGCAGCACCGGCAGGCGGCTGATCTTGGGGTCGAGCAGTAGCTGCTGCCCCTCTGGCGAGAGTGTGTAGCGGATGAAGCGTTTGGCTGCCTCGCTGTCGCGCGCGCCCGCAATCAGTCCTATGTTGGCCGGGACGATCGAGGTCATGGCCGGATAGACAAACTCTACGGGAAACCCTGAGTTCTTCGCGGCCAGCCCGAAAAAGTCAATAACGATGCCGATGCCGAACTGGCCGTTAGACACGCCATCAGGCACACCAAAGCTACGCTCGGTGATGGCTGCGCAGTTACCAGACATCTGCAGCACCTGAGACCAGCCCTTGTCCCAGCCCTCGCCCTGCAGAATTGTTTCGATAGTCAGATGCGTGGTGCCCGAACGCGAGGGCGACGAGGTTGACACGTGCCCGAAATAGACGGGTTTGGTCAGGTCTGACCATTCGCGCGGGTCTGGCAGGCGGTTGGCGCGCAGATAGCGCGTATTCCACATGATGCCGTAGCCGGCCAGGGCCTGGCCGCGATAAAACCCATTGGGGTCATTGACGGGATACGAACCGATCTTCTCGGGCACCTGAACCCCGGGGTCAAACTTTTCGAGCAGGCCATCTTTGGCCATGACTTCGAATGCGTCGGGCGCTGAAGCCCAGAATACGTCGGGCCGACGCCCCGGCGACGCCTCGCGCACAAAAGCCACGCCGGCGGAAGTGCCCTTGTTAAGCACCTCAAGCTTGAAGCCGGGATGGGCCTTTTCGAAGGCGGTCTTGTAGGCGCTGGTGAGCTCCTTGGGAAACGAGGTCACCACGGTCACGGTCTGGCTGGAGGCCACGCCCCAGGCGAGCGCAAGGGCGACAGCCATCGTTGCGCGGATCAGGGCCCTGGTGCCGCGTGCCACGGACATGCCGTGGTCGGCCTGATGTAAGCGTGCGCGCATGGCATGTTCTCCCTCTGAAAAAACGATGGATTGGCGGCGACCGATCGGGCGGCTGATTGCCTGAATCACTCATTTGAACCAACCGGCTGGACTGTTTGGGGACCTTACCGAGCGAGTATCCGCAGGTCAAGCGCAGGGTTTAGGCGGAGTGGGGATGCCAGGGCCGATTGGGCAGCGCCGTCGCCGCAGCCAGACTCGATCCGATGCGGTAGCATTGCGGGCGTGAAAATACTGACTCACCGATTTTTCCAGCTCCTTGAGGTTTTTATCACCCTGTGCCTGGCGGCCATGGTGGTGATGGTGTTCGGCAATGTGGTGCTCAGGTATGCCTTTGATTCGGGCATCGCCGTTTCAGAGGAACTCTCCCGCTACCTGTTCGTCTGGCTGACCTTTGTGGGTGCGGTGGTGGTGGCTCGCGAAAATGCGCACATGGGTGTTGAAACCCTGGTGCGGCGCTTCGGGCCGGCGGGGCGACGCATCTGCATGGTGCTCAGTGACGCTCTCGTTCTGCTGTGTTGCGCGGTTTTCTTCTGGGGCACTTGGCGGCAGGCGCCCCTCAACATGTCCAACATCGCACCCATTACCGGCATATCGATGATCTGGATTTACGGTATTGGGTTTTTCACCAGTCTGGGCATTGGTCTGATGACCTTTTTGCGCCTGATACGCGCGCTGACCGGGCATCTGCGCCCTGGCGAGCTCGACGAATTCGTGGGTGAGGCGCCGGCGGGCCAGGCGGGCAGCCTGAAGGAGCGGCTCGAATGACAGTCGCCGTGTTTCTCGCGTCCTTGATCGGAGCGATGGCTATTGGCGTGCCAGTGGCCTTTGCGCTGATCGTCTGCGGCCTTGCCCTGATGTGGCACCTCAATGTGTTCGACAGCCAGATCGTGGCGCAGAACCTTATCATCGGTGCCGATAATTTCCAGCTGTTGGCGGTTCCCTTCTTTCTGCTGGCCGGCGAGCTGATGAATGCGGGCGGCCTTTCGCGCCGCATCGTCAATTTTGCGGTCGCTCTGGTCGGCCATGTGCATGGTGGTCTGGGGTACGTGGCGATCTTCGGCGCCGTGATCATGGCTTCGCTCTCGGGCTCGGCCGCTGCTGACACCGCCGCGTTGGCGTCCATTCTTATCCCCATGATGCGAGAGGCCGGCTACAACGTGCCCCGTTCGGCCGGGCTGATTGCCGCGGGTGGCGTGATCGCACCGGTCATTCCGCCATCCATCGGTTTCATCATCTTTGGCGTGGCGGCGAATGTATCAATTACCCAGCTGTTTCTGGCGGGGGTGTTTCCAGGCCTGTTGATGGGCTTTTCCCTGGTTATCGCCTGGGCCTGGGTGGTACGGCGCGAGCGTGTCAAGGTGTACCCGAAAGCCTCATGGGCCGAGCGCGGCAAGGCCACCGTGGACGGCCTGTGGGCATTGGTCATGCCCGCGATGATTCTGGGTGGCATTCGCTTTGGCGTGGTGACGCCCACCGAAGCAGCCGTGCTGGCCGCTGTTTATGCCTTGTTCGTGGGCATGTTTATTTACCGCGAGCTGAAGATCCAGCATCTTTATCAGGTGTTTTTGGTCGCTGCCAAGACTACGGCGGTGGTGATGTTTCTGGTGGCGTCGGCGCTGGTGTCGGCCTGGCTGATCACCCAGGCTAATATTCCCGGTGAGTTGGGCTCGCTGCTTGAACCCTTTCGCGAGCACCAAAAGCTGCTGTTGCTGATGATGATGCTCTTGGTGCTGGTGGTGGGCACGGCGCTTGACTTCGCGCCCACGGTGCTCATCCTCACGCCGGTGCTGATGCCCATTGTGAAACAGGCGGGTATTGATCCGGTTTATTTTGGCGTGTTGTTCATCATGAATAACGCCATCGGACTGCTCACGCCGCCGGTTGGAATCGTCCTTAATGTGGTGTGTGGCGTTGCCAAGGTACCCATGGGCTCGGTCATTCGAGGAGTGATGCCGTTTCTCATCGCCCAGATCGGCGTGTTATTGGTGTTGATTGCCTTTCCCGAACTGGTTACCGTACCGCTCAAGTGGCTGAGGGGGCGCTGATATCGCCCGCGCCTGTCGTACCCTTGGCGGCTGATTTCCCCAGATCGTTTCGCTGTGTTTTCATTTCACGTTTCAAGGAGGAGACCATGAAGCAACTCACTTATAAGCCACTGCTCGCGGCCTGCGTGCTCGCACTGGGCTCTGTCGTGGCCACGCCTGCACTGGCGCAGTTTTCAGAGCGCACCATCCGCGTATCCAACGGCATCAACCAAGACCATCCGGTGGGCAACGGCGTCGCAAAAATGACCCAGTGCCTCAACCAGAAATCGGGCGGCAAGACGAAGCTGCAGGCCTTCTGGGGCGGTGCCCTGGGTGGCGACCTGCAGGCAACGCAGGCCTTGCGCTCAGGCACGCAGGAAATGGTCATTACCTCATCATCGCCGCTGGTGGGCATCCTGCCCGACCTCGGGGTGTTCGATCTGCCTTTCCTGTTTGCCAATGAGTCAGAGGCCGACAAGATTCTTGATGGTGCGGTCGGCGACTACATCAATGGCAAACTGCCGGGCGTTAACCTGGTCAATCTGGCCTGGTGGGAAAACGGGTTCCGTAACCTCACCAATTCAAAGAAGCCGGTTAACAAGTGGGAAGACCTGTCGGGTGTCAAGGTTCGGGTGATGCAGAACAACATCTTCCTGGACACCTTCAAGACCCTTGGGGCCAATGCGGTACCGATGGCATTCGGCGAGGTGTTCACTGCGCTTGAGACCAAAGCGATTGACGGTCAGGAGAACCCCTTTGTCACCATCGACACCTCAAAGCTCTACGAGGTGCAAAAGTTCCTGTCGGTGACGCGTCATGCCTACACGCCTTTCATGGTGCTGTACTCCAAGCCGCTGTGGGACAAGCTCTCCAAAGACGAGCAGTCCGCGTTGCAGGCTTGTGCCGCAGAGGGCCGCGACGAGCAGCGGAAAGTCTCGCGCGCGCTGTCTGACAAGTCGCTTGCCAATGTGAAGTCCAAGGGTATGGTGGTCAACGAGATCAGCCAGGACGAGTACAAGCGCATGCTTGAGCAGGTCAAGCCCGTGTACGAAAAGCACAAGGCCACCATCGGCGCCGAGACCATTCAGCGCATGCAGGACGAGCTGGCCAAGATCCGCAAGTAATCTTTGCGTCACCGGGGCGACCGCGAGGTCCCCCGGTACTCTTCCGACTGGGGCTGCGCGGCAGCCCGGCAGTGGGTGTTGGCGCTAGCTGCGCAGCAGGCTCGTGGCCGTCTGCGCAGAGATATGTCCTCCAGCGATAGCACTGAGCAGTCCGTTGCCCGAAAGATAGCCCCAGACTGCATTGCCCGAAACACCGCGCGCGGCACCCCCTGCCGCCAGCAGGTTTGCAAACGGACGACCCTGCTGATCCAGCACACGACATTGCGCGTCAATGTCGAGGCCGCCCTGTGTATGAAAGAGGGCGCCCGTGACTTTGACCGCATACCAGGGCGGCGCCTGCAGCTTGCGCCCGAAAGCGCGACCGGTTGCGACATCGGTTCCTGGTGTAACCGTCGACAATGTCACCTCGAGCGCGTTGCGCCGGCATCCGATCAGGTCAGCTAGCGAGTCCAGATCACGGCATTGCTTGACGGCGCCGGCAGACTGGGCATCACGAAAATCTGGAAATTCCTGCGCGAAGGCGAGGAGTTGTTCGTCGAAGATGTTCCAGGCAACGCCGCCCGGCTGCGCCAGCACCTTTACGGCCGCTTCCGAGTAGCCCTGGGTTTCATCATGAAAACGCAGACCCTGGGCATTGACCTGTATGGCGCCTTCCATCATGAGGCTCCACGAGATCAGGGCCCCCTGCGGAATAGCCCAGGAGCCGTGGCCCTGATAGCCA
>JBIKMC010000226.1:0-5670 GCA_044359405.1 Burkholderiaceae bacterium
GGCGTGATGGCCGCGCATACGCCAATAGGCTGCTTCATCACGAGCACACGCCGATCGGCTGCGTAGCTCGGCACGATTTCGCCGTAGGCTCGCTTGCCCTCCTCGGCAAACCACTCTACGAAGGACGCGCCATAGACCACTTCGCCGCGCGCCTCGGCCAGCGGCTTACCCTGCTCAGCCGTCATGATGGCAGCCAGATCGTCGGCGTGGGCCAGAATCAGCTCATACCAGCGCCGCAGCACACCAGCCCTATCCTTGGCCGTGCGGCCACGCCAGGCAGGCAGAGCTCGGGCCGCAGCCTCAATCGCCAGGCGGGTCTGCGCCACGCCCATATCAGCCACCTCGGCCAGCACCAGACCCGAGGCCGGATCACGCACCGCAAAACGTGCGCCCCCATCGGCCTGAGCCCATTGTCCGTCGATAAAGCCCTGCTGTCTGAGCAGGGACGGATCATTCAGCGTGAGCGACATCGTACGAGTCTCCCCGAAAGTTGGCGCGCCAAGAGCGCACCCGACAGCCAAGCTCTACTTCATGGTGGGCATGACGAATTCGGCCCCGGCACGGATGCCGGCAGGCCATCGCTGCGTAACCGCCTTGGCTCGGGTGTAGAACCGTACGCCCTCCGGACCATGCATATGGTGGTCGCCAAACAACGAGGCTTTCCAGCCGCCGAACGAATGAAAGGCCAGCGGGACCGGAATGGGCACGTTAACGCCGACCATACCGATCTTCACACGGTAGGCGAACTCGCGCGCAGCATCGCCATCGCGGGTGAAGATGGCGCAGCCGTTGCCGTATTCATGGGCGTTGACAAGGGCTAGCGCCTCATCAAAACTGGCTGCGCGCACAATCGACAGAACAGGGCCGAAGATCTCTTCCTTGTAGATGCGCATATCAGGGCGCACATGGTCAAAGAGGCACCCGCCCACAAAGAAGCCCTGCTCGCGACCCTTGACCGTTTGACCGCGACCATCAACCACCAGACGCGCACCCTCGGCAAGCCCCGACTCGACATAGCCCAACACTTTGTCGGCGTGTGCGCGCGTTACCAGCGGGCCCATCTCGATACCCGCCTCAGTCCCATCGCCCATGCGGATGGCCGGCACGCGCTGCGCCAGCCGCGCCACCAGGCGATCGGCGACATCGCCCACCGCGACCGCAACCGAAATCGCCATACAGCGCTCGCCGGCAGATCCGTAAGCAGCGCCAATGAGCGCATCAACCGCCTGCTCAAGGTCTGCATCCGGCATAACCACCATGTGGTTCTTGGCACCACCCAGGGCCTGCACCCGCTTTGCGTGGGCGCCGGCCGTATCGTGGATGTAACGGGCAATAGGAGTGGAGCCCACGAAACTGACCGCGCTCACATCAGGGTGTGTGAGCAATGCATCGACCGCCTCTTTATCACCCTGAACCACATTGAACACCCCGTCGGGCAGGCCCGCCTCCTTCAACCACTGTGCGATTAGCAGCGATGCCGATGGATCACGTTCAGAGGGCTTCAACACAAAGCTGTTACCGCAGGCAATCGCCACCGGGAACATCCACATGGGCACCATAGCCGGAAAGTTGAAAGGCGTGATACCCACACACACGCCCAGTGGCTGGCGAACCGAATACATATCGATGCCACCACCAACCTGCTCGCTGTATTCGCCCTTGAGCAGCTGCGGAATGCCGCAGGCAAACTCGACCACCTCGAGCCCCCGGGTCACCTCCCCGGCCGCATCCGATAAGACCTTGCCATGCTCAGCTGTTATGACCGCTGCAAGCTCATCGGCGCGACGCTCAACAATTTCTTTGAAACGAAACATGACCCGCGCACGACGCAACACAGGGGTTTCGCCCCAGGCCTTGGCAGCAGCCGAGGCGGCTGCCACCGCCGCATGCACATCAGCGACACTGGCAAGCCCCACCTGCCGCGCCACCGCGCCCGTGGCAGGATTGAATACAGCCGCATGCCGGCTGCCCGGGCTGGGTGCAACCTGCGCGCCCCCGATCCAGTGGCCCACGACAGTCTGGGCCAGAATAGTGTCTGAACTTCCCACGAGCGTCTCCAGAAAAGTGATTCGCGCAGGCTGCGCCGTCGGTCAGGAACAGCCTGCATCCGACACCGGTCAGATGCCACGTTGCGAGTTTACGCCAGCCCGCTGTGGATACTGCTGCGCTCTTTCATCGCGTCCGGCACAATGATTCCAAACACGCCGATCGCGCCATACCCAGGAGCCCACACGTGACCGCTTCGACTGTCTTAGCCTCGAATCAGGGCTCGACCCCGAGTGCCACAAGCGCGCCAGCCCCTGCGACCGCTCAGCCCGCCATCAACGGCGATCGACTCTGGACCAGCCTGATGCGCCTGGCCGAAATCGGAGCAACCGAGCGCGGCGGCGTGCGCCGACTGGCCCTCACTGATCTGGACCGCATCGGCCGAGACACCGTCTGCGCCTGGTTGCGAGAGGCCGGCTGCCACATCTCGGTCGACGCTATCGGCAATATCTTCGCCACACGCCCAGGCACCGACCCGACCGCACTACCGGTTGCCATCGGCAGCCATATCGACACGCAGCCCTCAGGGGGCAAGTTTGACGGCAACTACGGCGTGCTGGCCGGCCTTGAAGTCATCCGCGCGCTCAACCAAGCCAGCGCCCAGACCCGGCGCGGGATCGTCGTGGCAATCTGGACCAATGAAGAGGGCAGTCGATTCACTCCGGTCATGATGGGTTCGGGCGTTTACGCAGGTGCCTTTGGTCTGGATCACTGCCTGGCCCAAGCCGATCTTCAGGGCATCCGGGTTGCGCAAGCGCTGGCCGACATCGGCTATGCCGGCCACGACCCCGCGCCAAAGTTCTTTGCTTACCTTGAGCCCCATATTGAGCAGGGCCCCATCCTTGAGTCTGAGGGCATCACCATCGGAGCAGTGCAGGGGGCGCTCGGTCAGCGCTGGTTCGATGTGCAAATCGTGGGCCAGGACGCGCACGCCGGCCCCACCCCGCTCAAGCTGCGGCGTGACGCGCTGCTGGGAGCGGCCAGCCTGATCGCCGAGGTACGTCGCATCGCGCTTGCGCATCCCAACGAGGCACGAGGCACGGTCGGACAACTCATCGTCAGCCCTAACTCACGCAACGTCATTCCGGGTCGCGTGGAGCTGACCGTTGACCTGCGCAACGCCCGCGACGAAACCTTGAGCGCCATGGCGCAGGCACTACGCGACAGCATCGACCAAATCACCCGCGAACAGGGGCTGAGCATTAGCCTGCGCGAAGTCGTCTATTACCCGCCCACCGAATTTGATGCAACGCTCACGGCCAGCATTGAGCGCAACGCGCGCGCGCAGGGCCATTCCGTGCGTCGCATGGTCAGCGGCGCCGGTCACGACGCCGTCTACGTCGGTCGCACCTGCCCGGCCGGAATGATCTTCATCCCATGCGAGGGCGGCATCAGTCACAACGAAATCGAAAATGCCAGGCCCGAGCACCTGACCGCCGGCGCATCGGTGCTGCTGCAGACCGTCCTCGATCTGGCCGGCCCAACCGAATTATGACTGCCCCCGTGCCCGAACACGCCGACACCACAGGCCGCGCCAGCAACCCGGCCGACGCGCCCATCGCGATCAGCATGGGCGACCCCTGCGGCATCGGCCCGGAGATCACGCTCAAGGCCTGCGCAAAACTGGACGGACAGCTACCTCTCATCGTCGTGGGAGACCCCGACCACCTTCGCGCTGAGGCGAAACGCCTGCGACTGCCCGTACCCGATCGTATCGAGCCGGCCGGACACGTGCCCGCGAACCTGCCGCGCGGCCGCGACCACGCATCCGGTGGCGAAGTGGCCTTCCAGGCCGTCGTGCGCGGGGCCCGACTGGCACTGCAGGGTTCGGCCCGCGCACTGGTGACCGCACCGCTCTCCAAAGCCGCTCTGCAGGCCGCCGGACACGATTACCCGGGGCATACCGAGTTGCTGGCGCAGCTGAGCGGACTAGGCGCACAAGCGGTACGCATGATGCTGGTCAACACAGAACTGCGCGTCGTGCTGGTGTCCATTCACCTTCCACTTCGCCGGGCACTTGATCAGGTCACGCCAGGTAATGTGCTCGACACGATCGAGATCACGCACCGCTCACTGTCGCGGGCGGGTATACAACCGCTTCGTATCGCGGTCGCCGGGCTCAACCCACATGCCGGCGAGTCGGGCCTGTTCGGTCGAGAAGACCTGGACCTCATTGCACCCGCCATCGAGCAGGCTCGCACGCGCGGCATCGATGCATATGGCCCTTTCGCTCCCGATACCGTGTTCATGCGCGCGCGTGGTTTTCGCGACTTTGATGTGGTGGTGGCCATGTATCACGACCAGGGCCTGATCCCTGTGAAATATCTGGGCCTGGACGAAGGGGTCAACGTCACGCTGGGACTGCCGTTCGTAAGAACCAGCCCCGATCACGGCACCGCTTACGATCTGGCCGGTCGAACCGATGCACGGGGCGAGGGTTTGGCCAACCCGGCAAGCCTCTTGGCAGCCATCGCGACCGCCGATCATCTCAGCCGGCTAAACCCCAGCAGCCTGTCCCTCAGCGCATGACCCACCGCTAGGCGCCCGGTTCAGCCAAAGCCTGCAGACGCTCGGCATGCCAGGCCTGAAGACGGGTGCCTGATTCGCTCATCAGGCCCTCTCGCTTGAACTCGCCCAAAAGACGCGTCACGCTCACCGGCGTGACACCAATCAACTCGGCTGCCTCGCGGCGTCGTACGCGGGCGCCGCGCCCAACGCTGTCGGCCAGGTAGAGGATAAAGCGGGCCAGACGGGCTCTGGCTGGACCGGTTGAAAATGAACCGATGACTCGATCCGTATCGTCGATGGCGCCTTGCCACTTGGCCAGCACCAGGCCCAGCGCGACTGGATCGCTTCGCAGCGCCTGACTAAGCCTGAAGGCGGGTACGCGGCATGCGACCCCTTCGCTGATCACCTGTGCGCCGTGCCGATGCGACTGCTGCAGCATCGCTGCGAGCCCGGTCGCGCCACCAGGCCCCACCAGGCGAGCGATACGCTCGCTGCCTCGCGCGCCCGGCACGGTCTCTTTCACCAGACCTCGACGTAGCACGAAGACGCTGTCACCGCGCTGGCCCTTCAGATAAAGCAGCTGGCCCTCGCGAAGACGCACCTCCCAGCCCGTGACGGCCGCATCGTGAGCGCCGACCGACTGTCGCCCGCACAGACGGCAGTCGCCAACAGCCGGTCCGTCGGCACCAGGCCGAACAGCCTGAAAGCACGGCGCAGGCTCACCATCGCCGGCCGAACCGCAAACCCCAAACCCCTTGATGTCGCCCATGCGACCGACCTCCGCGCGCGTTGCAAGCCCGCACTGTAGGGCTATTGGCGCCCTGGACCGAAGCGCGCCGCCGCGATCCGTTGATGGGGGTCAGCGCCCGTGCAGGCTCAGCGCGAAAGTCGCTCCTGCAATGCCGCCTTAACCGCCAGCAGCGCCGCGGGCAGCCGATCGGACAGCGAACGAAACAGCTCCTCGTGAAGCCGGAACTCCTCGCTCCAGGCCTGCCGGTCAATTGAGGTGATGCGCTCATACTGCTGCTGCGGAAAGTCCAGCCCTTCCCAGTGCAGATCGGAATACCGCGGGCTTACACCGAACACGTGTTCGCTACCCTGCGCGCGCTGATCGAT
>JBIKMC010000227.1:0-5634 GCA_044359405.1 Burkholderiaceae bacterium
CCGGTCCACCTCGGCCTGAATAAGATCCTGCACTTCACGGGTGCGGCACAGGCTCTGAAAGTTGGTAAACGGCACATTGAGATCCTGGGCGTATTTCTCGACGTTTTCATGGTCGATCATCACCAGTGCCGTCAGGTAGGCACGACGATCGCCGATCAGCACCGCATCGGTGATGAAGGGCGAAAACTTCAACTCATTCTCGATTTCCGTGGGCGTAATGTTCTTGCCGCCCGCCGTGATGAGGATGTCTTTCATACGGTCAGTGATGCGGAAGAACCCGTCGGCATCGACCGCGCCGACATCGCCCGTATGCAGCCAACCCTCGGCATCCAGCGCTTCAGCAGTCTTGTCGGGCAGATTCAGATAGCCCATGAACACATTGCCGCCACGGATAAGAATCTCGCCCTGGTCCGATATTTTCATCTCGCACCAGGGCTGGGGGCGACCAATCGTGCCCAGGCGAATCGCACCGGGCAGATTGAGCGAGCCACCGGCGGTGGTTTCGGTCATGCCCCAGCCCTCATAAACGGGCACTCCCAAGGCGTGATACCACTTGAGCAGATCGGGTGAGATGGGTGCGGCACCCGACAGTGCCCAGCGCAGACGGTGCACCCCGATAGCCTTGCGCACATTGTTGAGCACCAGAAAACGTCCAGCGGCAAAGGCCAGACTCAACCAGGGGGCAACCGTTTCGCCCCGCAGGCGACGCTCGGCAACCTGATAACCAATACCCAGCGCTACGCGGTAAGCCCAACGCTGAAGCGGCGTAGCCTCTTTGATGCGCAGCGAAACCGCCGAGAAGAATTTTTCCCAGACGCGCGGCACGCACAGGATGATGGTGGGCGCGATTTCGCGAATATTCTCGGCAATGGTCTCGGGGTTTTCAACGTAATTGATGCGCGCGCCGGTCTGCAGCGACATGAATTGACCGATCATGCGCTCAGCGATGTGACATAAAGGTAGAAACGCCATCTTGTCGTCATGTTCATCGTTATGAAGCTCGGGGGCGAAGTGCTCCATCACCCAGCGCAGATTGGCATGCGAGAGCATTGCCCCTTTGGGTTTGCCGGTGGTACCCGAGGTGTAGACAAGTATGGCCAGGTCTTGCGCATGCCGAGCGTTGAGCCGCCGCTCAAACTCACCTGGATGCGCCTGGTCGAAGGCATCTCCCTGTGCTTCAAAATCAGCAAGGCTCACGACCTGATCATCGTCGAGTCGCCCTAGTCCCTCCATGTCAAAGACCACGATGCGCTTGAGCCGCGGCAGGCGGTCACGCACCTGAAGCACCTTGTCGAGCTGCTCGTCATCTTCGACAAACAAGACCCGCGACTGAGAGTCGGTGCTTAGGTACTCGACCTGAGCCGGCGCATCAGTGGGATAGATGCCGCTGGAGACCCCACCGGCCAGCAAAATGCCGTAGTCGGCATAGCTCCATTCGCGCCGAGTATTCGCAAGTATCGAAGCGGTATCACCCACCTCAAAACCGATGGCAGCCAGACCCATGGCGATCCGGCGCGCATGCCCCCCGAAGGCCCGCCAGCTGACCTCCTGCCAGATGCCGTATTCCTTCTGCCGAAGTGCGACGGCGTCACCCCGCATCTGAACGGCATTCCAGAATTTCTGCCCGATAGTGTCGCCCGGCAGATTGGTGTGACGGTTCGGGCTGGGAAGGTCAGTGCTTGTGCTCATGCCGTCCTCAACGCCACTGCTTCTTTTTTTTCCAGCGCCGTTCGCCACGAACCGCATCGGCCTTCATGCCCAGGTAAAACTCGCGGATGTCTTCCTTTTGCAGAAGACGCTCGCACGTGTCTTCCATGACCACGCGGCCCACCTCCAACACATAGCCAAAATCCGCGGTGGCCAGGGCGATACTGGCGTTCTGTTCGACCAGTAGCATGGTCGTGCCCTCTTCGCGATTGATCCGCGTGATGATGGCAAAAATTTCTTTGGTGAGCTTGGGCGATAAACCCAGGCTGGGTTCATCAAGCAGCAGCAGCTTGGGACGAGACATCAGGGCACGCGCAATCGCCAGCATCTGCTGCTGACCGCCCGATAGCTGCCCCGCTTCCTGCCCCGCGCGCTCGCGCAGGATAGGGAAATAACCGAACATGCGATCGATATCCTCAGCCACGCCGGCCCGGTCAGAGCGCGTGTACGCGCCCATCAGCAAATTTTCACGCACGGTGAGCATGGGGAAGACTTCACGGCCCTCCGGTACATGACTGATACCGCGTCGTACCACCCAGTCGGGATCGCGACGCTGAATGTCTTCACCGTCGAACCAGACGGAACCCTTCTGCGGATCGATGATGCCAGAGATGGTCTTGAGAATGGTGGTCTTGCCCGCGCCGTTGGCCCCGAGCACAGTCACGATGCTGCCGCGCCGCACTTCCAGACTGACCCCTCGAATGGCTTGGACAGGTCCATAGCTGGACTCGATGTTGGACAGCCGCAGAACCGCTTCACCCGACAGGCGTTCCATCCGTATCGCCCCTCAGGTTCCCAGGTAGGCAGCGATGACATCAGGATGCGACTGAACTTCAGCCGGCGTTCCCTGCGCCAAGACCCGCCCGTAGTTGACCGCGAGCACTCGATCAGACACCCGCGAGACCAGGCTCATGTCGTGCTCAACCATCAGAACCGTGATACCCAGCTGGTCGCGAATGTCCTGAATCCAGAAGGCCATGTCATCGGTTTCCTCGACATTCAGACCCGACGATGGCTCATCGAGCAGCAGCAGACGCGGCTCCGAACACAAGGCCCGCGCAAGCTCGACAACTTTGCGCACACCGTAGGGCAGCCCGGCCACCATGCTGTCCCGGTAAACCTGCAGATCAAGAAAATCGATGACCTGCTCAACCCGCGCGCGATGCTCGACCTCGCGACGCCTGACCGAAGGCAAAAAAAGCATCTCGGCCACCACACTGGTGAGCGCCTTTGAGTGACGGCCAATCAGCAAATTTTGCAGCACGGTGGCATGCTCAAAGAGCTCGATATTCTGAAATGTTCGACCGATACCGCGCGACGCAACCTGGTAAGGCGCAAGGCCCGTCAGATCGTCGTCGCGATAAATCACGCGACCCGAGCTGGCTGCATAAATCAGACTGACCAGATTGAAGATGGTGGTCTTGCCCGCGCCATTAGGACCAATGATGGTGAAGACTTCGCCTTCACGCACCTCAAAGCTCACGTCATCCACCGCCGTAAGACCACCGAATCGCTTGGTGAGATGCTCGATACGCAGCAGGCTCATCAGTGCACCCGCTCCGATTTCTGATAAGCCTTCTGGCGACGGAACATGCCAGCCTTGTACAGCGGAAAGAGCGAAAACCAGGTGCGCACCTTGACCCAGCGCCCATACAGTCCCAAGGGCTCAAACAGCACGAACAAGATCATGATCACGCCAAACAGCGTGGTCTTAAGCCCGGTCTGCTCAGCCACTACCTGCGGCAGCCAGTCCTTGACGGCCGAAATCAGCTCGGGCAACACCACCACAAAAGCAGCACCCAGCACAGCGCCATGCAGCGACCCCATCCCCCCGATCACAATCATCATGAGAAATTCGATCGACAGAAACAGGGTGAACTGCTCAGGGCTCAGAAAGCGAATCTGGTGCGCGTACAAAGCGCCGGCAAGGCCCGTGATGCCAGCTGACAAGGCGAAGCTGAGCGTCTTGTAGCGAGCCAGGTTAACCCCCATGCTCTGCGCGGAAATTTCAGAATCACGAATCGCGATAAACGCCCGGCCGGTTGGAGACCTCAGCAGGTTTCGAACCGCCAGGCCTACCAGCACGATGCAGAACAGGCACACGTAATAAAACGCGCGATCTGACTGCAGTGGCTGACCGACGAGATTGAGCGCGGATACCATCATCCCCGAGTTACCGGCGGTGAGCGACTCCCAGCGCGCCAGCACTTCCTCGACGATGAAGCCAAAGGCCAGAGTTGCAATCGCCAGATAGATGCCGGTAAGTCTGAGCGCGGGCAAACCGATCATCACGCCCGCGGCGGCCGACAAGAGCACCGCCATGGGCGCGCTGACGACAAAGGGCATGCCACGCGCCTGCAAAATCGCCTCAGCGTAGGCCCCGATGGCCAAAAACGCTGCGTGGCCCATGGAGATCTGGCCAGTAAAGCCCGACAACAGCATCAGACCGAACCCGACAATGCCCCAGATATACACAAACACCAATTGCGCCCGGTAGTAATCGGGCAGAACCCAGGGGGCGAGCATCAGAGCCAGCAGCAACAGGCCGTACCATGACGCCGCAACGCCATCCTTGAACAGACCGATGTCCTGTCCATACCGGGTTTTGAAGACAAAGCGCATCGACTTGGGGCTCTTGTCAAACTTTCTTGCGGCGCATCTCGGCAAAGATGCCGGAAGGCCTGATCATGAGCACGATAAGCACCACCACGTAGGCAGCAATATTCTTGAAGCCCTCCGGAAGGTAAAAGCCGGCGTAGGCCTCAACCAGCCCGATGATGAGCCCGCCCACGATAGCCCCCGGAATACTGCCGAATCCACCCACCACCGCGGCCGGAAACGCCTTCAGACCGATATAACCCATGTGCGCATGCACGAAGGTGATGGGTGCCAGAAGAACCGCCGCGAATGCCGCAATACCGGCGGAAATCGCCCAGATCAGCGTATTGATGCGCCTGACTGGAATGCCCATGTAATAGGCGGCGAGCTGATTTTGCGAGCTGGCCTGCATGGCGATGCCAACCCGCGTGCGTTTGAAAAACACGTAAAGCACCAGACACAGCAGCGAGGTCAGCACGATGATGGCGATATCGTCTGTTGAAATCACCAGCTCGCCCCAGCGAACGACGCCATCAGAGTAGGGCGCCTTCAGCGCGTGGGTATCGGTACCCCAGCCCGGCACCATGGTGGCCAGCCCGCGGACCACCAGCCCCAGCGCCAGCGTGATCATGACCGCTGCGAACACGGGCTGACCAATGATGGGTCTGAGCAACACCCGATCAAAGAGAGCGCCGGTCGCTGCGAGGACCACAATCGCGAATACGACCGACAGCCAGAATGGAAACTCCCACAGGCTGGCGAAGGTGAATGCAACAAAGGCACCCAACATCATGACGTCGCCCTGGGCGAAATTCACGACCTCGGTCGCTTTATAGATCAAGACGAAACCCAGGGCGATGAGGGCATAAATACACCCCATGGCCACGCCCCCGATCGTGAGCTGCAGTACCTCCATGTCTCCTGGTCACCTGTTCTGTCGTCAGGCTACTTCTTCGCGCGGACACGACGTTTGCCCTGGGTCGTCGTGTCGGTTTTGTTGATTATTTGGCGAAGTCTATCCAGCTGTACGTGCGAGCGTCAAAGAAGCCCTTGTTCGGCCACGGTCACCACGCGGGCGAGGCGGTAAGCGCCCCTGCGCTGAGCCGTTTGTCGGGGGCTTGGGCGCGAGGCGGTAAGCGGCCGTGCGTTGAGCCGCTTGTCGGGGGGCTTGGGCGCGAGGCGGTAAGCGCCCGTGCGCGGCGGGTTCGCGTTTCATTGATTCGGAGTTTGTTGGGCGCGAGGCGGTAAGCGCCCGTGCGCTCATACGCCTGCGGCCTGTCCTGCGGACAGGCTTCCCTTCGCTCGGGCCCTTCGCCGGGGCGCCCCGAA
>JBIKMC010000034.1:0-18505 GCA_044359405.1 Burkholderiaceae bacterium
CCCGTGTTCTGGAAGAGCCCGCCCATGAGTGCTGCCGACCCCCTTCTGAAGGCTGAAATCCTGGCCGAAGCCATGCCCTATATCCGCCGCTTCCACGGCCGGCTACTGGTCATCAAGTACGGCGGTAACGCCATGACCGACCCTAAGCTCAAAGAGAGTTTTGCGCGCGACGTGGTGCTGCTCAAACTGGTGGGCATGAACCCGGTGGTGGTGCACGGCGGCGGGCCGCAGATCGAGCAGCTGCTGTCGCGTATCGGCAAAAAGGGCGAGTTCGTTCAGGGCATGCGGGTGACCGACGCCGAGACCATGGATGTGGTCGAAATGGTGCTCGCGGGTCAGGTCAACAAAGAGATTGTTGAGCTCATCAATCATGCCGGCGGCCGCGCGGTTGGCCTGACCGGCCAGGATGGCGGTCTCATTCGGGCTCGCAAGCTGTTGATGCGCTCGCCTGATCAGCCCGGCGAGGCGATCGACATCGGTCAGGTCGGCGAAATTGAGTCGATTGATCCGGGCATCATTCATACGCTGACCGGTAACGGCTTTATTCCAGTCATTGCCCCGATCGGGTCAGGTCGCGAGGGTGAGACCTACAACATCAATGCCGATGTGGTGGCGGGCAAGGTCGCCGAGGTGCTCAAGGCTGAGAAGCTGGTGCTGCTCACCAACACCGCTGGGGTGCTCGACAAGCAGGGCAAGCTGCTCACCGGGCTTACCGCCAAGCGCATTGATGAATTATTTGCCGACGGCACCATCTCAGGTGGCATGCTGCCCAAAATCGCCTCGGCCCTTGATGCGGCCAAGGCGGGCGTCAATTCGGTGCACATCATCGATGGCCGGGTCGACCACTGTTTGCTGCTTGAGATCATGACTGATCATGGTGTGGGCACCATGATTCGCAGTCACTGATGCGGCGCCTGCGCGCGCCGCTGCGTTATGCACTGGCGCCACGTCACGAGTCTGCAGCGGTTGGCGGCCCCCAGAGGGCAAGAACCTGGCTGCTCGATCTGGATAACACCCTGCACGATGCCATGCCGGTGATCATGCCGCGCATCAACCGCGCCATGACCGATTACGTGGCCCGCACTCTCAAGCTTGAGCCTGAGCAGGCCAGTGCGGTGCGCTCGGCTTACTGGCGGCGCTACGGCGCCACGCTGCTGGGCATGGTGGCGCACCACGGGGTCGATCCACATGAGTTTTTGCGCGAGACCCACCCGTTTCCTGACCTGCACCAGATCGTGCGTCGCGATCGTCGTCTGCATGCCGCACTGGCGCGCCTGCCAGGTCGTCGACTGATCGTCACCAATGCGCCGCACGACTATGCGCGTCGGGTCGTGCAGTTGCTGGGCATTGCAGCCCTTATTGAAGGGATCGTGCCGGTCGAGACCATGCGTTTTGCGGGGCGTCTGCAGCCCAAGCCGTCGCGCGCCATGCTGCGACGTATTGTGGCCCGTGTGCGTGCGCACCCTTCGCGCTGCGTGATGGTCGAAGACACCATTGCCAATCTGAACTCGGCGCGCGCCCTGGGCATCACTACGGTGCTGGTCACCGGTATCACGCACGGATCGCGCCCCGCCGCAGCCCGGCCGCGTGCGGGCTCAGCGCGCCGAATCGGCATTCAAGTACAATCATTCGATCATCTGCCGCGACGGGCCTTGCCGCGGCGTTCCAATGTATAGCGGGTTTTGCCCTCTGGCGAAGCCACCCAAACCTTAGCCGTCATGGATCAGCCCAACGCCCTTGCGACGCGCGCTGCACGACTGAAGCCCGGCGAACGTCGCCTGCAGATTCTTCAGACGCTGGCTGAAATGCTGCAAGAGCCCGGTGGCGAACGAGTCACCACGGCCGCTCTGGCCGGACGTATGCAGGTCTCTGAGGCGGCTTTGTACCGGCACTTCGCCAGCAAGGCGCAAATGTTTGAAGGGCTGATCGAGTTCATCGAATCGACCATCTTCGGCCTGATCAACCAGATTACCTCGGCGCAGCCCGACGCCCTGCTGCAGTTGCGTGACATCGTGGCCATGCTGCTGTCCTTTGCGCAACGTAACCCCGGCATGACTCGTGTGCTGGTGGGCGATGCTCTGGTGACTGAAGATGATCGTCTGCAAAATCGCATCAATCAGCTGATCGATCGCATCGAAACCTCGTTGCGGCAGGCGTTTCGTGAAGCGATCGCACAAGAGCGTCTGCCTGCTGCCACCGACGCCTCTCATCGGGCTGCGGTGGTCATCGCTTTCGTGCTGGGGCGCTGGCTGCGTTTTGCCAAGAGCGGCTTCAAGCGCATGCCTGCTGAGGCGCTTGAGCAGCAATTGCCGGTGTTGATTACATGAGCCAGGCGCTAACCGGCCGCGCACGGGCCGCTTAGGCACGCGGCCCGCATACCGCGCCCGGCGTGCAAGTTTTCCGCTCCCTGTCGCATCGGCCGTTCAGGCATTACTTCATCGGCCAGACTATTTCGCTCATCGGGTTCTGGCTGCAAAGCATCGCGCTGTCCTGGTTGGTTTATCGATTGACCGGTTCTGCCGTCATGCTAGGTACGGTGGTGTTTGCCACGTCCATTCCCATGCTGGTGCTGATGCCGGCAGCCGGCATCGTCTCCGATCGGGTTGATCGACGGCGCCTGGTGATCCTGACTCAGGGCATTCAGATGGCGCAGGCCATGGTGCTGGCCCTGCTCACCTTCACCGGCTCGGTGACAGTCAGCGTCGTCATTGCACTGGCTCTGGTGCAGGGCATTGCGGCTGCCTTCGATGCGCCTGTGCGTCAGGCACTTTTAACCGTGATGGTGCCAACGCGGTCCGAGTTGCCCAATGCGATTGCCCTGAATTCGCTCATCATGAACCTGGCCCGCTTCGTGGGGCCAGCGCTCGCGGGACTGCTACTCGATGTGCTGGGTGAGGGCTGGTGCTTTCTGCTCAATGGCGTGTCATTCCTGGCGGTGCTGATCTCCATGTTTCGGCTGCCCGCCCAGCCTCCCCAGCCTTCGGGGCGAGCATGGCGGCGCGATCTGCTCGAGGGTTTTTCATGGGTATGGACGCTCTGGCCCGCGCGCGTACTCATGTTCAATCTGGTGCTGATGTCGCTGACCGCTCCGGCTTATCAGACCTTGATGCCTATCTTTGCCCAGGATATTCATGGTGGCGACGCCAGCCTGCAGGGCCTGTTGGTCAGTTGTGCAGGAGCCGGGGCGCTCGCGGGCACGCTGATGCTGGCTGCGCGACCATCGGTTCGTGGACTCGGTGTTGTCATCAATCTGGCTTCACTGGCCGCAGCCCTGGGGCTGATCTGTTTTGCCTTGACGTCCAACACCGGTGTGGCGGGCGCATCGCTGGTGGCTGTGGGCTTTGGCATCATCGTCACCGCTGCAGGGACCAATACGGTGTTGCAGAGCCTGAGCGATGATCGCCTGCGGGGTCGCGTGATTGCGGTATACATCATGGCCTTTCTGGGCATGATGCCTGTGGGCAGTCTTGCGCTGGGCTGGCTGGCAGCGCGTACCGGGCCACAATTTGCGCTGACCGCCTTTGGTGTGGTCGGACTTGCCTCGGCACTGCTACTGCTCACGCGCCAGCGCGAGCTGACCCAAAGACTGACTGCGTTACTGCAAGACCACGACCCGCCCAGAAAACGCTGAAGGCGCTCGTGCTCTAAAGCGGTGAGGATGGCGCTGAACCCGCGCGGGTCAAGCGGGTGTGGTGCCGTGCAAGGATTCGTGCCAGGCCCGGGTAAGGTTTTCTCTAAATTTGGGGTCTGCGATGGCGATCAGTCTCCGTGCGCGCTCACCCAGATCGGCAAAGCGCAAATCTGCGACGCCCCATTCGGTGACCACCAGATCAGTGTCACTGCGTGCAACGCCGATCTGGCCACTATTGATGCGCGGCACGATGCGACTGCGCCGCCCGTCTCGTGAACTGGACGCCAGCGCGATGATGCTGCGCCCACCCTGCGACAGTCGCGAGCCGCGTATAAAGTCGCTCAGGCCGCCAACGCCGCCGCGCCAGTTGCGGCCGTCATGTTCGCTGTTGAGCTGCCCGGTCAGATCGACTTCGTGCACGGTGTTGATCGTGTAAAGCTGGTCGATTTGGGCAAGGGTTGCCGGGTGGTGCGTGTAAGCGGCGGGCATCAGTCGAAAAGCCGGGTTATTGTGCAGATGGCGATGGGTGATTGCCGTGCCACCGACGGTATTGCTGACCGACATGCCCGCATCGATTGTCTTCGCTTCATTGGTGATGACTCCGCGCTCGATCAGCTCAATGGCGGTGTCGGCCACATAACCGGTGTGCAGCCCCAGCCTGCGGTGCCCTTTCAAAGCCCGCAGCGCCGCATCGGGTAGCGCACCGATACCAGTTTGTAGTGTGGCCCCATCGGGGATGATTTGCGCGATGTGCTGAGCGATACGCAGTTCAGTTGCATCGGCATCGACCGTTGGCGCGTGCACCAGCGGAGCCTGGCTGGTGATCTGCAGGTCTATCCGCACTTGGGATGAAAGCTCGGCGCCTTGTGACCAGGGTGCGTCCGGGTGGACCTCGGCGATGACGCAGCGTGCGTGCCTTGCAGCTACCGCAACATAATCATTGGCAAGGCTTGGGCCCAGGCGGCTGCCATCGGGAGAACGAACCAGCTGAATGAGCACCACGTCGGCACGCATCTGGCCGTTGGCAAAAGCCTGCTCGATCTCGCGATAGGGCGCCGCGACGATGCCGGACACGCTGCCGGCGCGGGCCGAGAACGCGCGCGCCGATCGGCCCATGATGCCGTAGCCGCCCAGTTCAATGCAGTCGGGTACGCCCGTGTCGAAGGTGTCGGATGCAACGGCGCCCAGGAACAGCTTGAGCGGACCTATGGCCTGAGCCTGCGCAAGCAGCGCGCGCGTCAGGGTGACCGGTTCACCACAGAGTTGACCACAGACGACTGTGTCACCCGCCCTTATAAAGCGGGTGAGATCAGGACTTGCGATGATGCACTCCCGCTCAGTAAGACTTGGGCAGGCCCAGCACCCGTTCGGCGATGAAGCACAGAACCAGCTGTGGGCTGACCGGTGCGATGCGTGGAATCATGACTTCGCGCAGGTAGCGCTCAACATGGTATTCGCGCGCATAGCCGAAGCCGCCATGGGTCATGACCGCCTGCTGGCAGGCCGAAAAGCCCGCCTCGCCGGCCAGATACTTGGCCGCATTGGCCGCGGCTGCGCATGACTCACCGCGATCGTACTGCCAGGCGGCCTGCAAGGTCATGAGCCAGGCAGATTCCAATTCCATCCAGTTGCGCGCCAGGGGGTGTTGTATGGCCTGGTTTTTGCCGATGGGGCGGTTAAACACCACGCGTTCGCGCGCGTAGGCCGTGGCGCGCGCCAGTGCCGCATGACCCAGACCGATCGCCTCGGCCGCGATCAGGATGCGCTCGGGGTTCATGCCGTGCAGGATGTATTCGAAGCCGCGCCCCTCTTCGCCGATGCGATCCGCTTCGGGGATTTCGAAGTTTTCAAAGAACAGTTCATTGGAGTCAACCGCCTTACGGCCCATTTTCTCGATTTCGCGAGCCGTGATTCGTGTGCGGTCAAAGTCGGTATAGAACAGCGATAGCCCCTCGGTCGGTTTGCGTACGACTTCAAGCGGGGTGGTGCGCGCCAGCAGCAGAATCTTGTGGGCAACCTGCGCGGTCGATATCCACACCTTTTGCCCATTCACCACGTATCGATCGCCCTGGCGAACGGCGCGAAGCTTGAGCTGTGTGGTGTTCAGTCCGGTATCGGGCTCAGTGACGGCAAAGCAGGCCTTGACTGCGCCGGCCGCCATCGGCGGCAGCATGCGCTGCTTCTGTTCTTCCGTACCAAACACCACGACCGGATTGAGACCGAAAATATTGATGTGTACCGCCGAGGCACCACTCATGCCGGCGCCTGACTCGGCGATGGTGCGCGCCATGATGGCCGCCTCGGTGACGCCGAGCCCAGAGCCCCCGTAGGCTTGAGGAATGCAGATACCAAGCCAACCGGCCTGGGCCATAGCCTGAAAAAAATCCTCGGGAAAGCCACCCTCCCGGTCGCGTTTAAGCCAATAGGCGTCGTCGAAATTGGCGCACAGCTTGGCGATCGCTTCGCGGATACGTTGCTGGTCGTCGCTTAGCGAAAAGTCCATGTCGAATCCCTCAAGATGCGGGTGCTGTAAAGCTCAAACTTCGGGCGTGCGGCGCATGAAGGCCGAGCGTCGGCAGGAGCATATGAGATCGCCATGCTGATTGAAGCCTCGGTGCTCGAACTCGACAATACCGGCGTTCGGTCGCGAGCGGCTATCGCGGACCGAGATGACCTGCGTCTCAACATGAACGGTGTCGCCGTGAAACAGGGGCTTTGGAAAACGCACGTCGTCCATGCCCAGATTGGCGATGGTGGTGCCCAGGGTTGTGTCACTGACCGAAATGCCGATGACCAGCCCCAGCGTAAAAAGACTGTTGACCAGACGTTGGCCGAACTCGGTTTGCGCCGCGAAGTGCGCATCGAGGTGCAGCGGCTGCATATTCAAGGTCATGACCGAGAACAGCGTATTGTCAGCCTCGGTGATGGTGCGGGTGACCGCATGTTTGAACACATGCCCTACAACGAATTGCTCAAAGTACAGACCCGCCATGGCGACAGACTCCGCAAGAAGAAGAGTTTTCGATGCTGGCATGTCGCAGGCGTCTGCGCAACCGCGAGAGGGCTGCCAGCGTTTCGAGTTCAGGCATGGCCGCAGACTGGAGCCTGGTTGAACGTGTCAGCGCCGCAGTTATTGCCCCCAGGGCATTGGATGGGGGCCGTTCGCGATGTCGGTCAGCCGGCGCTTCAGGCGAGCGGATCAAGCTCGCGTGAGGTGATCGCAGGCCACAGGCTGGCGCTGCCCCGCTCGATGGCCGCCTGCCCAAGGCGTTCAGCCCACCAGCTTTCGGTGCCGAATTCCCGACGCCATGACCATAGCCTGCGGGTGGCGAACTGCAGGGCGTGTTCGCGGGTGAAACCCATGGCGCCATGAATCTGGTGGCTGATGGCAATGGCATGGCCGGCGGCCTCGCCCGCGCGGATCTTGGCCACGGCCACACTGAATCGGGCGGCGGCACCAAGGTCCACGGCGTCCAGATCAGCACAAGCCGCCTGAGCGGCCATGCGCGAAGCGGCGACCTCGCCAGCCAGAAGGGCCAGGGATTGTTGCAAGGCCTGATTACGTCCGATGGGCTTGCCGAACTGCACGCGGTCTTGCGCATAGTGCACTGATTGCTCAAGCGTCCACTGCATGGCGCCGCTCATCATGGCTGCCCGCGCGGCGGCACCCAGCAGTCTGATTGGAGCGCTGCCGAGCGAGGGCTCGAATAGGGCGATGCAGGGTGATGAAGACAGTGTCAGACGATCAGCCGGCATGCCGGCGCTGTCGACACCCAGTGTCAGACGAGCCTGCGGGTTGTTCTTGAGCGCAAGCAGCGCGCAGCGGCCATTCGACAGACCGATCAGGGCATGATCACACCAGCGTGCCCAGGGCACCGGGCCTGTCGTGCCATCGATTTGAGCGGCCGCTGAGGCGGCCGTCGTGAGGCGCAGGGCGCTGGCAGTGTGTTCGTCAACCAGTGCAATGGGCGCAATCGCCTCGCTCTGCTGGGGGCGAGGAAGAGGCACCCCGGCGGCGCCCAGCAGGTGCGCCGCCACCAGCGTTTCAGACAGAGGAATAGGCGCCTGCCAATAGCCGAGGCCGTGCAGAATAGGGTAGCAGCCACGCCAGCCCAGCCCAAGGCCTGCAGCCGACTCCGCAGCAAGCGCAAGGCCTAGCCCCGCGTCGTTGCTGGCCTGCCAGAGCGCGGCGGGCCACTCGGCGCGTTCGGCCATTTCAAGGGTGACGCGGGACACTTCGCCCGCGAAGAGCCGGGCAACGCTGTCCTCGATCAGATGGTGTTCATTCGTATCGCTCACCGGGTTTACCTCAGGCCCAGGCCGCGCGCGATCATGCCGCGCAGGATTTCACGCGTGCCACCACGCAGCGAGAACGAGGGTGCAGCCAGGGCCGTATAGGCTTGCACCAAAGCCAGCGTGCTGCCAGGGTCCGCCGCCTCGGCGAAGAGCTCGTGCGCGATCTCGGGCATCGCCTGTTCAATGAGTGCGCCCTGATCCTTGACCAGCGCGGCTGCGAGCGATGGATTGTCTCCGCGTGCCAGCATGCCGGTGACACCCAGCGACATCTGCCGAAGCGTGGCATACCGAGCCAGCACCCGCCCTAAGGTCTGCGCCTGCTGGGGATGGTCAGCCTGAGCGGCCGCCACCATCTCCAGCAGCAGCTGCGTGCTGCTCAGGTAACGTTCGGGCCCGCTGCGTTCATAGGCAAGCTCGGCCGTGACCTGATTCCAGCCATCGCCCTCAGCACCGATGAGATGGTGATCGGGGACGAACACACCGTCCAGGGTGACTTCGTTGAAATCGTGCTCCCCGATCTGGTTGATGATGGGCCGAACCGTGATGCCGGGGCTTGCCATGTCGATCAGGAACTGTGAGAGGCCCTCATGCCGACTGTCGCCCCGATCGCCGGTTCGAACCAGTGCGATCATCCAGTGGCAACGGTGCGCGTTGGAGGTCCAGACTTTACGGCCGTCGATGCGCCATCCGCCCGGGACCTGAACGGCACGCGTGCGCACCGAGGCCAGATCAGATCCTGAGTCGGGTTCGCTCATGCCGATGCAAAAATAGGTTTCGCCGCGTGCGATGCCAGGCACCAGCCGGGGCGCATGATCTTCGGGCGATAGCCGCATGAGTAACAGCGCACTTTGACGTTCTGCGATCCAGTGCGCGGCCACCGGCGCGCCGGCCGCAAGCAGTTCTTCCATGACCACATAGCGCTCGAGCGTGGAGCGCTCCTGACCGCCGTAGCGCCTGGGCCAGGTCATGCCGATGAAGCCCGCCGCGCCAAGCTTTTTGCTGAAGTCGGCATCGAAGCGCATCCAGTTGCGTGCGCGTTCGGTCGCGCTGAGCGACTTCAGGTGTTGCTCGAGAAAGCCGCGTATCTTCAGTCGCAAGGCCTCGCACTGGGCGGGCAGCTCACAGAACTCGATGTCGAGAGCAGACATGGTGCTGGTGGTCAGATGGGAGAGCTTGTAGCACGCCCACAGACCGCGCAGGCCGGGTCGCGGGTGAGACGGATGTCATCAAAGCGCAGGTCGTGGGTGGCGATGAGCAGCAGCCGACCGACGGCCGGTATGCCGAAGCCGCCAAGCAGCTTGAGCGCTTCGACAGCCTGCAGGGTGCCAACGACACCGGTCAGCGGCGCGAACACGCCCATGACGGCGCAACGCACCTCTTCAGGTGCCTGGTCCTGTGGAAACACGCAGTGATAGCAGGGGCTGTCATCCCGGCGCGGATCAAAGACCGCCAGTTGTCCGTCAAAACGGATGGCGGCACCTGACACCAGGGGTACCCGCGCTGCGAAGCAGGCACGGTTGACCGCATGACGGGTGGCGAAGTTATCGCAGCAATCGAGTACGACGTCGGCTTGGGCGACTGCCCGGGCCAGTGCGTCGCCGCTCAGTCGAGCATGCAACGCAATGACTTCGACATCAGGATTGAGCTCGGCCAGCGCTCGCTGCCCTGATTGCACCTTGGGCTCGCCGATGCTGCGCTCTCGGTGCAGGATCTGACGCTGAAGATTGGTGAGATCAACTTCATCGGGATCGGCCAGCAGGATGCGACCCACGCCGGCACCGGCCAGGTAAAGCGCGGCAGGCGAACCAAGCCCCCCTGCGCCCACGACCAGGGCGGTGGACTTGAGCAGACGCTCCTGCGCTTCGATGCCGATTTCGTCCAGCAGAATATGGCGGCTGTAACGCAGCAGCTGGCGGTCGTTCATGCCGTTGCCGCTATGGTGTGCACCGTGTGCGCTCATTCGAGTACTCGCCGGGACGTCGCCGGGGGCAGTACGCCGGACGACGCCGTCTGCTCAGCGACTGGGCTGCGGGCTACCGGCCGCGGCTGCCGCCTCTTTGGGTTTCGCCACCGCCACGGGAAGACCCTTGAGATGGTTGAGGGCCTGATTGAGCTGGTAGTCGTCGGCGCCGCCGAATTCAGTGGGCTTGCGATCACGTGTACCTTCCGGCAGAGGAACCGTTCTGGGGGCCGTGCCGGGGGAGGGCTCTTCTTTTTCGCGACCGTTGGACAGGTGGCGGGACAGATCGGCTTCGCGCACGCGGAAGTTGTTCAGGTCGCCCTCGGGGGTTTCTTCGACGAGCAGGTCGGGTGCAATGCCCTTGGCCTGAATCGAGCGGCCCGCTGGCGTGTAGTAACGGGCTGTGGTGAGCTTGATGGCGGTAGAGCTGGACAGGGGCAGAATCGATTGCACCGAGCCCTTGCCGAAGGTTTGGGTGCCCAGCACGATGGCGCGCTTGTGATCCTGCAGGGCGCCCGCCACGATTTCTGAGGCTGATGCCGAGCCCCCGTTGACCAGCACCACCATGGGCACTGTTTTGGACAGCGCCGGCGCCTTGGCGACGAAGTCTTCCCGGCCGCCGCGCAGATAGTCTTCAGGGCTGGCGACGTACTTGCGACGAGCATCTTCGTTGCGGCCCTCGGTGGTCACCACCGTGATCTTGGGCGCCAGGAATGCCGCCGACACACCGACCGCTCCGTGCAGCAGGCCACCCGGGTCGTTGCGCAGGTCGAGCACCAGCCCCTTGGCCAGCGCCCCTTGTTTATCCAAGGTGTCGAGATGTCGAATGAGGTGCTCGACCGTGTGTTCCTGGAAGTTGGTGATGCGGACATAGCCATAGCCAGGCTCGATCACTTTCGACCTGACCGACTGGACGCGGATCACGTCGCGGGTTATCTGCACGATGACGGGCTGCGGCTCGCCCTTGCGGCTGAGCGTGAGCGTGATGATGGTCTTGGGCTTGCCGCGCATCATTTTGACAGCGTCATTGAGCGGCATCCCCTTGGTGGGGGTGTCATCAATCTTGATGATCAGATCACCGGCTTTGACACCCGCCCGGGCGGCGGGCGTTCCCTCGATGGGCGAAATGACTTTTACAAAGCCGTCTTCAGTGCCGACCTCAATGCCCAGACCGCCAAACTCGCCCTGAGTGCCGACCTGCAGTTCGCGAAACGCATCGGCATCAAGGTAAGCTGAATGCGGGTCAAGCCCGGACAGCATGCCGCTGATGGCTTCGGTGATCAGTTTTTTGTCGGTGACGGGCTCAACATAGTTGGCCTTGACCGCGCCAAAGACGTCGGCGAACTGACGCAGCTCTTCGAGCGGAAGAGGCGAACGCGCTTCGCGCTGCGCGACCGCGGTAAGGCCAAAACTGACCAGTACGCCCGCCAGCGCACCAGCCGCCAGTAAACCGATGGATTTGAGCTTGAATTTCATAGCGACCGAGTATAAACCTGCTGCGCGCGGCCCGGGTGGGAGTCCCGACAGATTGCAGGATTCAGCCGTCGGTCTCTGGCTGCGCGATCGCGCGCTCGTAAACCAGGCGGGCCGCCAAAGCGTCTTCGACGGCCTGACCTAAAGCCTTGAACACCACCGTGCAGCCGGAGGGGGGGCGGGGCGCGATGCCCAGAAGCACCTCGCCGATCTCAGCCTGAATGGATGCTCCCGATCCGATAATGTCACCGGCCTCTTTCTCAGCTGACTCGCGGCTATCGACCAGCACCCAGTTGCGCATGGCCTCATCGTCGAGTTCACGCCAGTTCGGCCGTGGCGCTCCGATGGCCCCGACGAAGGCGCCGGCCTTGATCCAGGCGCCTTTCAGGACAGGTTCGGTGGCGTTGGTGACGGTGATGACGATGTCGGCGTCGCGGACGGCGGCTTCGGCACTGGCGCAGCCCACGCCGGCGATGTCCTGGGCGCAGCGGCGCACATTGTCCGGATCGCGACTCCAAACGCGGATTTCCCTCACCGGGCGGATGGCCCGCAAAGTCAGCGCATGGGTCCTGGCCAGCACGCCGCTGCCCAGAAGGGCCACCACCTTCGGGGCATTGTCGACCACCGCATCGGCAGCCACCGCAGTCACGGCGGCAGTGCGCAGAGCGGTCAGCCAGGTGCCATCCATCACGGCCAGGGTCTGACCGGTGTTGGGGTCCATCAGCACCACAGTTGCCAGCAGCGTGGGCAGGCCGCGTGCGGAATTGCCCGGAATGAAGCTGATGAGCTTGGTCGCCAAAGCCCGCCCGGTGAGAGCTGGCTTGAGCAGAAAGAACCCGCTCTCGGCGGGCACCTCCATCACCATGCGCAGGGGCTGCACCACCTCGCCGGCCGACAGTTGCATCAGCGCGTCGCGCATGGCCGCAAGCACCTCCGGTACGGGTAGCAGCCGACGTACGGTGTCGTCATCCAGGTAAAGCGGCTTGGTCATGGCGTGGTATGGGTCGGGGTTGTTCGATCGGTAGGGGGGCGCACAGAGCGGGCTGCTTGGCTTGCGGCGTGGACTGGCCTGCCGCTCAGGCGGCGGTTGCTCAGCGAGCGCCCGCTTTACCCTGGGCCGCCACTGCGGCGGTGGCGGCAGCGATCTCGGCGGCGTCGCCCAGGTAGTAGCGCCGAATGGGGCGCAGCTGCTCGTCGAGTTCGTAGACCATGGGTCGCGCAGTGGGGATGTTCAGACCCACGATCTCGTCCTCGCTTACATCTTCCAGGTATTTGATGAGCGCCCGCAGCGAATTGCCGTGGGCGGCTATGACCACCTGTCGGCCCGCGCGCACGGCCGGGGCGATGTGCTCGCGCCAGGCTGGAATTACCCGGGCCACCGTGTCCTTCAGGCATTCGGTGCGGGGAATGTCGGCCGCTGCCAGCGACTGATAGCGGGGATCATGCTCGGCGCCGCGTGGATCGCCGTCGGGTAGAGGGTCGGGCGCTATCGAGTAAGCGCGTCTCCAGATCAGAACCTGTTCGTCGCCGAATCGGGCTGCGGTTTCCGCCTTGTTCAGGCCCTGAAGCGCACCGTAATGACGTTCGTTCAGGCGCCACAGCTGATGCACCGGAATCCACATACGGTCCATTTCGTCGAGCACGGTCCACAGAGTACGGATCGCACGCTTGAGCACCGAGGTGAATGCCAGGTCGAACTCAAACCCCTCATCGGCAAGCAGTTTTCCGGCGCGACGCGCTTCCTCCAGCCCCTGGGGGGTCAGGTCGACGTCCGTCCAACCGGTAAATCGGTTTTCAAGGTTCCACTGGCTCTCGCCGTGGCGCAGCAATACAAGGCGGTGGATCATGATGACCGGAGTCCTTCTTATCAGCCGTGGCTGGTGCGATCGAGCCGATGGCGGGTTGCATTCCTCGGGCTTTTAGGCCGGTATCTTATAATCGGCGTCCCTCAATTGTGGCGGGTCAAGGTTTGTCGTGACATTTGTTACCGAAAACATCTTTCTGATCGCCATCGCCTTTGTCTCGGGCGGCATGCTGCTGTGGCCTTTCATCATGAAACGCACGGCGGGCGCCTCGCTCGACACACTGGGTGCAACGCGCCTCATTAACGACACCAATGCCATCGTGCTCGATGTGCGAGCGTCCGGCGAGTTTGAGTCCGGCCATTTACCCAATGCCCGCAATATTCCGCTGGATGACCTTGAGCGGCGCGCGGGGGATCTGCCGGCCGGGCGCCCGGTTATCGTCTGCTGTGCCACCGGAGCTCGTTCGGCCAAAGCGGCGGCCAGTCTGCGCAAGGCAGGCCGTCAGGATGTCTTCAACCTCGATGGCGGTCTGAATGCCTGGCGACAGGCCGGTCTGCCTGTCGTCAAATAGTTGGAAACCAGCATGGCTGCCCGTGTCCTGATGTACTGCACCGCGTCCTGCCCCTACTGCGTGCGCGCCGAGCAGTTGCTGCGTGAGCGCGGTGTATCCGACATTGAAAAAGTCCGGGTCGATCTCGAACCTGACCGTCGGGCTGAGATGATGCAGCGCACGGGGCGCCGCACGGTACCGCAAATTTTTATCGGCGATCGGCACATCGGCGGATGCGACGATCTCTACGCCTGCGACGGTGCAGGCGAGCTCAAGCCGCTGCTGGCGGCCTGACTCCCGGCGGCGCGCGCTCAGGCACGGTCGCACTTTTCAGAACCCAGGAATCAAAGCCATGACAGAACAGGCGCAGGAAGGCCCGGTATTTTCGATTCAGCGCATGTACCTCAAGGGCATGTCGGTTGAGCTGCCCAACGCGCCGCAGATTTTTTTGGAGTCGGCACAACCGTCCGTCGATGTGCAGCTTGATGTGGCCAGCGCCGCCGTGGTCGATGGCATCCAGGAAATCGTGGTCACGGTGACGGTGACCACCCGGTCGGGCGACAAGACCGCATTTCTAGTCGAGGCGGCGCAGGCGGGCATTTTCGAGATTCGCAATGTGCCCGATGAGCAGATGCCCATCCTGCTTAACGTGGTGTGCCCCAACATTATTTTTCCCTACCTGCGCGCCAATCTTGCCGACGCCATCCAGCGAACGGGTTTCCCGCCCATTCATCTGGCCGAAATCAACTTTGAAGCGGTGTACCAGCAGCGGCTTGCGCAGGAACAGTCGCAGCAGGGGTCGGGTCTGATCATCCCCGATTCCGCCCGTTAGCAGGCGCAGGCGCGGGGCTGGCTCATGGCCACGCCGACGCAGCGGCTGCCCCGAGGCTTGTTGGCGCGCGCGGCTGCGCTGGCTGTTTCGCTGTTAACGGCATGGCCCGTGGTCGGTGCCGAGTACCGTTCTGTTGGTGCCGAGGCCGCTGTCTTGTTTGATGGGCCCTCTGAGTACGCGGATCGCCGCTTCATCGTCGTGCGCGGCACGCCGCTGCTGGTCATCTCAAGCCTTGGCCAGTGGGTGAAGGTTCAGGACATTGACGCTGCAGTACTCTGGATCCGGCGCACCGACCTATCGGGCATTCACACCGTTATGACTGCTGTTGCCACCCAGGCGTATGAGCAGCCCAATGAGTCCGCCGAGCTGGTCATGCGGTTCGAGCGTGGGGTGATTCTGCAGTTCGTCGAGCCGGCCTCCGAGCCGGGATGGGTCAACGTTCGCCACGCAGATGGCACGCTGGGCTACATGCGCGTAGGTGACCTGTGGGGCATCTGAGCGGCCAGACGGTGCTCTGGCCTCGTGGTGACTGGACGTGAGGACCGCGGTATTCGGGGGCGGTGCCTGGGGTACGGCGGTTGCCTGCCATGCGGCCCGGCAGGGTCAGACACTGCTCTGGCTTCGAGATGGCGAGCAGCGCGTTCTGATGGCACGCAGCCGCGAGAATGTACGCTACCTGCCCGGTGTGCCTCTTCCGTCAGCCCTTGTGCTCGGCGATGATCTGGCTCAGGCGTGTCATTGGCTGGCGCAGGGACCCTCGCTGGCGGTTCTCGGCGTGCCCATGTCTGGCCTGCGCACGCTCCTGGGCGAGCTCGTTCCGCGGCTGCCCGCCAGCTGTGTGGGTGCGGTCTGGCTGTGCAAGGGAATGGATGCCCAGACGGGTGAGCTGCCGCATAAACTGGCCCGACCGGTTTTGGGCATGTTGCCGGGGGCAGCCCTGTCCGGGCCTAGTTTTGCCCAGGAGGTGGCGGCGGGACTGCCCGCCGCGCTTACTCTGGCCAGCGGCGATCCGGCCCTGGTTTCCGCGACGCGGCAAAGCCTGCACCACGGGGGGCTTCGGGTTTACCTGAGCGACGACCCGGTTGGCGTTGAACTCGGGGGCGCGCTTAAAAATGTGATGGCGATTGCTGCGGGCATCAGCGACGGGCTTGAGCTGGGGATGAATGCTCGCGCTGCCCTGATTACTCGGGGTCTTGCCGAAATCACGCGGCTGGGTCTGGCCATGGGCGCCCGCGCCGCTACTTTCACGGGACTCACCGGCCTGGGCGATCTTGTGCTCACCTGCACGGGCGCGCTGTCGCGCAATCGGCGCGTCGGCCTGGCCGTCGCACAGGGCATGTCTTTGCACCAGGCGATCGCTGATCTTGGGCACGTCGCTGAAGGTGTGGTCTGCGCTCCGGTGGCGCTGTCCCTGGCGCATCGGCTCGGTGTCCAGATGCCTATTCTCGAGGCGGTGGTTGCGGTGCTGCAGGGCCGTCTAGCGGCCCGCGAGGCAGTGCTGGGGCTGCTTGCCCGAGAGCCGCGAAACGAGCACGATTAGCGCTTATTGCGCAAATCGCGCCATCCCACTTGTTCAGGCCCGGCCCATGCCCCCCGCCCACCCCCGCGTCCGTATCCGTGCCCATCTCCGCGTCCATATCCATGAAGCCCCAAGCGTCTGACCGCATCAGCCTGTGCGTGTTTTGCGGGGCACGCAGCGGGCACGATCCGGCCCACAGGGCGCTGGCGGTCGACTGCGGCCGTGCGATTGCCGAGCGCGGCTGGCGATTGGTTTATGGAGGGGGCCACTTGGGCCTGATGGGTGCTATGGCCGATGCCGTCTTGCAGGCGGGCGGTGAGGTGCTGGGCATCATCCCGCAGGGTATGCTGCTGCGCGAGCAGGGGCACCGGGGCCTGACCCAGTTGGAAGTGGTTGCTGATATGTCGGTTCGAAAGCAGCGCATGGTCGAGCAGTCGGACGGCTTTCTGGTTCTGCCGGGTGGCTTTGGTACGCTGGACGAACTCTTTGAAGTCCTGACCCTGAGGCAGACGCGGTATCACGCCAAGCCGGTGGCTCTGCTTAATCATCGGGGCTATTTCGACAGCCTGCTGCGCGTGTGCGATGAATTCGTGGCCGCAGGCTTCGTGGGTGCGACCGAGCGCAATATGCTGCGGCATGAACCGACGCTTGAACCACTGCTGGAGCATATCGCTCAGAGTTGCGTTCGGCCCGCGGGCTGAGACGGTGCTCAGCGGCCGCCCTCGAAGCCATGCTGGCGCCAGGCTTCGTACACGGTGATGGCCACCGCGTTAGATAGGTTCAGACTGCGGTTGCCGGGTCGCATGGGCAGGCGCAGTCGTTGTTCGGGCGCAAACTCGGCCAGTACCGAGGCCGGCAGGCCGGCTGTCTCGCTGCCGAAGACCAGTGCGTCGCCCGGCTCAAAACGAACCTCACTGGGTGGCTGGCCCCCTCGAGTGGTCAGGGCGAAACAACGCTCGGGGGCCTCGTCACGCCGATAGTCGGACCAACTGGCATGCCGTCTGAGGTCCGCGAATTCACGATAGTCCAGACCCGCGCGGCGCATGCGTGCGGAGTCGATCGGAAAGCCCAGCGGCTCGATCAGGTGCAGCACGGCACCTGTATTGGCGCACAGGCGGATGATGTTGCCCGTATTGGGCGGGATCTCAGGATGGACCAGAACGACGTGAAACATGGTCAGCGGCGGTGCGGGCAAAAACCAGATTGATGATGGAGTGGGCGCCTGCCTGCTGAAGTGCCAGCGCCGCAGCGCGCAGGGTAGCACCGCTGGTCATGACATCGTCGACCAGGGCAACCCGCGCGGGTACGGGCATCAGGGACTCGAAGGCGTCCGCGATGTTCCCCTGGCGCGCTCCCCGGTTCAGCCCCGCCTGGGCGAGCGTATGGCGCGCACGCCTCAGCAGCCGCGTGTTCAGAGGCACGCCGCTTGAATCGGCAAGCGTCTGCGCGATCGCCTGAGCCTGATTGAAACCGCGTTGGACAAGCCGCTCAGGCGATAGCGGAATCGGCACCAGTGCCAGCGGTTTGAAGAGCGAATCCGGGGTGCTTTTGTGAGACGCCCTCGCTTGCGCCAATTGTTCGGCCATTAGAAGACCCATGGGGCGCGCCAGCGAGCGCTCGCGACGGAATTTCATGGCATGGACCAGGCGATCGACGGGTGGCGCGTAATCGGCCAGAACCAGTGTGGCAGTGAAGGCCGGCGGGTCGCGCCGACAGCGCCCACACTCACCGCTGCCGGCCAAACTGGGTTCGGCGCAGCGCGGGCAGCGTTCGGCCAGCCGTGGCAGGCTTCGACCGCAGTGCACGCAAAGGCCCACCCCGGCGGCGTTGCCGTGCAGCGGGGCCTCGCACAGTGCGCACACGCGACTGAGAAGCCCGTCGCAAGCCCGCGCAAAGACGTGGCGGGCGATCTGCTGCAAACCTTGAGTGAATCGGGCCATACCCGAATTCAAACAGCTTGCCCGCCTATACTGCGCCGCATGGCCCTTCCCTGTGAGCTAGACCCCAAGGCCGTTCGTCGGCAATTTGAACGCCGCCCGGGCCGGCAGCCTGGGGACGACTTTGTTGCCCGCGAGCTTGAGCGTGCGCTGCTGCAGCGGCTTGAGCCCGTCCGCCTGGAGCCCTCGGTGGTTCTGGATGCCGGCTGTGGTCAAGGTGCTGGCCTGCTTGCGCTCAAAAAGCGTTATCCACAGGCACAGCTCATCGGCGTCGACTTTGCATCGTCTCGCCTGGCCAGTGCACAAGCCCTGCTCACGCCTCAGTCTTCAGGTTTTCTGGCGCGCTGGCGCAGCCGACGCGCAAGCCCGCTGGCCGGGTTGGTGGCGGCCGACGTGGCTGCATTGCCTTTGGCGCCGTCCAGTGTGGACCTGATCTGGTCCAACCTGGCCCTTCACTGGTTTTCCGATCCTGAAAAAGTACTGGCGCAGTGGTATCAGGTGA
>JBIKMC010000228.1:0-5558 GCA_044359405.1 Burkholderiaceae bacterium
TACGCGCTACGTCTTTGCCCATCCGCGCCTGGCGACCGACCCCGACTTTCTGGCGGTTGAGGCAGTGGTCGCGCACGAATATTTCCACAACTGGACGGGCAATCGCGTGACCTGTCGCGATTGGTTTCAGCTGACACTCAAGGAAGGTCTCACCGTCTTTCGTGATCAGCAGTTTTCGGCCGACATGATGGCCGCTCAGTGCACTTCGCCGCAGGCGGCCGCCAGCGCCCGCTCGGTCAAACGAATTAATGATGTGAGGGTTCTGCGCACCGCGCAGTTCGCAGAAGATGCCGGTCCGATGGCCCATCCGATCCGGCCCGATGCGTATCAGGAGATCAACAACTTTTATACGGTGACGGTCTACGAAAAAGGGGCCGAGGTCATCCGAATGCTGCACACACTGGCCGGAGAAAATGGATTTCGTCGCGGCATGGATGTCTACTTTCAGCGGCATGACGGGCAGGCTGTCACCTGCGACGATTTCATGGCGGCGATTGCTGATGCCAACGGGCTCGACCTGCGGCAGTTCGGTCGCTGGTACTCGCAGGCCGGAACACCCCGTGTCAAAATCACCTCGCGCTGGAGCGCCCAGCACAATGAGCTTCATCTGGACCTTGAACAAAGTTGTCCGCCCACGCCCGGACAGGCACACAAAGATCCGTTTCAGATTCCGCTTGCTCTGGGCCTGGTGGGCCCCGACGGCAACGATCTGCCAATGAACGCGGCCGACGAGGCCACGCGCGCCCATCTTCGCCCGTCTGACATCCCCGGTAGCGTGCTGATTGATCTACGAGCTGCGCGCGCGAGCCTGCGCTTTAGCGATGTGCACGCGCAACCGGTGGTGTCCGCGGGGCGGGGTTTTTCAGCGCCCATCATCATCGAGATCAATCTGAGTGACGAGCAACTTGCCCATCTGGCCAGTCACGACAGCGATCCGTTCAATCGCTGGGAAGCCTCTCACCGCCTGGCGCTGGACTGCATCCGCGATGTGATTGCCGGGGCTGACGCCGACCATCGCTGCGCCGCGCTCATCGGGGCATGGGCCCGCACCCTGGACGATGATGCGCTTGATCCCGCCTACAAAGACCTGATCCTGAGTCTGCCAGCGGAAGGCTACATCGCCGAACAACTCGAGACCATTGATCCACCTGCCCTCCGAAATGCGCGCCAGGCCGTGCGCAAGGTCATCGCAACACGCCTGGGCAAACACTGGAAAGCATGCGTCCACCGGCTCGCCGACCAGGGCCCATGGCGCGGCGACACTCAGTCCATGGGCCGCCGAGCACTTCGAAACAATGCGCTGGCCTGGTGGGTCGAAAGCGGCGCACCTGAAGCGGCAACCGGCGCACAGGCGCAGTTCGACAGCGCCAACAATATGACCGACCGCATGGGCGCGCTCACCGCTCTGATGCGAGTGGGCGGCCCGCTTCGGCAACAGGCTCTGTCCCGATTTGAGGCTGAGTATGTCGATGAACCTTTGGTCATGGACAAATGGTTTTCGATTCAGGCAGCGGCCCATCGCCTGCCAGACGACCCCGTGGTGCTCGATCAGGTGATTGCCCTCATGCGGCACCGCGCATTTTCAATACGTAATCCGAACAAGGTCAGGGCTTTGATCACTACGTTCTGCACGCAGAACCTGGCCGAATTTCACGTAGACAATGGTTCAGGCCATGTGTTCTGGGCCGATCAGGTCCTGGCGCTTGACGCCATCAACCCGCAGGTGGCCGCGCGCCTGGCACGCGCGCTTGATCGCTGGCGTCGATACACCCCTGAGCTTCAGCACTCGATGCAGCAGAGCCTGCGACGCGTGTCAGAGCATGCCGGACTGTCACGTGATGTGGCTGAGATCGTGAACAAAGCCTTGGCTGAATCGGCGTGAATTAAACTGTCGAGGTCTTCAAGGAAGCGGCCATGTCCCGAATCAGTCTTACGCGTTATCTTGTCGAAAAAGAGCGATCGAAAGGCCTCATCCCCGCTGAGCTCAGGTTGTTGCTCGAAGTCTGCGCTCGAGCCTGCAAGGCCATCAGCACCGCAGTGGGTAAGGGGGCGCTGGCCGGTGTTCTGGGTGAGGCCGGTTCAGACAACGTACAGGGCGAAGCCCAGAAAAAGCTTGATGTCATCGCCAACGAGACCCTGATGGAGGCCAACATCTGGGGAGGTCATCTGGCTGCGATGGCCTCTGAAGAAATGGACCATTCCTTTCAAATTCCCAACCGTTACCCCAAAGGCGAGTTTCTGTTGCTGTTTGATCCGCTCGATGGCTCATCCAATATTGACGTCAATGTCTCCATCGGCACAATCTTCTCGGTATTGCGCGCCCCCGAAGATCGCGAACCCGATGACACTGCTTTCCTGCAACCCGGTCATAAACAGCTTGCAGCGGGTTATGCGGTCTACGGCCCCTCTACGCTACTGGTACTCACGGTCGGTGACGGTGTCGCCTGCTTCACCCTTGATCGTGAGACGGGCAGCTGGCTGCTTACGCAGGACGGCATCCGCATACCTGAAACCACGCGCGAATTCGCGATTAACGCATCGAATGCGCGCCACTGGGAACCACCGGTGAAGCGGTATATCGATGAATTGCTCGCCGGCAAAGAGGGTCCGCGCGGACAGGACTTCAACATGCGCTGGGTTGCTTCAATGGTGGCAGATGTTCATCGCATCATGTCGCGCGGCGGCATTTTCATGTACCCGCGTGACCGCCGCGAACCCGACAAGCCCGGCAAGCTGCGTCTGATGTACGAGGCCAATCCCATGGCCATGCTGGTTGAGCAGGCCGGTGGAGCAGCCACCAATGGCCATCAGCGTATCCTCGATGTTCAGCCGAGCAAGCTGCACGAGCGCGTGTCGGTCATCCTGGGCTCACGTACTGAAGTCGAGCGTGTCACTCGTTATCACCAGGATGTCTGATTTCTAACACCACCTGTCGCAAGGCCGCATCACCCGGCTCGGGCTGCACACTGAAACCCAGCCTGCGGGCAAGGTGCAGCATCTGCGTATTCTCGGCCAGTACATGGCCCTCGATTCGGGTGATGCCCCGAGCGCGGGCGGCACTCAGCAGGTCATGCATAAGAACCTTACCCAGGCCGAAGCCCTGCCAGGCATCGGCAACCGTGACCGCGAACTCGGCCCTGACAGGGCCATCGCCTTCGGTGCTTTCAATGAGGTAACGCGCACTTCCCACGATGGCGCCCTCGGCGCCAGAGTCATGCGTATCCAGGGCGACCATGGCGCATTCACGTTCATCCTCAATCTGAGTAAAACGCCGCAGCTGCTTCTCAGAAAGTTGATGCACCGAGGCGAGAAACCGATGATGCGCAGACCGTTCGGACAACGCAGCCATAAAAGCCTGCAAGGCCTGCGCATCATCGGCACGAATTCTTCTCAAACGGCAGCAACGACCGTCGCGTAGCAAGACTGTTCGGGGCAGATCAGGCAGGCCGCCGAGAGATCCGGATGCATTGTTTCGCAAGTTCAGCTGAGTGGTCCCACATTCATGAGTTCACGCACATGGCGCTCGACGCAACGCGCCAGCGCCGGAAGGTGATAGCCCCCTTCGAGCATGGAGACCAGACGTCCATCACAGTGCGTATCGGCAAACGCGACCAGCTCGCGGCTGACCCAGGCGTAGTCATCGTCACGCCAGACAAGCTGACTGATGTCGTCATCGCCATGCGCGTCGAAGCCTGCCGAGATGAACAGCATCTGCGGACGAAAGGCACTCAAGGCGGGAAGCCAATGATGCTGGACTGCAGACCGAAGCGCTTGGCCATCGCTGTACGGCTTTAACGGCACGTTGCACATATTGCCGGCCATCGGCGACTCGCCACTGAAGGGGTAAAGCGCTGACTGAAAACTCGACACCATGAGCACCCGCTCGTCGCCAGCCAAGATATCTTCGCTGCCGTTGCCATGGTGCACGTCAAAGTCAATCAGCGCCACGCGATTCAGGCCCAACACATCCAGCGCGTGGCGGATGGCCACGACGATATTGTTGAAAAAACAAAAGCCCATGGCAGCCTCACGGGTGGCATGATGCCCGGGCGGCCGAACGTTGCAGAAGGCACGACGCGCACGACCCGCCAGCACCTCTTCGGTGGCCAGCACGCCCGCTCCTGCTGCCCGCAAGGCAGCAGGCAGGGTATGAGCATTCATGGCTGTGTCAGGGTCCAGAGCGCGATAACCGCTTGCGGGCGCTGCGGCCTGTATCTCAAGCACGTGGTGCATCGCATGTGCACGGGCCAGCTGCTCGGGGGTCGCCAGGGGCGCCTCGTGCTGCACGCAAACATCCAACAGCCCGGCAACCAATAATCGCTCGTGGATCACTCGAACACGATCGGGGCACTCAGGGTGATGCAGCCCCATCTCATGGCGGGTGCAGTCTGGGTGCGAAATATAGGCCAGTAGTTCAGACACGCTCTCGGACCGTTGACTGGAGCGGGTGATGGGAATCGAACCCACGTCATCAGCTTGGGAAGCTGAGGTTCTACCATTGAACTACACCCGCGAGGCCTCTAATTCTAGCGAAAGTCAGCCACTCTCGTGCAAGTGACTCATCGGCGCCGGCCCAGCAGCCCTGTCGTCAGCGCCACACCCAGAACAATCACCGAGGCGCCCACCACCATCTCAAACGTCACTGGCTCATCCAGAAAGAGTGCTCCCCACAGCATGCCGAAGGCTGGGCTTAGAAAGGTGGAGGTCACTGCGCGTGTGGGCCCGATGCGTGCGATCAGACGGACATACAGCGTGAAGGCCAATGCAGTCGACAGCGCCGCTAGGGCCCCGACACTGGCCCAGGCCATGACGCTGGGCGGATTGACAGGCCAGGCGGCCGCTCCGAGGGGTAACAGGACGATAGCGCCAAATACATGACAGCCCGTCGAAACGGCTGTAGGCGACACACCCTTGAGGCGGTGACGCATGAAATTGACCGCGACACCATAGCCAAAAGTCGCCAGCAAAACCCCTGCAGCAGCCAAGCCAGCCATGAAAGGGTCGCCCCGTAGCGCGCCCGGCCCTCCCATCAGCACCACCACCCCGATAAAGCCCAATACAAGCCCCACGATCGCCGCCGGGGACATTCGCTCGCTCATCCAGACCCAGGCCACGATGGCCGCGAAGAAGGGTGCCATGGCATTCAGAATCGCCGAGGCACCGGTCGACAGATAGAGGGCTGCGAAGGCGAACAAGACGAAGGGAATTGTCGTGTTGATCAGACTGAGCAAGGCAATCCTGCGGCCTGCGGCGAAGAGCGCCCGGACCCCGTCCGACTGCATCAGCAACAGGGGTAGCAGAATCAGGCTGGCCAGACCCGCTCGCACTGCGCCCAAGGCCAGCGACCCAAATTCGGGCGACGCGATGCGCATGAAAAGAAACGATCCGCCCCAGAGCGCTCCGAGCAGCATCAAGCTCGCAAGATCCACCCAGCGAAGCGGCGCTTGCGGCAAAGCCGCATGGGACGGCGCCTTACCCACGTAATAATGCCCTGCAGCTCATGGCAAGCACGCCAGGCCGGGTACATATGCGAGCCAGCGCCGACATCATGTTCCACA
>JBIKMC010000229.1:0-5536 GCA_044359405.1 Burkholderiaceae bacterium
ACCCCGGGCAGCGTCCAGCCCGGAATTGGGAACGGACGCTCGAGTGCCCCGGTGGCCAAGATGACCTCACGGGCACGAAGCATGCGGGCCTGCCCCTGGTGCAGCACGCCGATTTCGCGCTCGCTGTCCAGACTCCAGACCGTGGTCCCGGATTGAATCTGGACACCCGCTGCGCGCGCCTTGGCCAGCAGATCGGCGCCATGCCAATAGTCGGGTCCGAGGATGGCGCGGTCTTGCACCGGAGTGTGCTCGATGGCACGGTAGATCTGCCCGCCGGGCGAGGGGTTCTCATCGATGACCAGGGTATCGACGCCCGCGCGGCAGGCAAGGGCGGCGGCAGCCAGACCCGCAGGTCCGGCGCCGATGATGATGAGGTCGTGACAGGCGCTCATTGTCCCAACTCCCGTCGACCCTGCTGCCGCTCAACCCTCATCCCTGGACGAACCACAATCATGCAGGCCTGTTGATTGCCAAGGCCATCAATCTTCACCAGGCAGTCAAAGCAGACGCCCATCATGCAGTAAGGTGCGCGGGGGGCCCCGCTGACCGGCGTCGTCCGAAAGTGGTCGATACCGGCGAGCAGCAAGGCTGCGGCAACGGTCTCGCCCGCACGCGCCTGGATTGTTTGGCCATCGATGGTGAGCTCAATACTTTGGCCATCGTCATGAGTGCGCTTGAACATCAAACCTCCGGGCACTGAAGGGAGCCAGCTGCTGTGCATCAAGCTGGCCCTTGGCGATCATGGGAGCCAGCACAAGCGCATGAGCCGCGGCCAGTGTGACCCCTGAATGACAGGTCGTGAGGAACGCTCCCGGATGCGTATCAGACTCTTCATAAATGGGAAAACCGTCCGCAGGCATGACTCGAATCGCGCGCCAGGTACGCACGATATTGACCTGCGCCAGCAGCGGAAAGATACGGACGGCCCGATGGGCCATCACCGTGTTGATGGGCATATTCATGGCCGCTGGGTCAATGCCTTCCTCGCGACTGTCGCCAATCATGACTGAGCCCTCGTCGGTCTGTCGGATCGTGGACAAGGGGTGGCGCAAAAAAGGTCGAACCCGCTCCGTGACGACGATCTGTCCGCGCTCTGGCTTCATGGGTGCGTGCAGGCCCACCATGGGAGCGAGCGTGGCGTTGGCGTTGCCGGCAGCCAGCACGATTTTTTCGGCGCGTGCGACCTGCTGGTTGGAGCGGATCTCGTAGAGCCCTCCAACCCGGGTAATCGACTCGACTGGCCGATTGGGCACATAGCGCCCTCCATACGCCAGAAAGCCTTCATGAAAGGCACGAAAAAGACGCAAGGAGTTAACGTGCCCATCAAACTCGCACCAGCTTGCGCCCACCACCTCGGGGCCGATGTCGGGCAGGTACTTGGTGAGCTCGTTGCGGCCGAGCATAGCGGTCTGGTAGGGCGCCACGCCCGGTTGCGCGTGAAACTGCTTCAGCATTCGGGCCCGCCCTTCAAACTCGGCCTCACTCAGGCAGATGTGGAACCCGCCCGGCTGATCGAGACTGACATCCACGCCGGTCTGATCCCGCAGTTCTTGAGCCAAATTGGGCCAGGCGCGGGCTGAAGCCAGTGTCCAGCCTGAGTAAGGCGCCAGACCGAAGCCCTTTCCCTGCACCCAGACGAGCGCAAAGTTGCCTCGGGAAGCGCGCACGGCAAGGTCGCCCTCATCGAGGATGACCACGCGCTGTCCGGCGCGAGCCAGACCCCAGGCGATGCCTGCTCCCACCAGGCCGCCGCCAATGACCGCAACCTGATAATCGCTGCTCACCCCGGCTGTTTGCACGGTCAAGCGTCGTCCCTGCCTTTGCCCATGAGGAGTCGTTCCAGTCCGAAGAAGCGGTCAAGCGCCACCATGGCGACAACCGTGACGCCGATCACCGCAGCCGAGACCGAGGTGACCAACGGATCGATATTGTCCTGGATGTAAAGAAACATGCGTACCGGCAGCGTTTCGGTGCCTGGCGTCGCTATGAAGACTGACATGGTGACTTCATCAAATGAATTGATGAAGGCCAGCGCCCAGCCGCTGAGCAGACCCGGTGCGATCAGGGGCAGGGTGATCCGTCGAACAATGACGTGAGCGGAGGCACCCAGAGAGGCTGCCGCCTGTTCGATGGCGGGGTTCATACCGGTGGCTGCCGCCAGGGTGAGGCGCAGCGCAAAAGGAAACACAATGACCACGTGGGACAGGACCAGCCCGGTGAACGTGCCTGCCAGTCCGATTTCGGTAAAAAACCGCAGAAAGGCGATTCCCAGCACCACATGCGGGATCATCAGTGGCGACTGAAACAAGGCCATGAGGGCGTCACGCCCGACAAATCGATGGCGGGCCACCGCCAGGGCAGCCGGAACACAAAACAGCAGTGCCACAGCGGACGACAGTGCCCCCAGCCAGACGCTCTGCCAGAAGGCTCGAATGAACTCGGGGTAATCGGCGATGGCTCGAAACCAGCGCAGAGACCATTGTTGCGTGGGAAAGGACAGATAGCTCTCGGGCGTAAACGCGACCAGGCAAACCACCACAATGGGTGCGACCGTAAAGCCGATAAAAAGCACGTGATAGGCAATGGCCAGAGGCCCGTTTCTAATCATCTGAATACCTCGGCATAACGTCGCTCAATCAATCGATTGAAGCCGATGATGATCAGCACCAGCGTGAGCAGAAGAATCACTGCGACGACCGCACCCAGTGGCCAATTGAGCGAGTTGAGAAACTCGTCGTAGGCCAGCGTTGACGCAACTTTAAGCCTGCGGCCACCAACAATGGCTGGTGTTGCGAAGGCGCTGGCCGCAAGCGCAAAGACGATGACTGAGCCCGCCAGAATTCCGGGCATCACCTGCGGCAGAATCACGCGCCTGAATATTGCGATAGTCCCGGCGCCGAGCGAGGCTGCTGCATGCTCGCTTTGCGGATCGATGCGCTGCATGGCAGTCCAGACCGACAAGACCATGTAAGGCATGAGCACATGGCTTAGCGCGACAATGACGCCTGTTTCGGTGAACATGAAATTGATGGGGTCGCTGATAAGGCCCAGGTTGAGCAGAACGCGGTTGACCAGCCCCGAGTTGCCGCCAAACAAGAGAGCCCATCCGAGCGTGCGGGCCACAACCGAAATCAGCAATGGGCCAAGCACCACCAACAAAAAAATCCCTCGCCAGGGACTGCGCATACGATGCAGGATGATCGCTTCGGGCGTTCCGAACAGAGCGGTAATCAGCGTGACCGCCAGCGCGATACGCAGGGTTCTAAGCAGAACCTCGTGGAAGTAGTCATCGGCGATGACCTCCTGCCAGTTCTTGAGGATAAAGACCGGCTCGATGCCCTTGTACTGTCCCCAGTCATGAAAAGAAAGCATGACCGTCATGACGATGGGCACCAGCACAATCAGTGCAAAAAGAGCCAGCGCTGGCAGGCTCATCCAGTATGGCGCCGCAGTCCGCGTTTGCTGAGCGGTCATGCTTTGCTTCTGATCCGCATATCTTCAGGGCGCCAGCTGAGAATGACGGACTGCGATTCGCCGGGACTGTCACCGCCCGCGTTGGGATACGTGACCGTCAGCAGACCCATGGGCGTTTGTACCTGATACAGCCAGTGATGCCCCTGGAAAATCCGTGTCTGTACGGTGCCCGACAGGGTCAAGAAGGACGCCATCCCGCTGGCTTGCCCCGCGTCCATCGAAAGGATCGATATTTTCTCGGGGCGCACCGAGATCTGCACCTCACCGGCATTGGGGCTGATACCATCAGCGCGCAGCCACTCAAGTGGGCATGCGTGCTCGCCCAGGCGCAGTTTGCCGCCTGCGACAATGGCCTTCAGCACATTGCTTCGACCCAGAAAGTCAGCCACGAAGGCGCTGTGCGGCCATTCATAGACCTCCTGGGGAGTACCGATCTGCTCGACCCGACCCGCGTTCATGACCAAGACCCGGTCGGCAAGGGCCATGGCCTCGCCCTGATCGTGCGTCACCAGCAAGGTGGTGGTCCCCAGGCTGCGCTGAATCTGCCTGAGTTCGATTTGCATGCCTTCGCGCAGTTTGGCATCAAGGTTGGAAAGCGGCTCGTCCAGCAACAGGATGCTGGGACGTATGACGAGCGCACGTGCCAGGGCCACGCGCTGTTGCTGGCCGCCCGACATGCGGCGTGGGTAACGATCGGCCAGTCCTGACAGACCGACCAGATCAAGTGCCTCTGCGACCCGCTGACGTCGTTCAGTCGACGCAATCTTGCGCATCTCGAGGCCGAAGCCAACGTTTTCAGCTGCCGTCATGTGTGGGAAGAGGGCGTAGCTCTGAAACACGATGCCCATGCCACGATCGGCGGCCGCCGTGTGCGTCAGGTCCCGACCATCGAGCAGAATTCGACCGGCGGAGGGCGCGACAAAACCAGCCACCATTTGCAGGGTGGTGGTCTTGCCGCAACCCGACGGGCCGAGCAGCGCCACAAACTCGCCCCGGGCGACGGCAAGACTCAGACCGTTAACCGCGAACGAGCCCGCGTAGTCTTTGCTGAGGCCTTCAAGGGCCAGAAATGACATGCTTACGCCCGCTGAATGGATTCAACGCTCGATCTCGCGCGTCCAGCGGCGATTCCAGCTTTCTCGCGCCGGGTTGATCACATCCCAGTCAACCGCGATGAGAGACTTGACCTGATCACCATAGGGCAGCCCCTGACGCTGCTTCTCGTCAAGCTTGACGGTCTGGTTGGTAGGACCAAAACCAGCACCGGTGGCCAGAATCAGTTGAATCTCAGGGCTGACCATGTGCTGCACAAAGGCCTGCGCCTCGGCGTTGTTCTTGGATCCCGCCACCGGACACGCGGCAACACCCAGGGCAAGTCCACCCTCTTTGGGGTAGATGAACTGGATGGGAAAGCCCGTCTGATCGGCCAGCGCCTTGGCCCGACCCGAGCCCCAGACTCCGATGACAGCCTGACCTGACTGGAACAACTCGGTCATCTTGCCAGGTGAGGGCTCGTAGGCCAGTACGTTGGGGCCGATATCGTCCTTGAAAGCTTTGAAGCCGGGATCGATATTTTTCTCGCCGCCGCCTCGGATGCGCGCCATCATCACCACAGCGTGCAGTCCGTAGGTGTTGTTGAGCGGAGGTGTCACCAGCTTCTTGCGGTACTTGGGGTCTTTCAAGTCCTCCCACGAGGTTGGGGCAGCCCATTTGTTCTCGTCGAATACCTTTTTGTTATACATGATGCCCGTGCCAACCATGCCAACACCGATGGCCTTGTTCGACTTGAACTTCATGATGGAGTAGACGTTTTTGTAGACGTCAGCCGGCGCGAGGTCGCCACAAAACCCGAGTTCGACTGCCTGATAGGCGGGGCCATCGTCCAGAATGATGGCGTCTATCACCTGGTTACCTTTCTGTGCCTGCAGTTTGGCCAGGGTGTCGGTCGAGTTTCCCGCCACGTACTCCACGCGCAGGTTGTGTTTGGCGGCAAAGGGCGGCAAGACCTGTTCGCGCATCGTCTTTTCGAAAGACCCTCCATAGCCTGCAAGAGTGAATGTTT
>JBIKMC010000230.1:0-5523 GCA_044359405.1 Burkholderiaceae bacterium
TGGAACCCCTTCTACCAGTCTCAGTGCATTCAGCATGAACTCGAAGGGCAGATCGGTCGCTGACAGCACACGCATATCGGCCACTGGCGGCTTCGTCATGTACTGACCCGGGTGACGCACCCGCACCTCGCGCACGATCCGGTCATGAAATGACAGCTTACCGTGCGCGCCGGCCCCTAATCCCAGGTAGTCCCCGAAACGCCAATAATTCAGATTGTGCCGGCAGCGATGGTCGGGCTGCGCATACGCCGAGACCTCATAGGGCTCAAGCCCAGCCTCGCTCAGCCGCACTTCGACCAGGGCCTGCATGTCGGCCGCGAGATCCTCATCCGGAAGCGGCGGTGGCTTCTTGGCGAACGGGGTTTGGGGTTCCAGCGTCAGGTGATAGCAGGACAGGTGAGGAGGCCGGAACTGCAGGGCACAGTCCAGGTCTCGCGACAGCATGGCCAGCGTCTGTTGCGGCAAGGCGTACATCAGGTCGAGGTTCCAGGTCTTGAATATCCCGGCCGCACACTCCACGGCGCGCAGGGCCTGATCGGCGTCGTGCACGCGACCAATCGCTGCCAAAGCGGTGTCGTCAAAGGTCTGAACCCCGATGGAAAGACGCGTCACGCCGGCCTGCGCAAAACCCTCAAAACGTTCACGCTCAAAGGTGCCTGGATTGGCCTCCAGCGTGATCTCGGCGTCGGCTGACAGACGCAGATAGGTACGCAACATCGTGATAAGGCGCTCGATGCTGCGGGGTGAAAACAGGCTGGGCGTACCGCCGCCAATGAATACGGTATGCACTGTTCGACCCCACACCGATGGCACGCTAGCCTCAAGATCGCGCTGCAGGGCATCCAGATAATCGCTTTCAGGCGGGTGCTGCGAGCCTGACTCACCGCGCCATTCGTGCGAGTTGAAATCGCAATACGGACATTTGCGCAGACACCACGGTAGGTGCACATAAACCGACAGCGGCAAGGGCGTCGACACGCCGACTGCCTGGCTGCTTCGGGGCGCGGCCACAGTCAGAGCAGACGAGTTCATCTGCAACGCCGCATCAGGTAACGACGCGCCGTCATCAGCCGCCCTCCTGCAATAAAGCGCGAGGTGCCGTCATCATCGGCCCTGGTGCAATGCAGTGCGAGGTGCCGTCATCACCTGCCCTGGTCCGATGCGGTGCGAGGGGCCATCATCATCCGCCCAGCTGCGCCTCAGCGCGCAGTCGCTCAACCAGCACCCGCAGGGCACGGCCGCGATGGCTCAGGACATTTTTACGCTCGGGCGCCAACTCGGCCGCCGTCATGCCTTGATCGGGAAGCCAGAAATAAGGGTCGTAGCCAAAGCCCCCCCCGCCGCGCGGCGCATCAATCACCTGCCCGTCCCATCGGGCATCAGCCACGAGGGGATACGGATCATTCACCTGGCGCACCAGCACCAGCACGCAAACATAGCAGGCGGCTCGATCCTCATGTGGCGCGAGCTGATGCAGCAGCCGTGCGTTGTTGGCCGCGTCGCTGTGCTCGCCACCGGCCATGGCCGCATAGCGGGCCGAATGAACCCCAGGCGCACCACCCAGAGCCCGCACGCATATGCCCGAGTCATCGGCCAGCGCTGGCAACCCGGTGGCCGCGCTGGCATGCCGCGCTTTGGCCAGAGCATTCTCAAGAAAGCTTAAAAATGGTTCTTCAGCGTCACTAACCCCCAGAGCCTTCTGCGAGATCAGTTCAATGCCCAGAGGCGCCACCAAGGCCTGAAACTCGCGCAGTTTGCCCGAGTTACCAGAGGCCAGAACGATACGCGGTATCACAGATCAGTCCCGCGCCAAGGCCGCATGGCCCGAGCCCAAAGCATCACGCTGCGCCGCGATCAGTCGGGCGATGCCACCCTGGGCAAGGTCCAACAGACGATCAAGCTCAGCGCGCGAAAACGGCGCGCCCTCCGCGGTGCCCTGCACTTCGACAAGACCACCCGAGGCCGTCATGACCACATTCAGATCCGTATCGCAGGCCGAGTCTTCCGCATAGTCGAGGTCGAGCACAGGCTGACCATGAAAAATACCCACTGAGACGGCTGCGATGGGTTCACGTACTGGCGAGGCTTTGAGCACGCCCTTGGCCATCAATTGTTCGACCGCATCACAGGCGGCCACGAAGGCACCGCTAATCGACGCGCAACGCGTACCGCCATCGGCCTGAAGTACATCGCAGTCAAGCGTAATGGTTCGTTCGCCCAAAGCGGCCAGATCAAACACCGCACGCAGGCTACGGCCTATCAGTCGCTGAATTTCCAGCGTGCGCCCGCTTTGCTTGCCGCGGGCCGCCTCGCGATCCCCCCGCGTATGCGTGGCCCGGGGCAGCATGCCGTATTCGGCCGTCACCCAGCCACGCCCCTGCCCTTTCATGAATGACGGCACTCGCTCTTCGACGCTGGCCGTGCACAGGACACGCGTGTCGCCGCAGGTCATGAGCACCGATCCCTCGGCATGGCGGGTGAACGAACGGGTGATTTCAATGGCACGCAAGGCATCGGCAACGCGGCCGCTGGGTCTGGCTGTCATGGGGGTCTCCGGCCGGTTGTCAGCCGACGCTAGGTAGAATGGCGAATGCGGCGAATCTACCAGAACACATGAGCGGCTTGTCTGCAATGAATAACACCGCCCCCGCTCGTCCCATCCAGAGCATGACCGGCTATGCCTCGGTCACGCGCGACAGTGCCTACGGCCAGGTTACGGTCGAGGTGCGCAGCGTCAACTCGCGCTTTCTTGATCTGACCATGCGTATACCCGATGAGGTGCGCGCCACCGAGTGGCCGCTGCGCGAACTTATCAGCCACCGAATCCAACGCGGCAAGGTCGAGTGCAGGGTCAGCCTGAAGTCGAGTGCTGTGCGCAGCGATGCCGCTGGCATCGACGCCCGAGCATTGGCCGGGTTCGGCGTCGCCTGTGCCGCTATTCGCGCACACATGCCTGAGGTGGCCCCACCCTCAATCGCCGATGCACTGCGCTGGCCCGGCGTGCTGGCCGAACGTGACCCACGGGACGCCCTCACCACCCTCGCAATCGAGGCAGGCACACTTGCGCTTGACGCACTCTTAGAGCATCGGGTTCGCGAGGGCGAGCGATTGATCGGCTTCATCCTCGAGCGCGCGCAGGCAATTGAAGCGATAGTGGCCAAGTTGTCGCTCGTCCGCGAAGATCTGCTGCGTCAACATGAAACGCGCCTGATTGAACGACTGCGCGCGGCGCTGACCGCCACAGAAGTGGCTCTGCCGTTTGAGGAGACCATGGCCAGGGTGCGGCAAGAGGTCACGCTACACGGCATGCGGGCCGATGTCACCGAAGAGCTCGATCGGCTTACCGCACACCTGGCCGAGCTGCGAGAGGCCTGCGCCCGCCCTGGGCCGGTGGGCAAGCGCCTTGACTTTTTACTGCAGGAATTCAACCGTGAGGCCAACACGCTGGGCTCGAAAGCGGCGTTGGTCAATCTGAATCAGGCAGCTATCGAACTGAAACTGTTGATCGAGCAGATCCGCGAGCAAGTACAGAACCTCGAATGAACGACGCCACTCAGCAAGCCAATCCAGGCTCGGTCTTCACCATTGTCGCGCCCTCGGGCGCCGGTAAAACCTCGCTGGTTCGAGCCCTGCTCGAGCGGCAGCCGCAGGTACAACTGTCGGTGTCTTACACCACACGCCCGCCTCGGCCGGGAGAAGTCGATGGCCGCGACTACAACTTTGTTGGCCGCGCCGACTTCGAGGCGCGACGCGAGCGCGGCGAGTTTCTTGAGTGGGCGCAGGTGCACGGCAATCTGTACGCAACCTCACGGGCCTGGATCTCGCAGCGAGTGTCCCAGGGCACCGACATCGTGCTTGAAATCGACTGGCAGGGCGCAGCCCAGGTGCACCGCCTTTTTCCGGATGCCGTCGGTATTTTTATCGCGCCACCCTCGATCGACGAACTCAGGCGACGACTGCGCGAACGCGCGCAGGATCAAGAGGAGGTCATCGAGCGCAGAATTCAGGCTGCGCGCGGTGAGCTCGAGCAGGCCCATCGATTCCAATATGTTATTATCAATCAAGACTTTGCGAGTGCGCTTGATGAACTGGCCGCGGTCGTGAAAACGGCCCGGCTGCGGTTTTCTAAGCAGCTGGCCAAAGACCCTGATCGTTTTGCCGCCCTTGGCATTCGCTAGGCACGGCCGGTTTCCGGCAAACTTTCTCTAATAACTGTAAGGCAACGACACGCCATGGCCCGTATCACCGTCGAAGACTGCCTCAAGCAGATCCCCAACCGATTCGAACTCACCCTGGCCGCCACGTATCGCGCCCGCATGCTGGCCCAGGGTCACACCCCAAAAATCGAATCACGCGACAAACCCACGGTCACTGCGCTGCGCGAAATCGCCTCCGGCAAGATCGGCAGCGAAATGCTGCGGCGCGTTCCCACCTGAAGCCTCGCCTCGCTCATGTCATGGTCTGACTGCGCGCAACGTTGTCAGCCATGAACCCTACAACTTCTATCGCCGCGCCAACGCCCGAAGGGGTAGCGGCAAAACGTACCAGCCCGGCTCGCCCCGAATCCGGCCCGGTCACGCGGGCGCTGGCGTCGGACGGCAGCCGATTCGCGAGTCCGCCCGACGAAAAGGGTGTGGTTAGTCTGGCTCGGCTCACTGAACTCGCTTCTGCCTACCTTGCTCCCGACGACCTTCGTCGGATTCGCGAGGCCTACCGCTTCAGCGACGAAGCCCATCTGGGCCAGTACCGTTCAAGCGGCGAACCTTACATTTCGCACCCCATCGCCGTGGCAGAAATTTTGGCGGGGTGGCGACTGGATGCTGACTGCCTGATGGCAGCCCTGCTACATGACGTCATTGAAGACACGGCAGTTGCCAAGCAGATATTGGCTGAGCGCTTCGGCAACGCTGTTGCTGACATCGTCGATGGGGTCTCCAAGTTAGATCGCGTTGAATTCTCGTCCAAAGAGCATCAGCAGGCAGAAAGCTTTCGCAAGATGCTGCTGGCCATGGCGCGCGATGTACGCGTCATTCTCATCAAGCTGGCTGACCGGCTGCACAACATGCAGACTCTTGGCTCCATCAGCCGGGAGCGCCAGCGCCGTATTGCGCGCGAAACGCTCGATATCTACGTACCCATTGCGCACAGGCTGGGCCTGAACGATCTGTATCGCGAAATGCAAGACCTGGCCTTTCGCTCGCTGCATCCGATTCGTTACCGAACCCTGCACAAAGCCGTGCAGGCAGCGCGCGGCAACCGGCGCGAGGTATTGGGCAAAATTGTCGACGCGGTCAACAAGGCTCTACCCGAGGCTGGCGTCAATGCCCAGGTGTTTGGCCGAGAAAAAACGCTGTTCGCTATTCACGAGAAAATGCGTGATAAGCGTTTGTCATTCGCACAGGTGCTCGACATCTACGGCATGCGTGTGGTGGTCGACACAGCTGCGCAGTGCTATCTGGCTCTCGGTGCCCTTCATGCTACCTTCAAGCCTGTGCCGGGTCGTTTTAAAGACTACATTGCCAT
>JBIKMC010000231.1:0-5489 GCA_044359405.1 Burkholderiaceae bacterium
CATGCGGACCCCACGTTGATGATGCGGTTCACGCTGCGAGCCCCTCAGCATGGGGCGCTGGCATGCCGATGCCGCTCATCCATAGGCCAATCTCATCAACATGGGTCTGTCCGGTGATGCGCTGTGGCGATAGCCTGCCGCCAGCGATGACGGCAATTCGGTCACTGATCTCGAACAGCTCTTCGAGTTCTTCGGAGATGAGCAGAATGGCGCAGCCCCGGTCGCGCAGATCAACCAGTGCCTGTCGCAGGAAGGCTGCCGCGCCCACGTCAACGCCCCACGTGGGTTGAGCGACGACCAATACCCGTGGCTCCTGAAGGATTTCGCGGCCGACGATAAAACGCTGAACATTGCCTCCGGAGAGCGAGCTGGCCATCGCCTGAGGGCCCGCGCATTTCACCGAAAAGGCATCGATGCAGCGTTGGGTGAAGCCTGTCAGTGCGCTGAAGTCGATGAGCCCGTGTCGCACCATGCCCCGACGGTGCGCGGTGAGTAGAGCGTTCTCGGTGAGCGCCAGGCCCGGCACTGCGCCGCGCCCCAGGCGCTCTTCGGGGACCACGCCCAGTCCGAGTGAGCGCCGCGCTGCGACGCCCAGCCAACCTGCCGGGGTGCCCATCAGTTCAAGTTGAGAGGCCGACGGCGCGAGAATTTCGCCACCCAGGACGCGTAGCAGCTCGCGCTGGCCGTTTCCTGAAATGCCCGCGATACCCACGATCTCACCGGCCCGTACCTCTAGATCGAGATTGGACAAGGCGGCGCCGAAGGCCTCTTGGGCCGGCAGGGATAAGGAGTTGAGGCGCAGGCGCACCTCGCCGTCAGCCCGGGCACGAGCATGCTTGGCCACGGGCAGTTCTCGCCCAATCATCATCTGCGCCAGACTTGCCGGCGTTTCGCGAGCGGGCTCGCAGTGCCCGGTGACCCTGCCGCCTCGCAAGACGGTGGCGCTGTGACAGAGGCTGCGAATCTCTTCCAGCTTGTGGCTGATGTAGAGAATGCTGCAACCCTCGGCCGCGATGGTGCGCAGGGTGTCGAACAAAGTCGTCACCGCCTGCGGCGTGAGCACCGAGGTGGGCTCGTCCATGATCAGCAGACGCGGCGCTTGCAACAGACAGCGCACAATTTCAACCCGTTGCCGCTCGCCGACCGACAGTGCATGTACGCGGCGCCTGGGATCGACCGGCAAACCATACCGGTTGGATACTGATTCAATACGGCTCGAAAGTTCCGCAATCGGTGAACCGTCACCCAAGCCCAGCGTAATGTTTTCGGCGACGGTGAGCGTTTCGAACAGTGAAAAGTGTTGAAACACCATGCCAATGCCCAGGGATCGCGCCACTGCCGGCGAGGCTATACGTACAGGCTTGCCTTCCCAGACAATCCGACCCTCGGTGGCTTGGGTAACCCCGTAAATGATCTTCATGAGAGTTGATTTGCCCGCGCCGTTTTCACCCAGCACGGCGTGAATCTCGCCTGGCATGACCCGCAGATTGACCCCATCGTTGGCGACAATGCTGGGGTAGACCTTGCGGATGGCCTGAAGCTCAAGTCGTGGCGTGACGCTATGCATGGACACTGCCTTGTGCGTCAGAGGGTCCGCTCAGCTGCCGCGGTACGTGGTGTAGCTCCAGGGCGACACCAGTAAAGGCACGTGGTAGTGCTGGTCAGGGTTCGCGATGCCAAAGCGCAGGACTGCCTCGCCCACAAAGGGCGGGTCGGCCTGCGCCGAGCCCTGACGTGAGAAATAGTCGCTCATCTCAAAGACCAGTTCATAGACGCCTGCCGTCAGCGCAGAACCCTCGAGCAGGGGACTTGCGCATCGTCCGTCCCCATTGGTGACGGTGGTGAGCAGGTGCACGCGGTCGGCGTCTAGGCGGTACAGATGCAGGGTAACGCCGGCTGCAGGTTTGCCGTTAGCCGTATCGAGCACGTGCGTGGAGAGGCGTCCCATGATGACCTTTTTGGCTGACTTTGGTTGTGGGGCTATACGGCTCGTCCTGCAGCGATGTGCTCAGCCGTTCTGACCGCGATGCGCCCAGGCTGTGGTGTGGCGCTCAATCCAGGAAAACAATTCGTACATGGCCATGGCCATGGCCGCCACCACCAGCAGACCGGCAAAGGCGAGCGGCATTTTCATCGCTGAGCCTGCCGATATCAGCAGGTAGCCGATACCCTCGTTGGAGGCACTCATCTCAGAGACGGTGGTGCCCACGAAGGCAAGCGTGATAGCCACCTTGAGAGATGCGAAAAAGTAGGGCATCGAGCGGGGCAACCCCACCTTGATCAGCACATCGAGGCGGCGTGCGCCCAGTACCCTCAGTACGTCCTCAAGCTCAGGCTCGAGCGTGGCCAGACCCGTGGCGATGTTGACCATGATGGGGAAGAACGAAATCAGGAAGGCGGTGAGGATGGCCGGCCCGATACCAATGCCGAACCACACCACCAGAATGGGCACGAACGCCGCCTTTGGTAGCGCGTTGAAGGCGGTCATCAGGGGGTACATGGCGGAATAAGCCAGACGCGACGAACCAATGATGAAGCCCAGGACAACACCCACTACGATGGAGATGCCAAACCCCACCATGGTGGTCCAGAACGTACGCCAGGCGTGACCCATGATGGGCGCAAACAGCGAAATCAGCGCGTTGACGATCTGAATGGGGCTGGGAAAAATGAACTCGGAAATATTGAAAACCGAACAGATCGCCTGCCACAAGGCCACCACCACAATCAGCAGCATCAGCGGGGCGAATTTTTCGAGCGTTTTCGATTTCATGGACCGTGGCCGTCAGCAGTCGTTCAGGACTTGCGGATCGCACCGATGCGTGCGCGCAGGTCATGGACGATGTGGGTAAACGATTCGGTGTACGTGATTTCAAGGTCACGCGGTCTGGGCAGGTCGATGCTGCTGCGGGCCAGAATGCGGCCAGGCCTCTTGCTCATCACGTAGACCGTATCGGCCAGGTAAACGGCCTCGCGCAAATCGTGCGTCACCAGAATGACGTTAAAGCGCTGTTCGGTCCAGAGATCGCGCAGTACGTTCCACAATTCTTCGCGGGTGAAGGCATCGAGTGCGCCAAAGGGTTCATCGAGCAACAGCATGCGTGGCTCATGGATGAGTGCCCGGCATATGGACGCGCGCTGCTGCATGCCGCCTGACAATTGCCAGGGGAACTTATCCGCATAGCCCTCAAGCCCGACGGTCTGAAGCAACTTGAGCGCGCGTTGCTCAAACTCTTTTTTGCGGTCGCGAAACTGAGAGCGGTAGGGCTCGACGATCTCCAGTGGCAGCAGCACGTTGTCGAGCGTGGTACGCCAGGGCAGCAGCGTGGGGGCCTGAAACGCCATGCCCACGATCTTCAGCGGACCGGTAACGGCCTCACCACCAATATGAATACTGCCGCGGCTGGGTTTTTTTAGCCCGGTTGCCAGCTTCATGAAGGTGGATTTGCCGCAGCCCGATGGACCCACGATGGCGATGAACTCGCCCTGGCGGGTACTCAGGGTAATGTCCTCAACGGCGAACTCCTCGCGTGCGAGCAGTTCGTCGTTGTAGGCGAGCCAGACTCCCTGGAAGTCGACGAAGTGTTCGGACATCACTTGCGGAAGATGTCGCGTTCAGCGGCGGGTGGCAGGAAGCTGCCATTCCAGATCTTGCTGGCATCGATGCGTTCTTTGGTGGCGAAGGCATCGGCAACCTGACTGGCCATGAGCGCCAAGCGGGCTTCGTTGACTGCGCCGTAGCCCTCAGCCTTTGCGTCGGCCGTTGCGATCGAGCTTTCAATCGCCAATCGCAGGCGACGCTTCTCAAGAGCCTCGTCGATGATGGCATCACGTTCTTTGACGAATTTGATGGAGCCGTCGGGATCAGCGATCACGTCGCGCGATGCTTTGGTGAATGCGCGCAGAAATCCGCGAATGGCCTCGGGATTGTTCTTGATGAGCGCTTCGCTGGCGATGATGGCATTGCCGTAGAGCTTGACGCCGAATTGCGGGTAAAGCATCACCACCACATCCTCATCCTTCACGCCGCGTGCGTTCAGGTTGAGCAGCGAGGTGAAGTAAAAACCGGTGATCGCGTCGACATCGCCCCGAGCCAGCATGGTTTCGCGCAGGGGCGGGTCCATGGCCGTCCAGTTGATGGAGGGGAGGTTGAGGCTGTTGGCCTTGGCGAAGATGGGGAAAGCCTTGCGGCCGGCGTCAAACACCGGTGCACCCAGTTTTTTGCCGTTGAGGTCAGCTGGGGTCTTGATACCGGATTTTTTCAGAGCGAATACCGCCGCCGGGGTGTTGTTGTACACCATCATCACCGCAACCGGTTTACTGGGGGCTGTCGGGTTGTTACCGACGAACTCCATGAGCGCCGCCAGATCGGCGAAGCCCATTTCATAGGTGCCGGATGCCACGCGGTTGACCGCGTTGCCCGAGCCGTTGCCAGCGTCGATGGTGACGTCAAGCTTTTCCTGTTGGAAATAGCCTTTTGACTTCGCAGCCAGGAAAAGGGCGGCCGGGCCTTCAAAGCGCCAGTCGAGTTGGAACTTGATCTTGGTCTCTTGGGCCTGAACAGCCCCCGTGGCGAGCAGGGCGGCCACTGCGAGCGCGCTGAGCAAACGTTTCATGGGCGATACCTGTAGGTTAAGGTTGGAGGGGCAGACTTGTACTGAGCTGAATGCCAGCCGGAACGGCGAATGGGCGACTGCAAACCCCTCAGTTTACGCAAACTTCAGACCTGACCGGAGGCGGGCCAATCCGCGTGTCCCGCCCCGATGTGCAGCGGGCCGCACCGAAGAGGTGCGCCTGCGGCAAGCGCAGGTGGACAATTAAATCGGATCTCGCCAAGCCGGTGCGCAGACATGACGAGGGCGAGTGTCGATAAACAGGCGCACTTTTGTCAACTGCGAGATTTCCCTGCTGCGGCTTTCTCCGCTGGGGCCGTCCTGTCCATGCTGCGACGCCGCATTCGGTGCTCAGGCCCCATGGCGCCGTGCCACCGTCCCTTGGTCGCCTGCACCGCGCTCAGGGAAGTCACGTCTAAAATTAGGGGATCCAACCTGGAGACTGCCTTGAATCATCCCTATCCCCTGATGGATGCAATCCGCCGGCCGGTTCCGCAGGCCTTGAGCGCCGCGCTGCGAGACCGTTTTGGCGATCGCTTCAGTACCGCCCGGGCGGTTTGTGAACACCATGGTCGGGACGAATCGCCCTTCCCCATGACCCCCCCTGATGCGGTGGTTTATGCGCACAGCACGGATGAGGTCGCAGCGCTGGTCAAGCTATGTGCGGCTCACAAGACCCCGCTGATTCCTTACGGTGTGGGTAGCTCATTAGAGGGCCATTTACTGGCCATTCATGGCGGCATCTCGGTCGACCTGTCGCAGATGAATGCCATTTTGGCCGTCAATGCCGAAGACCTCACCGCGACGGTGCAGGCGGGCGTCACGCGTAAGCAGCTCAATGAGGCGCTCAAGTCCAGTGGTCTGTTTTTCCCGATT
>JBIKMC010000035.1:0-18096 GCA_044359405.1 Burkholderiaceae bacterium
AATCGACGCTCGCCTTCATAGGTTGCAGTCCATCCGCCGCCGATGATCAAACCGCCGGTGCTGGCCTGCTTCAGACTGAGGTGCCGATCGGCATGGGCGAGCAGTTGCTTGACCAACGGTGGAGCGGGTTCCGTGACGATCATCTGCAGCGGCGCGCTATGCACCGGTACCTTGATGGATGCCATGGCCGCAAGCTCGCTGGCCCAGGGGCCGGCCGCGTTGAAGATTCGACCTGCGGAAACGGTACCCCGGGCGGTCTTCAGAAGCCAGCCTGTGCGACTGTGCTCGATCGCCTGCACGCTGGTCGATGATTCGATGCGTGCCCCGCGCTGTCTGGCGAGTTTCAGCACGCCATAGGTTGCGCGCAGCGGATTGATCTTGCCCTCTTGCGGGGCGTATTCGGCGCCCACAAGCCGATCGGACAACGCCGGTGCCATTGTCTGCAATTCGCTGGCCCCAATGATTTCATTCTCAACGCCAAACCGTCGCTCAAGGCGAGCTTTCTCCGCGAGAAATTCGAGACCCGCGTTGCTATCGGCCACCATCAGCCCGCCCGTCACGGCAATCTCGAAGTCGTCTCCGCTCGCCTCCTCGAGTGAACGCCATAGGTCGACCGATGCCGGACCCAGCCGCAGCGTCTGGGCAGCGGGGCCGCCTCCGGCCTCAGCCCTGGCGCCGAAATCGAACGACAGCAGTTGCACGTGAAGACTTCCGGCATTGGCGCCCGACGCCTGCAGGTTCGGCTCATCACGTTCAAGTAGCAGCACGTCACGGCCGGCACTCGCCAGAAAAAATGCCAGGCATGCGCCCATGACACCGCCGCCCACCACAACATCGTCGGCGCTCAATTGGTCGAATGGCTCGCGCGGGCGAGGTCGGGCCAGATTTGGGGTGATCGATCGACGGTGTCCGCCCCACTCCGGTTTTTCGAGGGCAAGACCAATCGCGGGTATGGGCTTGGCGGGCAGACGCGGAGCGAAGAATTGTTCGGGCTCAGTCGCCTGGCCTGTGCACTCGCGAAGCAGATGCGCACAGGCGGCGACGCAATTGCGTCCCTGGCACCGACCCATGCCCAGTCGGGTCATGCGTTTGATGCTGGCAACGCTTGAAAAGCCTTCGTCTATGAGCGCGCGTACGGTTCCGGTCTTTACTGACTCGCAGCGGCAAAGAATGGTCTCGCCCGGTAGCGTCGCAAGGCGAACTGGTGGGGCACGAAAGAGGCTCCATAGTGCGCGCTGAAAGGCCAGGGCCTTGAGCAGACGCTGATGTTCCACCGGGTCGAGTTGCTGAGGACTGAGCCCCAGGGCGGGCGCCTGCGTACCAAGTCGGCCAGCGATGGCGAGCCCGGCCAGGCGGCCTCGAGACAGCGCGACCCGCGCACCGCCGATACCCGCGCCATCTCCAATTGCCCAAACTCGGTCAACGCTGGTTTGTCCAAGCTCGTCGGTGACTGGCGCAAGATAGGATAGATGCTGATCGACACGCTCGTGACGACAACCCAGCGCGCGCGCAATTTCGCTGGACGGTATGAAACCATAACCGAGGCATACCGCATCGAGCTCAAACGAGCGGCTGCGCGATGTGTCGATCTGCCCCTGCGCATCGAGCGGCGCGATGGTGGCGCCCGTCACGCGCTCACCGCCTTCAAGGCGAACTACTGCGTACCCCCAGATTACCGGTATACCCGCGGCCCTCAGACGGAGCTGATAGCCCAGCCCCTGCATCATCAGCCGTGGTGCGTTGGCCAAGCCCTGCAGGGCGGGCGACAAGCTCTTGAGTCCCGGCCGCGGCGCACTTTCGACGACGGCCAGTACCCGCACGCCCGCTCGGCTCAATTCATCGGCCAGCTGCAGGTTCAGCGGGCCATTGCCGGCAATCAAAATTCGCTGGCCCGCCGTAACCCGGTAGGCTCTCACCAGGGTTTGCGCAGCCCCGGTGGTCATGACGCCGGGCAGCGTCCAACCTGGAACCGGGTACGGACGCTCATAGGCGCCAGTGGCCAGCACCAGGTGCTCGCAATCGAAAATCTGCATCCGTCCCTGGGTCCAGGCAAGAATCTCGCGGGGTGAATCGCCACCCCAGACGATCGCGTTGCTGATGATTTCAACGCCTGCCGCCAACGCGGCGCTCGTCAGTGCTCGACCCTCGCGAAACTGAGCATCCTCAGGCATCTTGGCGCCCACCGAAGAGGCCAGCGGTTTGAAATACTGCCCGCCCGGGGATGGGCGCTCGTCGAGCACCACCGCCGAATGGCCCGTGCGGGCAATCTCGATAGCCGCTGCCAGTCCCGCGGGACCGGCGCCCACGATCAGAGCAGCAACTGACCTGCGCGCAAGCTTGGTCCCCGCGGGCGCATGGCCCAGCGGCAGCAGCGGGTCCGACGGGGTGCCGGCCGGGGATGACGAGCGCACGTTTTGGCCGTCGGCGACCTTCTCAAGGCAGGCGCGCACGCCGGGGCGGCCATCCACGGTGACCACGCATTCGAAACAACTGCCCATGCCACACCACAGGCCTCGATAGTCACCCTCGCGCGACTGGCGGAATCGCACGATGCCGTTGGCATGCATGGTCGCGGCAATCGTCTCGCCCTCGATGGCCTCGCATGACTTGCCGTCCACCCGAATTTGGAAGACACGCCCCTGAACACGGTGAGATTCGCCCAGTAGTCGCATGACACCTCGGTGGGTTCTTCTGGCTGTGACGACAAAGCAGACGCTTGACGAAAACGTCGATACACGTCCAGTATACCGACCGTATTCATATCGCTGAAGCCCCGTCCGGTTGCCGATTTCGGTCATCAGTTTTTCATCTCTGAGCGTATGCCATGCAATCTTCTAAGAAGCCCTGGCGCGGTACTTATACGGTCCTGATCACGCCGTTTTCCGAGGATGGAACACGCGTTGACGAGGCAGCCCTGAGACGGCTGGTCGACTGGCAGATCGAGCAGGGTATCCATGGGCTCATTCCGCTGGGCAGCACCGGCGAGTTTCTGTCGATGACACCTGAAGAGCAGGAGCAGGTGATCGATGTATGCGTCAAACAGGCTCGCGGCCGTGTGCCCGTGCTGATTGGCACCGGTGCCGAGTGGACCCGCGATGCGGTTTACAAGGCAAAGCTTGCCGAACGGATGGGTGCTGACGGGGTGATGGTGATTCCACCTTTTTACAGCACGCCCACGCCCGATGAACTGTTTGCGCACTATCGCGCCATTGGCGAGGCCATCTCCTTGCCTATCATGGTCTACAACAATCCGGCCACGGCCAACGTCGATCTCACGCCCGACATTGTCGCTCGGCTTAGCGAGATCGATAACGTCCGCTACATCAAAGAGTCAACGCTTGAGGTCACACGGGTGCGCGACATCATCGAGTTGTGCGGCAATCGCATGACCGTGTTTGCGGGCATTTTGGGCTATGAATCGTTCTGGCTTGGCGCCCAGGGATGGGTTGCCGTCTGCTCAAACCTCATACCGCGTGATTCCGCACGCCTGTTTGAACTGGTTGCCGACCACGCAGACAAGGCGCGGGCTCACGCACTTTATCGACGCATGCTGCCCATTGTGAAGTGGGTTGGAGGACACCGGTACGTCGCTGCCAGCAAGGCTGGTCTCGCCTACATGGGGCTGGCGGTGGGTAAGCCTCGGGCGCCCCGACTTCCCCTGCCCAATACTGACACGCTTGCCCTGCATGCCTGTCTTGACTCGTACGAATTGAGGAACTCAATTCGCGCTTAGGCGCCTTCTGGGTTGCCCGGGCGACGTTTCTCCCCGCGTGTCACTTCCGTTTCACCTTTTCCAAGGAATTACGAGGACATCATGAATGCAAAGCTCACAAGCCTTCTGATCCGCACGACGACGGCCGCCTCGATGGTGCTCATACTGGGCGCAGCCAATGCGCAGACCTGCACTCCTGCAGTCGCCAACAGCGAATTGGTCAAGCCGGGGACGTTGGTCATGTCGACGAACCCGACGCTGCCACCCATGCAGTTCGTTGATAGCGCCGGTGTGCTCAAGGGCATGCGCATTACGCTGGGCGACGAAATCGCCAAGCGCCTCTGCCTTAAGCCCGAGTACATCAAGATTGAATTTTCGGCGATGGTTCCCGGCCTGCAGGCGGGTCGTTGGGACGTTATCAATACCGGTATTTTCTGGACTGAAGAGCGTGCCAAGCTGATGCAGATGGTTCAGTACGAGTCACAGGCCATCAGCATCTCCGTCGCCAAGGGTAATCCACTGAAAATCACCAAGCCTGAAGATCTTGCCGGGCGTTCGGTCGGTGTTGAATTGGGTGGCTTTGAAGAGCGCAAGCTGAAAGAACTTGCCGCATCGCTGACCGCCAAAGGACTCAAGCCCATCAACATTCGCACCTTCGATAATTTCGCGACGGCCTACCAGGCGTTGCGCGCCGGCCAGACTGAGGCCACCGTCACGATCGATTCCACCGGCGCTGAATATGCCAAGCGCGGCGAGTTTGATCGGGCGCTCAGCGGACTCTTTCCCACTCCGGTGGCGCTGGCCATGAAGAGTCCGGCTTTGGCCGCTGCAATCGTCAAGATCATGAACGATATGCAACAAGACGGTTCTTACGGAAAGTTGATGGCGGAGTATGGCCTGCTCGCCAACACGCAGCCCTTCAAGATCAACGGTCCGACACAATAATCGGTTTAGTTCGACCGATCGCGCCGCGGGGCCGCTGGAGCTGCGGCTGGTGGCTACTCTGCCCCGCGTTGATCAAATCGCCTCGGAGCATGCATGAAGGGCTGGAACTGGGACGGATTCTGGGAATATCTTTTTAATCCGTACCTGCTCGAAGGTGCCGTCACGACGCTCGGCCTGACGGCTGCGGCCATCGTGGGCGGCCTGGTGCTTGGCTGTCTGGTATCGGCGCTTCGTATGGCCCGCAACCCGCTGGTATCGGGCGCCGCGAAAACCTACATCTGGGTTTTTCGCGGCACCCCGCTGCTGGTCCAGCTGATCATCATCTATACGGGCCTGCCGCAGCTGGGTCTCAAGTTCTCGGTCATTGAGTCAGCCCTTCTAGGACTCATATTGAACGAGGCCGCCTATCTGGCTGAAATCATTCGTAGCGGCATCCTGGGTGTGTCGGCGGGTCAGAGCAGTGCGGCGCGTGCGCTGGGACTTAACAGCGTTCAGGTGATGACCTATATCGTGCTGCCGCAGGCGGTCCGAATCATTATCCCGGCATTAGGCAACAGCGTGAATGGTCTGCTGAAAACCACCTCGGTCTGCTCGGTCATCTCCATGGAAGAGCTGCTCCGTAAAACGCAGATTCTCATCCAGGAAAAGTTTATGGTTCTTGAGCTGTTTGCAGTGGCTGCGCTTTACTATCTCCTGATGACATCGATCTGGGATATGGTGCAGCGCCGCATCGAACGTCGGTTTGGTCGCGCGTACAAGAGCATTACCCTTTCGGAGACGCATTAGCGTGGGTGCACGCGTATCGCCGATAGAGACCCTGCTCGGCCGAGAGCCAGCGGGCACCTTTCCGGATCGACCCGCCTCACCAAACCTGGCCGAGCAGGCGTATCAGCACCTTAAGGGCCTGATACTCGCCCGCAAGGTGCTGGGTGGTACCGGCTTATCAGAGGCCAGACTGGCCAGCGATCTGTCTGTGTCGCGCACGCCGATGCGTGAAGCGCTCGTGCGCTTGGCCGGCGAGGGGCTCCTCGAGAAGACGGACGATGGGATTTACCGAGTCCGAACAGTCAGTATTCGCGAGTATTTTGAGTGCATGGACTTGCGAGAGGCGCTCGAGTGTCACGCGCTCGAACGCGCAACCCCGATCGTCGATGATGCCCAGCTTAGGCAGCTCTCCGACGAGATGCACGCGCTGCCTGCGCCGGACGCTTCCGATATGGCCCATTGGCATTTTGACAATCGCTTCCATGCTTTTTTTGCGCGGGCAGCCGGCAACTCGGCGCTGGAAAGAGCGATTCAGCGCGAACGCGTGGTCACACGGCTTTTTCGAATCTCTTCGCCGTTCCACCGTAGTAGTGAAATTGTCGAGGAGCACCAGCGCATACTGGACGCCGTGGTCAGGCGCGATGTTCCCGCCGCTCTCGATGCCATGCGTCAGCATCTGCGCAATCTGCAGGCCGAGACCCGAAGCGCCATTGAGCGTGAGGCATACCTGATTCCCGAGCCAAACCCGCGGCGATAGCGTGTCTGGTGCCAACGGAATGATCGGTTGGCAAGTCGATCGCCTGTTAGCTCAATGGAAATCATCTCGGCCTTTTCCGGCTTGGGCTACACTTTGTGGCGCTCAAAATAGAACAACGTACGCGTGCAGTACGAGTGCGGCAGGAGACAGGTGGTTCATGACATCGTCACGCTCGACCGGAGGACGGAGCGCAGGTGCGACAGGTATTGTGTCGCTGAGGCTTCGGTCGGCCGCGCTTTTCGTGTTGCCGTTGGCGGCTCTGGTGTTCATCTGGGCGGCGATGGTGGCCGTGTTCGAGGTCAATCCGCGAATTTTTCCGGGTGTTGCGTCCGTCTGGCACGCTGGAGTCGAGGCAGTGCTCGATGGCTCACTGATACGCCATATCGGTGCGAGTCTGTGGCGTATCGCGGTGGGTACGACGATAGGGCTGGCCATCGGCATTCCCCTTGGAATTGCGATGGGGGTGATTCCTGCTGTGGCTGCCTTCTTCAGCCCGCTGGTGCGCTTTTTCTCGGTGCTGGCCGGCATAGCCTGGATTCCGATCGCTACCTTGTGGTTTGGTTACGGGTTTGGCGCGATCACTTTTGTGATCTTTAACGCAGTCTTCTTCGTCGTTGCCTATAACGCTTTGCTGGGCGTTTCAAGTATTCCCATGCCGGTACGTCATGCAGCCGCCTCGCTGGGCGCGGGTCGCATGGCGATGCTCTTTGAGGTCTTGCTGCCTGGGGCCCTGCCCAATATCGTGACGGGCATTCGCACCGGCATGGGTTTCGCCTGGCGCGGCCTGATTGCCGCCGAGATGATTGCCACCGACGTCGGTCTGGGCTACATGCTTTTTGCCGCGCGCGATTTTTACAAGACCGAGGTCATCGTGCTGGGCATGGTGGTCATTGGGCTCTTGTGGCTTGCGCTCGATCGTTTACTACTTGCTCCGCTTGAGCGGGCGACCACCGAGCGCTGGGGCATGGTGCGGTCATGACGATGCCGAGCGAGCGCGTCCGCCCCAGTGTCTGGAATCGACTTCAGATGAGCTGGGTGCGTCTGCATCAGCGCTGGCCCGGTGTTGGCGCGACCCTGCCATTTGTACCCCTGATCTTTGCCTGGTGGCTGACTGCCAGGCTGCAGGTCTTTCCGCCGGCGTTCTTTCCCGGGCCCGGTGAAGTGGCACTGAGTTTTTTCTCGCTGATCTACAAAGGCATTCTGCCCGAGTATTTGCTCGACAGTGTGACCCGTCTGGCCGTGGGGGCCGCCGTGGGAATGGCGCTCGCCATTCCTCTGGGCGTGTTGATCGGCATGAACCGGCAGGCGCACACCGTCTTATGGCCGCCGCTGCTGTTTTTTCAGGCCGTGGGCGACATCGCATGGTTGCCGATTCTGCTGATCTGGTTCGGCTTCGGGCTGACAACCATGACTTTTGTGATTGTCTACACGGTGCTCTTTCCGGTGGTGCTCAACACGGTTTTGGGAATTCGCTCAATCAACCCTGACCTGCTGCGTGCCGCCAAAAGCCTGGGTGCATCGCGTGCTCGCGTCGTCTGGGAAGTGGTCTTGCCGGGTGCCCTGCCCAACATCATGACCGGACTTCGCAATGGATTGGGTTATGGCTGGCGTGCGCTCATTGCGGCCGAGATCATTGTCGGCACCAGCGGAATTGGCTTTCTCATGTTCGATGCCCGGCGCGCGGGCTCGGTGGTTGAAATCATGCTGGGCATGGTCGTTCTGGGCCTGCTCTGGTACATCGTTGACGCCTGGATCCTGGCCCCGATTGAGCGGGCCACTGGTCAGCGCTGGGGAATGGTCACCCGATGAAATCGCTTACCCTCGATCATCTGTCCAAAACCTACTTCGATCCGTACAAGGGGTCGCAGGTCACTGCGCTCGAGGACATTTCGCTGTCGGTTGCACCGGGCGAGTTTGTCTCGGTGGTAGGGCCATCCGGTTGCGGCAAGACCACCCTGTTGAACATGATTGCCGGGTTTTTACCTGAGACCGGCGGCCAAATCCTTGTGGATGGCAAGCCTATCGCAGGCCCTGGGCCCGATCGAGGCGTGGTCTTCCAATCGTTTGCGCTATTTCCCTGGAAAACGGTGCTCGATAACGTGGGCTTCGGGCCCAAGATGCGCGGTGTCAGGCGGGCTGAGCGTGACCGCATCGCGATGGAATATCTGCAACTGGCTGGGCTTGCGCATGCGGCCGACCGTTATCCGGCTGAGCTTTCGGGCGGCATGCAGCAGCGGGTTGGCGTAGTCCGTGCCCTGGCCAATGAGCCTGATGTGTTGCTGATGGATGAGCCCTTTGCCAGTGTTGATGCGCAGACCCGTCTCATGCTGCAGGAAGAACTCATTCGCATCTGGATGGAGCGCCGCACCACGGTGCTTTTCATCACCCACGATGTGCCAGAGGCCGTGTTTCTGGCCAATCGCGTTGTCGTGCTGTCGCGCGGACATGTGATGGACCAGATCGAGGTGACGCTACCCCATCCGCGCAAATGGGATGCGCTGGTTGAAGACGACACCTTTAAAGCCCTGTCGGCGCGGGTTCTGCAGCGCGTGCGAGCAGCATGAGCAGCATGCCATCGCCCGTTTCGAATCGCCCTGTATCCGGTGGGTCGATTGCTCCACCGGTGCGTCCGAGTCTTGTGCGGCGGGCTTTAGCGGCTCTGTTGGGTACAGGCCGCGGCCGCGTCCTGCTTTTGGTGCTCGCCGCCTATGTTGTGTTTCAGGCTTGGCTGTCGCTCATGGCCCCGGGCAAGATCGCTGAGGGCTTTGATGCGGACCGCCCCCGCCTGAATCTTTTAGTCACGCTGTCGTTTCCGCCCGAACGGTTTCATGTGCTGTTTTTTCAGCGCCATGGCCGGGTCTCGGGAACAGACGGCAACACGATCGAAGTCCGCGGGGTACCGCGGGCCGAGATGACTCGGGTCGCACGGCCTTACTGGGTGCGTCGAGTCGAGCCGCTGAAAGACTGAATCAAGAACCGCTAGGAGACTACTCATGTTGCGCTCGTTGTTAGTTGCCTTCGTGCTCGCTGCCAGTTCGCTGGCTCAGGCGCAGGGTCTGGTCAAGCTCAAGGCCGGCATGGTCACAGGCATTGATCAGGTTGGCCTGCCCATCGCCCTTGAAAGGGGCTTTTTTGAGAAGTACGGCCTCGATGTAACCATTGCCCGTCCCTATGCCACAGGGGTCGATGCGCTCAACGCCCTGCAGGCCGGCGAAAGCGAAATCGTGCAGGTGGGTGTACCAATGATCGGCGCAGTTCTGCGCGGTATGGATCTCGTGGCCCTGGGCAACTATAGCGGCAGCGCCACCAAGCTCGGTTCGGACGCGACGATGGCGCTGATTGCGCGTGCCGATTCCGGCATCACCAAGGGTGATTTGAAGACCCTGAAGGGTAAACGTATCGCCGCGTCCTTCGGTACCATCAATCACCTGTATATCCTGGCCCTACTGGAAAAAGGCGGCCTGACTCCCAACGACGTCACGTTGGTCAATACACCGCCTCCCGATATGACGGTGGCACTGCTGGCCAGGGGCATCGATGCTTTCTCGGCCTGGGACCCATGGCCCATCGTGGCCCTGAAGGACGTACCCGGGGCGATCGAGGTGATCCGAGGTGGCGATGTGATCGCATACCTTGGCTACAACGTAGCACTTCGCAGCTGGGTCGCCAAAAACGGGGCCTCGATCGAGAAGTTTCTGGCTGCCGTGTCTGAGGCAGACCAGTGGATGCGCGCCAACCCTAAAGCTGCGGCGCAGGTTGCCACGCGCTGGATTCCGGGCCTCAAGGCCGACGTGGCTGAAGCGGCCATGGCTTTCAATATTCAGCAGAATGACCGGCGCCTGTCGGCCAATAACTTCCGGGCACTCTGGAGCGCTCAGGATCGTCTGGCCCGGCTGGGCATTCTGAAGTCGACCTTTGATGTGAACAAGCACATCGATCCGAGCTTCATGCTCAAGGTCATGGCCAATCATCCCAAGCTTTTCGCTGACCTGCCGCCGATTCCGGCTTCAGTCGCCATCGGTGCGGGCTACGAATTCAAGCCCTGAGGCCGTTCTATTCAGCGCATGGCCCGATCGAACAATCGGGCTATGGTTGGTGGAGTGGCGCGAGCCACTCCCGAACGCGGGCCCAGGAACGTCGACGGGCTTCAGGATGACCGCCCACGGTCACCTTCTTTCCTGAGTGCGCCGCTGCCACGTCGGTCCGGTGTACTGGATGTGAGCCTGGTCCGTCGAATCCGTGGTGGGCGCCCGCGTAAATCTCAATCTCGATGAGCTTGCGTTCAGGTTCACGCAGGAACTCGGCCCATCGCTCGCACGGCTTTGCCGGGGTCCAGTTGTCGTCTGAGCCCAGTAGCAGTAGTACGGGCACTGAGGGCTTAAGACGGTCTTGCAGCGCGGTCCCGCACCCGGGGTAAAAGGCTATGGCGCGCGCAAAATTCGCCCGCTGCAGAGGTCTGTCAGGCCGCCCGATTGATCGGTCGATGCTGGCAAGTGCAGTGGTCGCGCCGTTTGACCAGCCCAGAAGCGCGATCCGATCAGCGTCCACATCGGGCTTACTCGCAAGATAGTCTAGCGCCGCGAAGGCGTCGAGCCGTCGCTGCGCGATGTCGATGCCGCGCTGTGCGTAGGGGCTTGTGCAGATCTCTCGCAGGCCGCGGCTACCGAAACTGTCGGGCATCAACACGACGAAGCCTTGGGCGACCAGTTGCTCTGCTCCGCTGCGATGCCGAGTGGTCAGTTCACCCTTGGCGCTGTAGAGGCCCCCGCAGCCGTGCAGTGCGACAACCGCTGCCTTGCGCGTGGGGCCATCTCTTGGTTCGAACAGCCACGCAAACACGGTGGACGTGGATGGTTCTGCCACTTTTGTAACGGTGAGTTGAACACGGCGCGCTCCGTCAATTGCTTGCGGGACGAAGCCAAGGCTGGCACCGGTGCGGTTTACCAGGACCTCGGGCGGTGGGTGCTGGACGACCGGTTCCAGGCTGGCACAGCCCGCAGCGAGCGCCAGCGAGATACAGGTGGATGCGGACAGGCCGCACAGGCGCAAAATGCTGCTATAAATAGGTGAGGTGTATCGACGCACAGGCCACTCGAATCGAAGCTGTTATCGCGGAGTCCATCATCATGCGCAAAGCTCAGGAAAATACAATCGTCGCAGCAATGTCCGCACTCAGCGCATTGCGCGCTGACGCTTTGCGCGCAAAGCTGGCTGAAAAAATCTCGCTCATTACTCGCTCACTCCGACGTCGTGCGCTGGTCGTCCTCACGGGGGTCGCTGCGCTTTCTAGCCTTCCAAGCGTCGGTTCTGCTGAACCTGCGTGGCCACAGCGGGGCATCAGCTTCGTGGTCCCTTTCGCGGCCGGCACAGCCACGGACGTCATGGCGCGAATTCTGTCAGAGCCCGTTGGAAAGGCGTTGAGCGTGCCGGTTATCGTCGACAACAAGCCAGGCGCCAGCGCGAGCATTGGCGCATCGGCGGTCGCACGCGCGGCGCCTGATGGTTACACCATCCTGTTAGGTTCCAGCACGACACATGCGGCCAATGCCGCGCTATTTAAAAAGCTCAGCTATGACCCGATCGCCGACTTCAAACCCGTCACGCTCCTGGGCTATGTACCGCAGGTGATGCTGGTTCATTCAAGCGCTACGGCGCGCAGTGTCGATGACTTTATCGCCTTCGCGAACAGCAATCGGGGCAAGGTGAACTACGCCCAAGGCTCCAGTGGCAACCTGCTGCCAGCAGCCATCCTTAATCTGCGCAAGAGTCTGGGCATGACGATGGTGTCCTACAAGAGTCCGCCCCAGGCGATGCAGGACTTGCTCGGCGCTCAGGTCAATGTCATGTTTGGTGACCTGTCGGTGTCCCTTGCCAATATCAAGGCAGGCAGACTGCGCGCGCTGGCAGTCACTTCGGCCGACCCGCACCCGCTGCTCGAAGGGGTTCCGCCACTGGCACGTACCCTGCCGGGGTTTGAACTCATTACCTGGATGGCCATGTTCGCGCCGGCGGGCACGCCCGATGCGGTCATTGACCGCTTGCGTCAGGCGACCCATGCGGCCCTCACCGATCCGGGGGTTGCTAACAGGATTTCAGAGTCAGGCATGCGCGTCCAGACGTCCAGCAGCCCCGAATTGGGCGCCTACGTTCAAAAAGAGACGGTGCGCTGGGCCGAGTACGTGAAAGAGGCGGGCGTCGAGGTTCAATAACGTTCGTCTTGCACGGCCTGCCCTGATAACCAATCGTCGTCGTCGATAAGGGAAGTAGCCCGCTCAGATCAAACGCTCCCATTTTGATCGGGATGATGCTGCTGCATCACCGCGATCGAATGAACGGAGCCTGTCATGAGTCGACCGACCGAATCGGGATCGATCCCACGTCGCCCAGTTGCCCTATTGGGCGCGTTGGCGCTTGCCGCCGCCATCTCTGTAAGCGTGCTGGTGGCTGATTGCGGAGGCGGCAATAACAATGGGAGCGCCGGTAATTCGACGTCCGTGGGCTCGCGGAGTAGTTCAGAGCCCATTTTGGCCGCGCAGACGTCAACAGCTGTGGCGGCCACGACGCCAATACCTGCGCCCCTGTACGGCGTGACCATTGACGATATCAGCGAGTTACCTGCCATTGTTGAATCGCTGCAGCGGCTTGCTCGTAAACCGACGGCGCGGATTGTCTTCGATGAAACCATGGGGCCCTCTTATTACCGAAAGGCCGCGGTCACTCTGTCATCGGTCAGCTGGTTGATGGGCGAGATACTGGACTCGGCGTACGTCAAGCGGTTCAGCGTGACCGGGTATCTGAATCGAACCACGCGCTATCTCGATTCGATGGGCGACATCGTACATATCTGGGAGGTGGGCAACGAGGTCAACGGCGAGTGGCTGGGTACCACCGCCAGTGTCGTGGCCAAGATCACCGGCGCTTATGACCTGGTCAAGGCGCGCGGAAAAGTCACCGCGCTCACGCTCTACTACAACGAGGATTGCTGGTCGCGTCGCGCCAACGAGATGTTTACCTGGGCACAGACGAATATTCCCGAGCGTATGAAGCTGGGGCTGGACTATGTTCTCGTGAGCTACTACGAGGAAGATTGCAATAATCTGAAGCCGGACTGGCCGACGGTATTCGCCAAATTGGCCGTGATGTTTCCGAATTCGCGCATTGGTTTCGGTGAGATCGGAACGACCGACGCCGCACTCAAGGCCGACTACCTGACCCGGTACTACACGATGAGAATCAACCAGCCCAATTACATCGGGGGCCACTTCTGGTGGTACTACCGCGAAGACATGGTGCCCTGGACCCTGCCACTCTGGAGCACTCTGAACGCGGCGATCCAGGTTCCATAGATACGTCGGTAAAAAACCTGTATCGTGGAGCGGGCATCAAGCATCTTGCCACCGGTGCGCAAGCGGCCTGGGTTTGGGCGGTGCGTGTATGCTTTTTTTCAATCAGCCGCCGCAGCGAAGGGTAAGGCATGACGCTCTACATCGGTCTTTTTCTTCTGATCGGAGCCTGCTTTGGTCTCCTGTCGTTTTCAAATCGCCACTTCTTTAGCGAGGGGCCAAGCCATGCACCGGCGGCGGGCACTGCCACACGCTGGTCAACCCGGTTTTTCTGGCTTTTGTTGTGCACGCTGCTGTGGCCGATCATGCTGCTCACAGGCTTAAACACCATCTGGGTGCTGGCAAAACGTCGAAGGCGCGTTAACTCGCAGGCCGATCCGCGCTGAGGGCAGGACGATCCTCGCGCGGATGTGCCGCAATCATCCATCAGGCGGCGTTCACGGCGGAAAGCCAGTACCTGCCTACCCATGGGTTCACACTGTATGGGCTCACACTGGCAGCAGCACCCGATCAATCAGGTGAATGACGCCGTTGCTGGCCAAAGTATCGGTGCTCACGATAGTCGCTATGCGCTGATTTGCATCGCTGATCTTCAAGTCTGTATTGACGGTGAAGACTTGTCCCTGAAGGCTTGTGATGGGCTCGCCCGGGACGATATCCGCTTTAAGTGCCCTGGCGGCCACCACGTGGTAGGTCAAGACCTTGGTCAGAAGAGCGGTGTCGGCAATCAGGGCTTCAAGGGTCGTGCCCAGTTCGGTAAGCAACGCTGAAAAAGCCGTATCCACCGGGGCGAAAATCGTGAACGGTCCATTGGCCGATAGCGCTCCGACTAGACCGGCAGCTTGGATGGCCGCAACCAGCGTGCTGGTTTGTGCAAGGTTTTGCGCTGTCTCGACGACGGTGCGATTAGCGGGCAGCATGACGCGGTCAATTCGATGCAGCGGGCCATTGTCCAGAACGACGTCGGTTTGAGTCGCGCGCGCAATTCGGTTACGTCCATCAGTCAGAACGACACCGCTGGTTGTCTCAAGCTTGAAAAACCCACCACCGATAGGCTCGATGGCCTTACCGGACATCCAGTCCGCGCTCGTCCGCGAGCTGCCAATCACGTGATACGCCAGCACCGCCTTGAGCAGTTCGGTATTCGCCAGAAGTGCGTCCGCCGTCGTGCCCAGTTCTATCAGCAGGGCCTCGAATGCTGCGTCAGTCGGCGCAAACAGCGTTCTTGGGCTTGCGGCGACGGCATCGGTCATCCCCGCCGATCGTATGGCTGCGGCTAGCGTCCTGAGATCGGACTGAGTCTCGACATACTCCAACAGATTTGTGCCGTCATCCCCACACCCTGGGATCAGAGCAATACCGGGAGCCGCCAACAACGACAGCAGTAGCGTTCGACGATGATGATTCGCTGACATGAGATCCCCTCGCGGTGGGTTAGATTCGAAAGAACCACAGAGTCTGTATGTGTCTTGCCGCGATAGGTTTGACCGAAACGAATCCCGCGCTTGGTCAGAGCGTGAGGATTGCCAAACCATGATTTGTCTCAGACTTCCCGTGCTGTCCAGGGGCATTTCAGCGCCGACGTTTACCCGAACACCCTTTCGTTGGTCGGCTTATTGGTCAGGCGCACGGGCACGGGCTTTGTATGATGTCGCCCATGTTAAGTGTCTACTTTGATGGTGCTTGCCCTCTGTGTGTTCGTGAGGTCGCCGTTTACCGACGACAGGCACCTGCAGACGTGCGGTGGGAAAATCTCGCGGAGCCTGAAGTGCATATTCCGCGCGCGTCCAATGGCTATATGCCGGCCCGCGATGTGCTGCTCAGACGTTTTCATGTGCACACCGCTGATGGACGCTGGTTGCACGGAGCGCCTGCGTTTGCGATGTTGTGGGCTCGTCTGGGCTGGCCCTGGCGTTCGCTGTCGCTGATCGGGCGCCTGCCTGGCGGGCTGTGGTGCATGGATGTCGTGTACTCACTGTTTTTGCGTGTTCGCCCCAGACTGCAGCGCCTGGTTTGGCATCTGGTAAAGCCGGATGTGGTGCCTCAGGCGATGATTGCCGCCATTCGATCGGATCAAGCGGGCGAGACCGGCGCAGTCTGGATTTACCGGGCGATGCAGCTATTCAATCGCTCACCCGAACTTCGACCCCTGCTCGAGGAGCATCGCGAACAGGAAGCCAGGCATCTGCAGGCGATGAACCGCCTTTTGCCCTGGCGCTATCGCAGCCGGCTGTTACCTTTTTGGCGAGTCGCCGGATTCATAACGGGCATGATGGGTGCCTTGGGTGGGCGTCGCTGGACTTTGGCGACCATTGCCTCGGTAGAGCGCTTTGTCGATCGTCACTACCAGGAGCAAATTGACTACCTGGCGATGCAGGCTGTGCCCGAGCAGCCAGTCACTTCGGGCGGGGCGGCTACCGATTGCGCGGCAGGCAGGTGTGCATTGGCACGGCCAAGTTCGACGCTGGGTGACTATCCTGATCTGATCAGCCTGCTGCGCGCCTTTCGCGAGGATGAGTTGCGGCACCGTGATGACGCTCTGGCGGGGTTGTCTGAAGCTGGCGTCGATCAAATCGACGACGTGTCTGTTCACGAGATTGCCCAGCAAGGTCGTTTGCTGACCGTTTGGTGCACAATCGTCGAACGCGGTTCTGAAATCGCCGTACGATTTGCGAAGTTTTTATAACAACATGCGGAGACAGCTCCATGAAAAAGCATCGTGTCATAACGAGTGATGGCGTGGGCCTGAATGTGCTCGAGGCAGGCAGCGGCCAGGCCCTGGTCATGATTCCGGGATGGTCGCAGGCAGCCGAGCAGTTCAAGCATCAGATTGAAGGGCTTTCCGATCGCTATCGCGTCGTCGCCATTGACATGCGCGGGCACGGCGACTCGGACAAGCCTTCGCATGGGTATCGCATTCAGCGTCTGGCTAAAGATGTGTGGGATGCCCTCAAGGCGCTTGATGTGCGCGATGTGACGATCCTGGGGCACAGCATGGGGTGTTCGGTGCTGTGGTGCTACTTTGATCTGTTTGGTGCCGAGCGGATTTCGAAGTTTGTGTTTTGTGATGAGCCCCCTTTTCTGACGACCAATCCAGCGTGGGCTGAGCAGGAGCTCACCAACGCCGGAGCGATCTTCAGCCCCGAGGCTGTCACGGGCACTGCCAACGCACTGGCCGGCCCCGATGGTGTGGCCACGTCCAAAGGCTTTGTTGGCGGCATGGTGACATCGGCAATGCCCAAAGAGCAGCTTGACTGGATGATTGACTGCAACCTTAAGTTTCCACGGGCGCATTCGGCGACGCTGCTGTACAACCACTGTCATCAGGACTGGCGTGATGTCATGGCCCGTATCAATGTGCCGGCGCTCTATATCGGTGGCAAGGTCAGTCTGGTGCCCTGGAAGAGTGTGGCCTGGGCCTCGTCGGTGACGCCAGGCGCCAAGCTTGAAATCTTCGAAGAGGCCGAGGGCGGCCAGCACTTCATGTTTGTCGAGAACCCAGGCAAGTTCAATCGGATACTGGCTGACTTCATGGGGTAAGGGCCTAGGGGGCGATGCCGAGTTCGCGGAGAATTTCAGCGGTATGTTCGCCCAGTCCCGGGGCTGGTCGCCCGGCATCAGCTTTTGATCGATGAGCAGCGGCCAGGCCCTCATATCCCTGTTCGACAATCGCCTGCGCAGGCGTAACTGAAACTGGCGATGCTGGCACACGGATCGGCTTTCCGTGGTGCTCGTAGGTGGCCATTACGCCGTTTTCAGCGGCATGCCCACTTTGCATGGCTTCGCGCCAGTCCAGCACTGGAGCAAACGGAATATCGGCGCGGGCCAGGATGGCGACCCACTCATCGCGGGTTCGGGTCGCAAATCGCGCTTGAATGACATCGCGCTCTCCGAGGGCAAGATAACGGGCTCCCATATCGGATCCACTGGACCAGTCCCCGCGACCGCGCAGTTCGGGTGAAAGCTCAAGCGCATCGCAAAATCGTTCCCAGAAATGTTTCTCAGTTGGGCACACCAGCAAGGCCTTGCCATCGAGCGCACCGTATATGGCGTAGCGCGAGCCAAAACTTCGATACGCTGGCCAGCTAGTTCCCGTGTTGGCAAAAGTGGCGGTGTCCCGCCACATCCATGACAGGGCCGCCTCCCAGATCGACACATGCACGACTTGCCCGCCGCCGCCCAGGCTGCGCTGATACAGAGCCGCGTAGATACCCAGCGCAGCCTCGATCCCCGCCATGGTGGTTCCCACCGACCGATAGTGCTCAGGGGTGTCGGGCCGTCCGTCATGCTGCTCCAGTGCAATCGTTCCCGCCAGTGCGTCGACGTTCAAACCATGCGCCGGGTAGCCTGCCCACCCACCTGAGATTCCGTAGCCGGAGATCAGGCAGTAAACCAGCTGCGGGTTGTGTCGCAGCAGCGTCTGAAAGTCCAGGCCGAGTCGCTGGGCAGTGCTCGGGCGATTGCCAACAATGATCACGTCGGCCCATTGTGCGAGTGCTTGAACGATCTGTGGCCACTGAGGGGACTTCGAATCGAGCGTGAGGCTTCGCGTACCGGGGTTTAGCGCGAGGTGG
>JBIKMC010000040.1:0-17248 GCA_044359405.1 Burkholderiaceae bacterium
TACGGGCGCCCTGGTTGATCGCTGGGGTGCGCGCTGGGTCGCCGTCTCTGGCGCCCTGCTTTACGCGCTGGGCATGGTCTTCAGCCTTCTGGCCACATCCGCCCTGTTGCTGATTCTGGGCGTCGGCGTCTGCGTCGGCCTTGCCTTATCGTGCACGGGCTCCAACCTGGCCATGGCGGTGACTTCCAGAGCCGTCAGCCCGGCAGCGCGCACCTTTGCGATGGGCGCCGTCTCGGCTGCCGGCTCGCTGGGGCTCACCGTTACGTCGCCCCTCGCTCAAACGCTGATCACTCAATCGGGTTGGCATCTGGCCATGATGTCATTCATCGCACTGTCGCTGGCCATGATTCCCGCCGCGCTGATGGCAGGGCGTATCGACAGGGTTCAGACCGAACGCCATGAAGGTCCCGCGCAATCGGTGGGCGAAGCGCTGCGCGAAGCGGCCAGTCATGGTGGATACGTCACCATGGCTCTGGCGTTCTTCGTGTGCGGGCTACAACTGGTTTTCCTTACCACGCACCTTCCCACCTATCTGGATTTGTGCGGTATCCAACCCGGCGTTACTGCCGCGGCGCTGTCCCTCATCGGCATTTTCAATGCTTTCGGATCGCTGGCTTTCGGCTGGCTGGGCCAACGATTTCCCAAGCAGTGGCTACTGGGTGGAATTTATCTCGTGCGCTCGTTGGCGATCACGGTGTTCTTCATGCTCCCGCCCACCCCGACGGGCACCCTCATCTTCGCGGCTGTCATGGGTTCGCTGTGGCTGGGTGTGGTGCCCCTGCTCAACGGCCTGGTCATTCATTTATTCGGACTTCGCTATGTGGCCACCCTCACCGGCATTGCGTTCTTCAGCCACCAGGTCGGGTCCTTTATTGGCGCCTGGGGCGGAGGCCTGATCTACTCGGCGCTGGGCTCTTACGAGTGGGCCTGGAAAGGCGCCGTTATGATCGGTCTGCTGGCAGGCTTGGCCCAGCTTCTCATGAATACTCGGCCGGTTGAACGCCTCGCTGCCGGTGCCGCTCCTCTGCTCAATCCGGCGTCTCGGTAGCCGCTGCCAGCATGATGCGCTGCTAGCCGACGAACGTGTTGCCCAGACTTGATTGCGATGAGCGCCTGAGCTTTGACGCGTCGGGCACACCGCGCAGCGATCGATATGGCGACATCTACCGCAGCCGAGCGGGTGCGTTGGCTGAGGCTCAGCAGGTGTTCATCGCAGGCTGTGGCCTGCAAGAGAGCTGGAGCGGAGAGGCCTCGCAACTTCAGCGATTCTGTGTGCTTGAGTTGGGGTTCGGACTAGGCGTCAATTTTCTCGCCACACGCGCGCTCCACAACGCCTCGGGTAAGGCTCTCGCTCGACTGAATTACGTGGCGCTCGAGGCTCATCCCGTCAAGCGCGAGGAGCTCATCAAGGCGCATCAGGCTCTTGGGCTCGACCGAAGTGAGCTACAAGCGTTCGCTCGCGAACTTCAGGACGCTTGGCCCGTTCGGACGCCAGGCATACATCGACTGAGCTTCGACGGTGGCCGCATTGTTCTTCTTCTTGCATATGGCGATGTGGCGGACCTGCTTCCACGGCTCGATCTGGCAGCAGACGCCATTCTCCTCGATGGCTTCTCGCCCGCGAGAAATCCCGCGATGTGGCAACCGGCGGTCATGTCGCAGCTCGCGCGCCTGAGTCGACCGGGTGCACGAATTGCCACATACAGCGTGGCACGATCGGTCTGTGAGCGTCTCACGGCCGTTGGATTTGAGCTGCGCATTGCGGAGGGTTACGGCACAAAACGGCAACGCTTGATGGGCCGCTATGCGCCTAAGTGGCGCTCTTACCCGCCACCGGCGCCTACACCGAACTGGTCGGACAAACGTGTCATGGTGATTGGGGCTGGACTCGCAGGCAGTGCGATTGCTTACCGGCTGCATGAAGAGGGCTGGAAGGTCACGGTGTTTGATGCGCTTCATCAGGTCGGTTCAGGTGGGTCGGGGCAGCCCTGGTGTGCGGATCATCTACATGTTTCGCCAGACGACAACATACTCGCTCGTGCTACCCGTGCTGCCCTCTTTCTTGGCACTGCAGCCCGGCGTCGACTGACGGTCGCCTGTGGCGAACATGACAGTGCTGGCCAATCGTTTTGGAATACTAGCGGCCGCCTGATCATGCCCGACGGGGATGACTCCAATCGCGAACAGGCCTCGCGCCTGGCCGGGCTCGGGATGTCCGAAGCGTTTGTGCGCGTTCTTGACTCTGAAGCGGCCAGCGAGGTCGCTGGCATACAGCTTCCCACTGGTGGACTGTGGTTTCCCCAATCCGGCGCCATTGCCCCGCGACGTCTGATAGCCAAACGCCTAGAGCCTTTTGCGGTACAGGGCCGTTTACGCCTTGGGTGCAACATTACGGCCATTCATCACGACGGCGCGTGCTGGAATGCCATCGACCACACCGGTCAGCGGGTCGGTCAGTCGTCGGTGTTGGTGCTGGCGGCGACGCCCGCATCGCTGCGGCTGGCCGGAATGAACAGCGTCGATATCCGCCGCGTAAGAGGACAGACCACCTGGGTTCACGGTGGCCCGCTTCGGGGCCTTCGGGTGTCCTTAGGGGGCGCAGCCTATGTGGTCCCGGAAGGCGATCGCGCACTGGTGGGTGCGACGTTCGACGACAGCGATAATTTGGCCCCTTCGCCCGACAGCGATGCCAGCAATCTGAGGCGTCTTGCCAAACTGTTCAAGCGCGTTGATCTGGGCTGGAGCAGCCAGTGGCAGAGTGCTGCGGTCGGGTTTCGCTACGCTCCCTCAGACCGTATGCCACTGATTGGCCGCGTCCCCGACGAAGAGCAGATAAGCCTCCAGGCGCAGGCCCTTGCCCGCAACGCGCGCCTGCCTTTGCCGCGCAGAACGGCGCTTTTCATGGTGAATGCGCTCGGATCGCGGGGGGCGCTATGGAGCGAGCTCGCGGCTGAAGTCATCGCTGCGCAAGTAATGGGCGACCCCAGCCCGATTGAATCCGATTTGATATCAGCCATCGATCCAGCTCGCCCGCTCCGACATAAGCTCAGACGCAGCGCGAACCGATAAAATTGCGCACTGCCCCGTCGACCCTGAGGAACCTTTTATGAGCAAAGCCAAGCCCACCGTACAGTACGACTGTTCAAAGTGTCCCGGATATTGCTGCAGCTATCCGAGAATTGAGGTCACCGATCGCGATCTTCGGCGCCTGGCCCGTCACTTCGATCTGTCAGAGGAGGAAGCCCAACGGCAGTTCACACGCTGGTATGACGACGACGGCGATCGCGAACGCATTCTGCGCCATCGTAAAGATCCGGTGTACGGTTCAATCTGCCGCTTCTTCGACATCCGCGAGCGCCGCTGCACAATCTATGCAGCGCGTCCGACGGTGTGCCGCGACTATCCAAACGGCAATCGCTGCGGCTACTACACCTTCATTCAATTCGAACGCAAGCATCAGGACGACCCTGAGTTCATTCCCTCGGCGTAGCCTCCGCGTCGGCCCGCCCCCTCAGCCGAGAGCCACACGGGCGTTGCGAAATACGCGCATCCAGGGTGAGTCCTCGCCCAGCGTGCGATCACACCCGCTCATTTGAACGCTGCGGAATACGCGCTCAGGGTGCGGCATCATGATGGTGGCCCGCCCATCAACGCTGGTGAACGCCGTCAGCCCCAGCGGTGAGCCGTTGGGATTGGCCGGATACAGACTGGCAGGCTGGTCAGCGCCATCGATAAAGCGCATGCAACTGAGCACACGCGACCGTTGGGCGTCATCAACGAAATTGGCCCGGCCTTCGCCATGCGCAACCACAATCGGCAGACGGCTTCCCCGCATGCCAGCCAGCAGCAGGGATGGCGATTCGAGCACCTCGACCATGGCGAGACGTGCCTCGTATTGCTGGGAGCGATTGCGCAAAAAAACGGGCCAGTCGCCTGCACCGGGAATGATGTGCTTGAGCTGCGACATCATCTGACAGCCATTGCAGACACCAAGACTCAAGGTGTCAGCGCGATCAAAAAACTTAGTAAATGCATCCAGCAGGCGTTCGTTGAACAGAATGCTCCGGGCCCACCCGGTGCCGGCGCCCAACACGTCGCCGTACGAAAACCCCCCACAGGCGGCGAGCGCCTGAAAGCCATGCAGATCGGTTCGACCGCTGGCCAGATCGCTCATGTGCACATCGAAGGCGTCGAAGCCGGCGCGCTCAAAGGCGGCAGCCATCTCGATATGGCTATTGACGCCCTGCTCTCTGAGGACGGCAACCCGCGGGCGCGTGCCTCGGGCGATGAAGCTCGCCGCCACATCATCGTTCGGGTCAAAGACCGGATGGCATCGCAGGCCAGGATCGGCGACATCGGCGATGGCCTCAAATTCTTCGAGCGCACACTGCGGGTCGTCGCGCAGTGACGCGATTTCATAACTGGTACGAGACCAAGCCTTGTGCAGCTCGGTGCGAGCGACGCTCCAGACACAGCGCGCGTCACGAAAGAAGGCGATCTCATCCTTCAGGCTTGGCTTTCCGATGACATGCGAATGCGCGGACAGGCCCGCTTTTCGCAGAGCCCCCATCACCCGATCGCGATCGGCACTGCGGACCTGCACAACCGCACCGAGCTCTTCGTTAAACAGGGCCTTCAGTGTTAACTCGCTGCGTTGAACGGTCACCTGCTCGGGTCGGATCTTGAAGTCACCCCAGTCAGCCGCGTGCGGATCAATCGTGAGCAGATCGAGGTTGACATTAAGCCCGCAACGACCCGCGAAGGCCATTTCTGACAAACAGGCGAAGAGCCCACCATCGGATCTATCATGGTAGGCCAGCAAAAGCCCCTGTCTACCCAGCTCGTGAATCGCGCTCACGAAGCGGCCAAGAAGCTCGGGCTGATCCAGGTCGGGACTCTCGCAACCGATCTGAGCCGTCACCTGGGCCAAGGCTGAGCCACCCATGCGCTGTCGACCACAGCCAAGGTCAATCAGAATCAGCACGGTATCGGGATCGGCCTTCAGTACCGGGGTCAGCACGGCGCGCGCATCGGCGATCGGGGCATACGCCGTCACGACCAGGGACACCGGCGCGGTCACACATTTGTCAATCCCCTGACCGTCGGCACCCGCCTCTCGCCAGGCCGTGCGCATGGACAGCGAATCTTTACCCACGGGGATGGCCAAGCCTAGGGACCGGCAAAGCTCAGAGGCCGCATGCACCGCATCAAAAAGCCGGGCATCTTCGGCAGCATCACCGCAGGCGGCCATCCAGTTTGCCGAGAGCTTTATACGCTCAATGCCGTCGACAAGAGCGGGCGCGATATTGGTCACCGCCTCGGCCACTGCCATTCGAGACGCTGCACGGGGATCGATCAGGGCGAGCGGCGCACGCTCACCCAAGGCCAGGGCCTCAGCCTTGTAAGACACAAAGTCGATCAGACCAACACCGCAATCGGCCACAGGTACCTGCCAGGGTCCGACCATCTGGTCACGAGCGCTCATGCCACCCACGGTTCGATCGCCAATAGTGATCAGAAATGACTTGCTGGCCACACCAGGCAGCTTAAGCACCTCAAGGGCAACGGTCGCAAGCTCGAGCCCGTGCAGGTCAAGGTCCGGCAATTGCAGCCGCTCTCGCCGCGCGACCCGATGCATGCGCGGCGCCTTACCCAGCAGAATTTCGATCGGCATGTCGACCGGTCGGCTGCCGTCCGCGGCTTCAAGCACAAGCTGTCCGTCATCGGTGACCGTACCCACGACCGCGAACGGACAGCGCTCGCGTCGGCAGATCGCCTCAAACTGCGCGATGTGCTCAGACGAAATGGCGAGCACATAACGCTCCTGCGATTCGTTGCACCAGATCTCGGCGGGTGACAGGCCAGACTCTTCGAGTGGCACTCGCTCAAGGCTGAAACGGGCCGAGCGCCCTGCCCCATGCACTAACTCGGGAAACGCGTTTGAAAGCCCGCCGGCGCCCACGTCATGGATCGATAGAATCGGGTTGGCGTCACCCATCCCCCAGAGACGATCCAGAACCTCCTGGGCACGGCGCTGCATTTCAGGATTGCCCCGCTGCACCGAGTCGAAATCCAGTGCTTCGGCGTTTGTACCCGCATTCATGCTGGATGCTGCACCGCCGCCCAGACCGATGCGCATGCCAGGCCCGCCCAGTTGCACCAGCAGGGCACCCACGGGCAGTTCAAGCTTATGCGAGTGGGCGGCATCAAGATTGCCAACCCCGCCCGCGATCATGATGGGCTTGTGATACCCCCGCACCGCGCCCCCCAGACGTTGCTCAAAGCTGCGGAAATATCCAAGAAGATTGGGACGGCCGAACTCGTTGTTAAAGGCTGCACCGCCCAGCGGCCCGTCGATCATGATGGACAGTGGACTGGCGATTCGATCGGGTGATCCGTAAGACGCTGTGCCATGATCTCGCTGGTCGCAGGGCGCACAGACATCCTGGTCCGACTCCCAGGACTGCAAAAATCCCGGTATTCGCAGATTCGACACTGAAAAACCCGTGAGCCCGAACTTGGGTTTGGCCCCTCGACCGGTTGCGCCCTCATCACGAATCTCGCCGCCTGCCCCCGTAGCAGCACCAGCGAACGGCGAAATCGCCGTCGGGTGGTTGTGTGTCTCGACTTTGAGAAGCGCGTGCATCCTGAGGTCGCGGTAGACGTAGCGCGGTGCGAGCTTGTGCGGATCAGCGGGAGCATTCCCGAGCGCTTGCGCATCGATGGGCGCAATCAGGCGCCGGCCTTCAGCGCTCTCCAGGATGGCAGCGTTGTCCGCGTAAGCGACGACCGTGCCCTGGGGATTTGCGGCGTGGGTACTTCGAATCATGGCGAACAGACTGTCCGCCATAGTCTGCCCATCAATGGTCCATTGGGCGTTGAAAATCTTGTGTCGGCAGTGTTCTGAGTTGGCCTGCGCGAACATCATGAGCTCAACGTCGCTGGGATCACGCCCGCTCGCCTGAAAAGCCGCCAGCAGATAGTCAATTTCATCGTCTGACAGCGCGAGGCCCAGGTCGACGTTGGCGCGCATCAGGGCGTCTCGGCCTTCGCGCACGACTGGCACCCGGGCCATGGGTTTGCCGGGCACGGCTTCAAATAGGCGCACAGGATCAGGCGCCTCAAAAAAGACGGACTCCGTCATACGATCATGCACGCCTTCGGCCAGACGCATCAGCAGTGGGCGGTCCTGCTCCGCACCGCTACTTCGCAGGCTACCCAGAATGCCGTTGCGAAATCGCAAACGGTACTCAATTGCCCGCTCGAGCCGCCTGACCCACGAGATTCCACAGCTGCGGGCGATATCGGTCGCTTTGCTGGCCCACGGGGAAACGGTACCGATGCGCGGCACAACGAAGATGGCCGCACCCGAGGGATCAAACGCAGCCTCCCGCTCGTCCCGTAGCAGTGCCAGCAGACGCTCCCGCTCGAGATCGGAGGGGTCGCGCTCAAGCCAGGCATATGTAACAAACCGGGCCGAAACTGCGACCACACGATTGTCAATGCGCTTGAGCGACTCGAGGCGTTGTACCTGCCGGGCCCCGGTGAGGGCGCTAGCCCCCGGGATGGTCAGTGTGAGCGGCATGAATAGGCCAAAAGCGCGAAGTATAAACCGCGGTCACTGGGCCTTCAGCGCTTGCCATAGCCGCCACCGCCCGGCGTCTCGACGACGAACACATCACCGGCCAGTAATTCGGCACGATCGGCATGACCCAGCATCTCAATTTGTCCGTCGACGCGCTCGACCCGATTGATGCCGAGCGCACCCGGCAGACCACCCGCTCCACCGAAGGCGGGATGAATACGCCCATTCGACAGAATCGAGGCGGTCATCGGTTCGAGAAAGCGAATTCGACGCACGCCACCATCACCACCTCGCCAGCGTCCATCGCCCCCCGAGCCCTGACGGATTGAGTAGCTTTCAAGCCGGACCGGGAAACGCAATTCGAGAACCTCCGGGTCAGTCAGTCGCGAGTTGGTCATGTGCGTCTGCACCACGGACGTGCCGTCAAACCCGTCAATGAGTTCACCCTGCTCGTTGAAAACACCGCCTGCGCCCGAGCCACCTGAAATGGTCTCGTAATACTGGTAGCGCGCATTGCCGAAGGTGAAGTTGTTCATGGTGCATTGACTTGCCGCCATCACGCCCAGCGCGCCGTACAGCGCATTGGTGATGCAACTGGAGGTCTCAACGTTACCGGCCACCACCGCTGCCGGATAGCGCGGATTGAGCAGGCATCCCTCAGGAACAATCACCTCAAGCGGTTTCAGACAACCCGCGTTCATGGGAATTTCATCGTCAACAAGGGTGCGGAATACGTAAAGCACTGCCGCCATCGTGACGGCCTTGGGGGCGTTGAAGTTATTGCCCTGTTGGCTGGAGGTGCCGGTGAAATCAATCCGCGCAGAACGAGTCTGACGATTCAGCTTGATCGCGACCACGATACGAGCGCCGTTGTCGAGTGCGAGACTGAACTGACCATCCTTGAGGGCCCCAATCACCCGTCGTACGGACGCCTCGGCATTATCTTGAACGTGGCGCATGTACGCGCGCACGACGTCCAGTCCAAAATGCCGCACCATGCGCAGCAGCTCATCACGCCCCTTTTCGTTGGCGGCAATCTGCGCCCTGAGATCGGCCAGGTTTTGCTCGACGTTTCGGGCCGGATGGCGTGCGCTGGTGAGCAGTTCACGCAGTGCCTGCTCGCGCAGCCGCCCACCTTTTACCAGACGAAAATTTGTGATGAGAACGCCCTCGTCCTCGATCGACAGGCTGTCGGGTGGCATTGATCCCGGCGTGGTTCCGCCAATATCAGCGTGGTGGCCACGCGAGCCCACATAAAACAACAGCTCGCGACCCTCATCGTCAAACACCGGCGTGATCACCGTAACGTCGGGCAAATGCGTGCCACCGGCATAGGGATCGTTCAGAACGAAGACATCTCCAGGCTGGATGGCCTTCGCATTGCGATCAATCACCTCACGAACGCTCGCCCCCATTGAGCCGAGATGAACGGGCATGTGAGGCGCGTTGGCGATGAGCATGCCCTCACGGTCAAACACCGCACATGAAAAATCTAGCCGCTCTTTAATGTTGACCGAATGCGCGGTGTTTTGAAGCCGGTAGCCCATCTGCTCAGCAATGGACATGAACAGGTTATTGAAAATCTCCAGCATGACCGGGTCCGCATCAGTGCCGATGGCCTGCCGCGTGGGTCGGGGAACATGCCGCTCAAGAATAAGATCGTCCCGAGCGCTCATCCGTGCGGTCCAGCCCGCCTCAACCACGGTGGTTGCGGTGGACTCGGCAATGATGGCCGGACCCTGAATCGAAACGCCCCGCGCAAGTCGATCGCGCTGGTAGACGGGCACATCGCACCACTGACTGTCAATAAAGACCCGAGCGGAATCGACCGGTTTTACCGGCGACTCATCCGGGGCCCGCGCTGGTGTAGCCGACGCGAAGTCCAGCGCATCGCCGCGCGCGCCCAGAGCCTCAACCATCACCGACTCGAGAACCAGGGCCCGCCCCTCGAGAAGAAACGCAAACCGTTGTCGATACTCGCGCTCGAACTCAGCTCGCATGCCGTCAATCGAGTCCCATGAAACGGATAAGGCCGTATCGGTGCCTTCGTACCGAAGCTGAGCCCGCTCAACGGTGCGGGTGACCGCTCCATCTTCGCCCTGGGCGATCAGGGTCGCGCGTGCCTGCCGGGACAAATCGTTCAGAACAAGCACACTCTGCTCATATGACTGAGCATCGAGCCTTCGCTCGATCGATTGATCGCGAATGACCGAGGGTTCGGCCAATCCCATGCCATAAGCCGATAAGACCCCTGCCAGCGGATGCGCCAGCACACGCGGCATGGCCAGCGCGTCGGCTACCAGGCACGCGTGTTGACCACCGGCACCACCAAAGGTCGTCAGCGTGTACTGAGTGACGTCGTATCCACGCTGAACGGAAATTTTCTTGATGGCATTGGCCATATTGGCGACGGCGATGTCGATGAATCCCTGTGCGAGCGCCTCGGGCGTGATCGGTTTTGCGCTGGCCCGACTCACCGTCTGCGCCAGTTCGGCGAACCGCTCGCGCACGATCTGAGCATCAAGCGGCTGTCGACCGTCGCTACCGAACACCTGGGGGAAATGCGCTGGCTGGATCTTGCCAAGCATAACGTTCGCATCAGTGACCGTCAGTGGTCCACCGCGCCGGTAGCACGCAGGGCCAGGATTGGCGCCGGCCGAATCAGGCCCGACTCGCAACCGGGCCCCATCGAAGTGGAGTATGGATCCGCCGCCCGCCGCCACCGTGTGAATGCTCATCATCGGCGCTCGGAGTCGAACCCCGGCGACCTGGGTATCAAAGGCCCGCTCAAAACGACCCGCATAGTGCGAAACATCGGTCGAGGTACCGCCCATATCAAAACCGATGACGCGGTCAAAACCGGCTGCCTCACTCACCCGCGCCATACCCACGATCCCGCCGGCGGGTCCGGACAGAATGGAATCCTTTCCCTGAAAGGCATGGGCATCGGTAAGCCCGCCACTGGACTGCATGAACTGAAGACGAACGCCCGGCATGGCCGCGGCAACGCGATCGACATAACGTCTGAGCACAGGTGACAGGTACGCGTCGACCACCGTTGTGTCGCCCCGCGACACGAAGCGGATCAGGGGCGAAACCTCATGCGATACCGAGACCTGCGTAAACCCGATCTGTCGCGCGATCTCGGCCACGCGTGCTTCGTGCGCCTGATATCGATAGCCATGCATCAGTACGATGGCAATGGCGCGGATGCCCGACTGATAGGCGAGCGTCAGCGCCGTGCGAGTGGAATCCTCATCGAGCCGGCGAATCACTTCGCCCGTTGCCGACAGTCGCTCATCGACTTCTATGCAACGCTGGTATAGAAGCTCTGGCAGCCGAATATGCCGCTCGAACAGCTTGGGACGATTCTGATAAGCAATGCGCAGCGCATCATGAAACCCGCGCGTCACGGCCAGAACCACCGGCTCGCCCTTGCGCTCCAGCAAAGCGTTGGTGGCCACCGTGGTACCCATCTTGACGGCCGCTACCGCAGTGGCAGGAACAGCCTCAGTCGCTGCAAGCCCCAGGATGCGGCGAATACCCGCGACGGCCGCGTCCTGGTAGTGCTCTGGGTTCTCGGACAAGAGCTTTTCGGTGACAAGCTGCCCGTCTGGACGGCGACCCACAATATCGGTGAAGGTTCCGCCCCGATCAATCCAGAATTCCCAGCCGCTCCGATTCGCTGTCACCGATGCCGTCGTCATATTGGGTCCGTAGTTAAATTTGGAGCCGATGCTAAGAGTGGCTCAGATCGCCACGTCGTGGGGAGAGTCCCTGCCAGAACCACTGCAGGAGCGTGTAGGTATCAAACACGGGTATACCCAAGGCTGTTGCCAGTTCGCGCCTGTAGGGAGGCAGATTGGTGCACTCAAGAACGATGGCGCCCACCTCTGGATGGCGCCGGCATAAGGCTCTTCCACAGCCGATCAGCTCACGCGAAATCGCCTGCCGATCAATCGGCTGTTGATTCCGAAGAACGAGATCATGCAGGGCGCCCCCACGTGGAAGGCCCTCACAGGGGGTATCGATTGGTGCGCCAGCCTGCGCAAGCTCGACGGCGCCAAGCGACGCCGAGTCAAAGGTGATCACGCCAACGCGTCGACCACTCGGCAGGGTTAGCGCCACCCAGGGGACCTGTATCAGGCTGGAAATGGCTACGGGTACCGGCAGGACATCCGCCAGAGACCGCTGATAGCGCACCAGAAATCCGCACGAACTGCTGATTCCAATGGCGCCACGCGCGACAAGGCGCCTGGCCGCCTCAACAAAGGCGTCAAGGCGCGGCGTGCCGCGTTCACTCACCACCCGGTCAGGGCTGGCACCGGACACCCGCTCGTAGCAGACTGGAAAGGGCCAGGTATTGCGATTACCAACGTCGCCCAGCGGGCGGGGAAATTGGGTATCGAGCATCAGAATTCCAAGGCTTCTCATGGCACTGAATTCTACTGATTGGGCAGCGACTCAAGTATGCTTTAGCCCACGCGGCCCGGCCGCTCTGACTTTTGGAGAAGACCCATGAAGCTCATCAAGGCCCTTGCTATAGCTGCGGCATTTGCTGCGGCGCCCGCCTTTGCCCAAACCAAGTGGGACTTGCCGGCCGCCTACCCGGCCAGCAACTTCCACACCGAAAATCTGGTGATGTTTGCCAACGACGTCGACAGGCTCACTGGCGGTAAACTCAAGATTACCGTGCATGCCAATGCATCGCTGTTCAAGGCGCCCGAGATCAAGCGGGCTGTTCAGGGCAACCAGGCGCAACTTGGCGAAATTCTCATTTCGAACTTTGCCAATGAGAACCCGATTTACGGCGTCGATACCCTGCCCTTCATCGCGACCAGTTTTGAGGCAGCCAAAAAGCTTGACCAGGCCGCGCGCCCCGCGCTGCAAAAGGTATTGGCCAGTCAGGGTATCAAGCTGCTCTACACCGTACCCTGGCCGCCGCAGGGCCTGTACGCCAAGAAACCGCTGGATGGCGCGTCTGATCTCAAGGGGGTGAAATTCCGTTCTTACAACCCCGCCACTGCCAAGATTGCGCAGATGTTCAACGCGCAGCCCGTCACCATCCAGGCAGCCGAGCTCACCCAGGCCCTGGCCACGGGCGTGGTCGAGTCTTACATCTCCTCGGGATCCACCGGTTTTGATTCCAAGACCTACGAACACCTGAAGTACTGGTACGACACCCAGGCCTGGTTGCCCAAGAACGCGGTCATCGTCAATCAGAAAGCTTTCGATGCGCTCGATAAGGCGAGCCAGGATGCCATGTTGGCGGCCGCCGCTGAGGCCGAAACCCGTGGCTGGAAGATCTCCATCGACAAAAACCTCTGGTACCTCGATCAGCTCAAGCAGAAGGGCATGCAGATTCTGCCGCCATCGGCCAAGATGGTGTCCGAGTTCCGTACTGTGGGCGACGCGCTCATGGCGGACTGGTTAAAGGCAGCCGGCCCGGATGGGCAGGCGGTCATGGACGCTTTCCGCAAGATGTAAGCGCATGCGCGGACTGCTAGACCGTCTTTATGACTTCGCCGCCGCCCTCGCGGCGGTGATGTTGGTGGGCGTGCTGGTGATGGTGCTACTGGGCATCACCGGACGCCTGCTTCGCTTTTATGTTCCCGGTACCGACGCATATGCCGGATACCTGATGGCCGGTGCCGGTTTTCTGGCACTGGCCCACACGCTGCGCCGAGGAGAACACATTCGCGTCACTCTGCTTCTGGGTAAGGATGCAAGCCCGCGCAACCGTGCTCTGCAAGTCTGGTCACGCGCAGCGGGGGTGTTGCTGTGCGGGCTGCTGGCCTGGTTCAGTGTCCGCTTTGCCTGGCAGTCGCATGTTTTTCATGACATCTCCACCGGCAACGACGCCACCCCCCTGTGGATTCCCCAGTTATCCATGGCGATAGGCTCAGTGATCCTGCTGATTGCCATGGTGGACGAACTGGTGACTGAACTGCGCCACGGGCCGCGTGATCGCCTCAGTGCCGAACCCATCCGCAGCGAGTAAAGCGCCCATGTCCGACCTTGGCATCACCCTCCTGCTCGTTGTGGCTCTATTCGCGCTGCTGGGTAGCGGTGTCTGGATTGGTCTTGCCCTGGCCGGGGTTGCCTGGATTGGCATGGAGCTGTTCTCATCCCGGCCCGCGGGCGATGCCATGGCCGTCACCGTATGGGGCGCAGCCTCAAGCTGGACCCTGACCGCGTTGCCGCTATTTATCTGGATGGGAGAAATTTTGTTTCGAACGCGCCTGTCGGACGACATGTTCCGCGGGCTGGCACCCTGGATGAATCATCTGCCCGGCAGATTGCTGCACACCAACATCATTGGTTGCACGATCTTTGCGGCCGTGTCGGGCTCATCGGCCGCCACCTGTGCGACCATCGGCAAGATGACCCTGCCAGAGCTTGCCCGTCGCGGCTATCCCGACAAACTCGCCGTGGGCACCCTGGCCGGCTCCAGCACTCTGGGGCTGCTGATTCCGCCCTCCATCATCATGATCGTCTACGGCGTCACCGCCGATGTTTCGATCGCTCAGCTGTTCATCGCCGGAATCATTCCAGGCCTGCTCCTGGCCGGCATTTTCATGTTGTACGTAATTTTTTGGGCCCTGCTTAACCCGTCCCAGGTTCCACCTGCGGATCCGGGCCTCACCATCCTGCAAAAGCTCAATGAGTCGCGCAGTCTCATTCCCGTCATTCTGCTCATCGGCGCCGTCCTCGGGTCGATTTACGCGGGCATCGCCACTGCCACTGAGGCTGCTGCCGTGGGTGTGGTGGGCGCACTGGTGTTATCAGCGGCGCAGGGTGCGCTGACCTGGAAAAGTTTTCGCGAATCCCTGATGGGTGCCACGCGTCTGTACTGCATGATTGCACTCATCCTCGCGGGCGCCGCCTTCCTCACCCTGTCCATGGGTTACATCGGGCTGCCGCGACATCTGGCCGAGTGGATAGGCTCAATGGGCCTGAGCCCTTTTCAGCTCATCATGGCCCTCACGGTGTTCTTTATTATCCTTGGCTGTTTTCTTGATGGCATCTCCATGGTGGTGCTGACCATGGGTGTCATTCTTCCCACCGTACAGACAGCAGGCATCGATCTTCTCTGGTTCGGCATCTTCATCGTGCTGGTCGTCGAGATGGCCCAAATTACCCCGCCGGTCGGCTTTAACCTGTTTGTGCTGCAGGGCATGACCGGCCGCCAGTTACCCTGGATCGCCCGCACGGCCGCTCCAATGTTCGTTCTGATGGTACTGGCCGTACTACTCATCTGGTGGTTCCCTGACGTGGTCACCTGGTTGCCCCGGCAGATGCAGGGCGGGGCCTAGCGCCCCCTTGCCATGACTGGCTTACTTTGCGTCAAGGCGATCAGGGCCATCGAACAGGCGGCCTCCCAGGATCTACCCACTGGCGCATTGATGGAGAGAGCCGCCGAAGCCACGGCCGCTCAGGCTGCGCGATTGCTGCGTCGCATGCCTGCCCAAACCCCAGTGATTGCGCTGGCCGGTCCCGGCAACAACGGCGGCGATGCACTCATCGCGGCACTCAAACTGCGCCAGCGCGGATTTTCGGTGCGAACGCTGGCTATTGCGCCGGTCTCTGCGCAGGCGCCGGATGCCCAGTGGGCCTGGGGCGAGGCTCAGCGGGCAGGTCTTGCCCCCACTCTGGTGCACGAGCCTTCTCAAACCCTGACCATCGCGCAGGTGCAGTCCAGTCTATTCATCGATGGCTTGTTTGGCATTGGTCTGACTCGCCCTCTGGACGGACCGGCACTGCGCTGGTGCCAGATGCTCAATGAGCATCGGGCTGCCGTCATCGCCATTGACGTGCCCAGCGGTATCGACGCCGACCGTGGCTGCGTGGTGGGCGGTTCGCAGGCTGCCGCTATTCGTGCCAGCCACACCGTCACGATGATCGCCGACAAGCCTGGGCTTCACACCGGCATTGCGCTCGACCACGTCGGTCAGCTGAGTGTTGCTGACCTCAATCTGTCATACAGGGGCCCGTCGCTCCTTAGCGCTGACAGCGAGCACATCGGTCAGTTGCTCAATGCCGACGCTGTTGTCGACTGGATTCCCCGTCGACTGGCTGACAGCCACAAGGGCAGCTTCGGTACCGTGCGCGTCATCGGGGGCGCTCCCGGAATGCGCGGCGCTGCGCTCTTGGCGGCGCGTGCAGCGCAAAGTGTCGGCGCTGGCAAGGTCGTTATCGAGTCAGGCGATACCGGACTTCACGAAACCGGCCTTCACGACCCCGGACAGCCACAGCTCATGACAGCGTCACCGGGTCAGACTTTGGTGGGTGTAGATGCCATTGTCATTGGTTGTGGACTCGGCCTGACCGACTGGGCGCGACAGCGACTGAACGACGCCCTCACAGCGCAAGCGGCCCTTGTCGTGGACGCCGACGCCTTGAATATCATCGCGGATACAGGGTTCATGACACATGGCGCTCAGGCAATCAAGCGACGAGCGGCCAGTGTGATCACTCCGCATCCACTGGAAGCAGCTAGACTGTTGGGTACACCCGTGCGTCAGATTCAGTCCGACCGGATCTCTGCCGCACGCACCCTGGCAAAGCAACTGGGGGGGGTCGTTGTGCTGAAGGGTGCCGGCACCGTCATCGCCGATCCGACGAATCGCTGGGCCGTCAGCGAGGCGGGCGACGCAAGCCTGGCCAGCGCCGGAACGGGCGACGTCCTCGCTGGGGCAATCGCGGGCCTGATGGCACAAGGCCTTGATGCCTGGCAGGCAAGCTGTTTGGGCGTCTGGTCCCACGGCAGCGCAGGCCAGCGGTGGCGCGCAACTGAAGGCCTGGCCGCAATTGGTCTGTCCGCCACCGAACTCCCGGTATTGATGCGCACGGTATTAAACCGCAGCGCGCTTACTTCAGGGCAATAGCGGTTTCAAGGTCGGCCAGACGGTCTCCAGCATCAGGGGCTGGGCGCGTTCATTCGGGTGGATCTGGTCATCCTGAAAAAACGAGAGATCTTCTGCGATGCCAGCCAGCAGAAAAGGAACCAACGGTGTTCCGGTTGAGCGTGCAACCTCAACGAACAAGTCCTCGAAAGCCTGCGTGTAGGCACGCCCGTAGTTGGGCGGCACCTGCATGCCAACCAGAAGGGTCCGGGCGCCCGCCGCACGACTGACGGCGATCATTTCCCTAAGGTTGGCCTCGGTCCGCTTGAGGTCGAGTCCGCGCAGGGCATCGTTGCCTCCGAGTTCAATGACGACAAGCCCGGGCTTGTGCCGCTCGAGCAGGGCTGCGATGCGAGTGCGGCCTCCCGCCGTGGTCTCTCCACTGACACTGGCATTGACGACCGACAACGAAGGGCTGCGCTGATCCAGCCGTGCCTGCAGCAGACTGACCCAACCTTTGCCACGACCAATGCCATACTCGGCCGACAGGCTATCGCCCAGCACGAGTACGGGCCCAGAGGCCGCTGCGGCAACCCGGGTATACGGTAAGCAGGTCACTAGAATGCCGGCTGCCAGCAAGAGAGCGGCAATCGCGCGACGCCGGGGCTGAGGCATCAGCGCGTCGACGTTCGAATCAACGGATCTTGAGTACTTTTCGATGGAAGCCCGCATGAACGCCATTATCGTCGACCATCTTTGTCAGCGCGTCAGAGACGCTGATGGTTGGCTGGATATTCTTCAGGATGTGAATTTCGAG
>JBIKMC010000451.1:0-5414 GCA_044359405.1 Burkholderiaceae bacterium
GCACCACGACATCAGCCGTCGCCAGCGGCACGCCACCGATCGTGGTCGCACCCGGATTGAGCGTCGTGTTGGAGGTCAACACCACGGTCTGAGCAAACGTCGTCCCCGCCGCGAGGGCGAGCGAAAGGGCGGAGATACGCATCATCATGTGAACAGTCTCCCGGGAAGCTCCAGTCAAACGGCATGCAGCGTATCCACTCACGCCATCCTTACAAGCCCCGGGCCCAGGCTTCCCCGCGCCCAGGTCCGACAACCGCGCACACGATCACGAAAGCACCAGCACACCCAGGGCGCCCCCGCGACAAACGCCCTCACCAAGACCGAACGGAATCCGGTTTGTGAGGGCGCGAGCGAACTGCCGCGCGAGCGGCAGCACCATGTGGAGACCACGAACACGGAAAGCTCGGTTGATGGAGCGGAGTAAGCGACCCCAGTTGCTCTCCAACCCAAACGATCTATCCCCCATCCAGTTCAGGCCCAAGACCGGCGCGGCGGCAACGTGCTCCATCCCGATCAGCAGAGTCGCAGCTGATCCGGGCATCATGAGCAAGCAAAGAGTTGACGCTTGCTGCGTGCTTTGTTATCGTCCGTTGAGTCTGAGCGTAGAGGAGAAAGTAAGATGCTTCGAGTGTTCATTCGCCCGAGTGTTGTCGCCATCATCGCTTTCTTCGCACTCGCGTTCGTTCACGTCGCTCCTGCGTTTGGGCAGGTTCCGCAGCGAAGCCAGTTTGAAGTTCAGCTCTCGACCGATGGAGTGAACTGGCAAAACCAGTTGACCGTGCGCACTTCTCAGGCAGTCCGGGTTTATGGTCGGGTGTTGGTGAGTTGGGTTGGAAACGGTACGCCAGATCCGTTGTTCTTCAACACATGCCGATTCCAGCCGACTGGGTTAGGTTGGAGTGCGGCCGCGGGTGACTTGGTGATTTCGTTCAATCCGACCGGCCGGGTGACAGCGAACTACACGCCGGGAGCGGAAGTCCTTGGCCGCGTGTTCGGCTCGACGACGGTATCCGCAATCGCCGCACACCAGTACACATTCAACGGACAAGGCTACCTTCGTTTTGCGGAGGTGGCCGCAACGAATCACCCGGGCCAGGGTTCGGGTACGAACAACGTCACGGGTGGTGGTGGCATGAACTGCGCGAACAACACGCTGAGCCCTCAGCTTGGAATCTTCCAGAGGCCACTGTTCACTTGGGGTATGGTGTTTTCTGCGGGCCGAAGCGGCTCGATGGAGTGGTCAATCCCGCAGGAGGGCTTCCGCACATCCGGGGCGACGGCCAACCCCCCGAGCACCCGCTCGGCTACATGGGTGACCAGCACCTCCCCGTTTACCACTGTCGAGGCTCCAACTCTCCCGACGGTTGGTGCGAGCCTTGTCCTCTCTCCGTGCGACCTGCCGGTGATACAGGTTCAACCGCAATCGCTCGGTTTCTGTGCCGGCGGTACCGTTCAGCTGAGCGTCCTAGCAACAGGTGCGCAGTCATTTCAGTGGCGCAGGGGTGGGCTTCTCATACCCGGTGCAACGAGCGCGACGCTTGCGATCGTCGCAGCGAGCGGTCTAGACGTCGGCTCGTATGACTGTGTCGTTAGCAACACATGTGGTCCAGTCACTTCCTCGAGCGTGAACGTGACGCTCAATGAACCGGTCTCATTGGTGACACAGCCAAGTTCCACGACAACCTGCGCGGGCCAACCGGCAACGTTCACCGTGACTGCTGCAGGCACCGCTCCACAGTTTCAGTGGCGCAAGGGTGGCTCGGACATCCCTGGTGCAACGAGCGATACGCTCACGATCGCTTCGACGAGCGTGTCCGACGGTGGACTGTACGATTGTGTAATCAGCAATACATGCGGTGCTCTCAACACGGCGAGCGCCGGCTTGGTAGTGATCGTGCCTGTCTCGATGACGAGCCAGCCGCTATCCATGACTGCCTGCGCCGGTCAGCCAGCAGCGTTTAGCGTAGCTGTCGCGGGAACCGATCCGCAGTTTCAATGGCGCAAGGACGGCTCGCCCATTCCGGGAGCGACAGGCGCGACACTCGCGATCGAGGCAGCTGACGTCGCAGCCGCAGGAACATATGACTGCGTAATCACCAACTCTTGCGGTGCAGTTACCAGTTCGGGCGCCACTCTGATCGTCAACAGCCCGGTCTCGGTATCGGCGCAGCCGATCGCGTTGACCAAGTGCACGGGGCAACCTGCATCTTTCACTGTGAATGTGAGCGGGACGTCGCCCACATTCCAATGGCGCAAGAACGGATCTGTTATCTCTGGCGAAACAGGCTCGGTCTTGGCGATTGCAGCCGCCACAATCGCGGATGCCGGAACATACGATTGCGTGATTGCCAATGCGTGTGGCTCTGTCACAACGAGCCGGGCGACGCTCACGGTGCGAGAACCACCGTCACTGATCGCGCAGCCCAACTCAATCGTCGTTTGCCAAGAACAGGTTGGGGCATTTTACGTTGCCGCCCGCGGCACTGCATTGTCGTATCAGTGGCGAAAGAACGGAATCGACATCTCGGGCGCTCATGGTGCCACACTCGTCATTGCTTCAGCGACTGTTGCGGATAGTGGTGCCTACGACTGTGTAGTTAGCAACGAATGTGGCTCCTTGACCACCGGGCCCGCAGACTTGGTTGTTAACTCAACCCCTTCAATCGTTGTACAGCCTGTGTCGACCTCGACTTGCGCGGGTGAAGTCACGATACTCTCCGTCGGCGCTCAGGGGTCAGGGCTTGCAATGCAGTGGCGCAAGGAAGGGGTGAACATTCCAGGTGCCACCGGTCCTGTCTTTGCGATCGGAGCAAGCGCGGAATCTGACGCCGGTTCATACGACTGCGTGATCAGCAACAGTTGTGGAAGCGTGTACTCATCCATCGCGAATCTGAACGTGAACACCGCACCGACGGTGCTGGTTGAGCCAATGCCCGCAGTTGTCTGTGCAGGCGAGTCTGCCTCCTTCATCGTGGGCACGCCGGCCGCGGACGCCCAGTTCCAATGGCGGAAGGATGGATCGGACATTCCAGGAGCGACGAATGCGACGTTTACAATCGTGGCAACGAGTGCGTCGGATGCGGGGTCATTCGACTGCGTCATCAGCAACGCCTGTGGCAACGTAGTAACGGCGAGTGCCAGCCTGACGGTCAACGCGCCGATCACTGTGACAGTGCAGCCGGTCTCGGCTTCGACCTGCGATGGTCAGTCCGCCTCGTTCACCGTGGCTTTAACCGGGTCTTCGCCGAGCTTCCAGTGGCGACGGGGTGGATCGAACATTCCGGGTGCGACGAACGCAACGCTAACCATCGCGGCGGCCAATGCCTCCGATGTGGAGTCGTACGACTGTGTGGTCAGCAACCCGTGCGGCGCTGTCACAACATCGAGCGCGAGCCTGACGGTAAGCGTTCCTGTCTCCATCACGGCGCAGCCCCTGACATCGACAGTCTGCGCCGGCCAGACTGCCTCGTTCAGCGTCGTCGTCTCGGGTACGACACCACAGTTCCAGTGGCGCAAGGGCGGCACCAATATTCCCAATGCAACCAGTGCAACGCTCACGATCGCCGCGGCAAGCGAGGCAGATGTGGGTTCGTACTTCTGCGTTGTCAGCAATCCCTGCGGATCAGTCACAACAACCACCGCACAGTTGGCCGTGGACGTCCCGCTGTCCTTCACAGAGCAACCGATCGCGCTGACGAGGTGCGAGGGTCAATCCGCAACGTTCAGCGTTGCTACATCCGGCACCTCACCCGCGTACCAATGGCGCAGAAACGGTGTAGATGTCGGCGGTGCGACGAGTGCAACTCTCGTGCTGGCTTCAGTCGGGCTGACCGATGCCGGTTCCTACGACTGTGTGGTAAGCAGCCCGTGCGGAGCTGTGACATCGTCCACGGCGACGCTTACCGTCAACACCGCGCCGGTGATCTCCGAGCAACCAACATCCATCACGCCCGACATCGGCCAGGCCGCCGCAACGTTCTCCGTCGCCGCGACAGAATCAACTACATACCGGTGGCGCCGCAACGGTGTTGAACTCGCGGATGGTGGAAGACTCAGCGGAACCACCGAGCCAACACTCACGATCAGTGATGTAACCTGGAATGATCCTGGTACTTATAGCTGCGTACTGACCAACGCGTGCGGAACGGTTACGACAACCGATGCGACCTTGAGCATCTTCACATGCACCGAAGTCGCGGCGTCTCTCCCGAATCAACCCATCGGCACGCGGACGAGCATGGGACAGGCGTACAGCGGCGTCAACGGCGGAACACTCGTCTTCGGAGGGACCGTCGACGGCACGGCCGCGCTCGGTGACACTTGGCTGCTCACCAACGGTGTTTGGAATCGCGTGGCTACCACCGGTCCCGGTATCCGCGCCATCACGAGCATGTGCGAGCTCGGGAACGGTCGCGTGTTGCTCTTCGGCGGCCAGGCTGTGGTGCAAGACGTTGCTTCGGCGTACGGAGATACGTGGGAATGGAATGGAACCACGTGGACGCGAGTGGCAACCGGCGGACCGGCGCCCCGGTCTGATCACACGATGGTCTACGACTCCAATCGAAACGCGGTCGTGCTCTTCGGAGGGCTGAGTAGCACGGGTCAATTGATGAGTGATACCTGGGTATGGAACGGCACGTTCTGGACGCAAATGCCAGCGACAGGGCCGGGCGCTCGGTTCGGTCATGTCGCGGCATTCGATCCGGTTTCTGGTGAAACAATTGTGTACGGTGGTTGGGACGGATCGGTAGACGGCGAGACATGGGCCTGGAACGGTTCAACTTGGCGCCTCGCCGCGAACACCGGGATCGTTGCCCGAAGCTATTCAGGCATGACATTCGATGCGAACGTCGGCAAGGTGCTTCTCTTCGGCGGATTCGAAGGAGGCGCGAACGTCATGAACGATTCCTACTACTGGACTGGCTCCGCATGGCAGCCAACCGGTCTCGCTCCCATCGCTCCGAACCGCTGGTTGCACGGCATGAGCTTCGATCACACCAGCCGCAGCGTCGTCATCAACGCGGGCAAGGGCCTGAACCAAGTTCGCCTCAACGACACCACCATCTTCTCCAGCCGTCCGATCCCGATCAGTCATCCGCAGAATCAGACGCTTGTGCTCGGTGGTTCGGCGACATTTGGCGTGACATCATCCCGCCCCGACACGATTTATCAGTGGCGGAAGGACGGGGTGAACCTCACCAACGACGCAAGGATCTCGGGCGCAACTGATCCGATACTGACCATCAGCAGTCTGCAGGTGTCGGATGGCGGCTCCTATAGCTGTTCGCTGCTCAACGCATGCGGAACGAACGTGTCGCGCTCCGCATCGTTGGGGTGTGCGCCCACGGTTGCGCAGAGTCCGGCCGGTGGTGAGGTCAGTAGCGGCCGAAGGCTTGTGCTCACCGGTCAGATCG
>JBIKMC010000232.1:0-5395 GCA_044359405.1 Burkholderiaceae bacterium
CCCGGACGACTTCCAACTGTCGGCCAAGGGAATCGACATCGCCTTGAATACGGCTTCGGCGTCGAGCGGGCTTGAGGTTGCGCCCATCGATTTCCAGCGCAGCTATCCCGCCGCCAATGGAAAGCCTGCCGGTTACGCCGTACCTACGGGTGGCGCGCCCATCGTACTCGACATGACCGGCGAGTTTCTGGGCGCGTCGGTGCAGCAGGCCACTTTGCGGATTTCAAGCTTCGTCTACGTTCAGGGCGGGTTCTCGTTCCAGAAGGGTGGGCTGGCCGGCATTCGTGTGCGTACGCCGATCGCCACCATCGACAACGTCAATGCCGAGGTCATCGAAATCGGCGCCACCAACGTCAACGCCTTTATCGGTGTCGGCGGTCCGTATCGGATTGGTGCAGACGCCGACAACGACGGCCGGCCGGATGACATCAACCCAGACGCCATCGGTCTGTACGTTGACGATTTCGACTTCGGCATGGCCATGTTCAAGACCAAACACAGTCTTGACCCCGACCGGCTGTTGGGTAACGTCATCCCTGAAGGCACCACCTTTACAGCCCTGAAGGCCAGTGCGGCGGGGGTCGGCTTTACCGGTTTTGAGGAATTCATTCAGTTCACGCTGAACGATGTGAGTGTCAACCTCAATACCGGCAGCAGCGAATCGATGGTTGCCGATTTTTCCGCGGGCTACGACATCGGTACGGGCATCGGCAACGACCCGATCCGGATCGATTTCGAAGATCGCCTTATTGAGGCCGTCGTGGGCGATGCGACGGCTCGGGTAGCCGGCATTCTCGCGCTGGAAGGCTCAATTGCCTTCCAACGGCGCACGATCAAGGATGTCGACTTCCGTTTGCCTGGCACGAAGCTGACCCTGGACGCCGATGCGCTCATTATTTCGGCCAAGGACGTATACGCCTTTGCGGGCATCAATGGTCCAGCCAGCACTCGAGCAACGACCGACGTCAACGGTGACGGTACCGTCAATGCAAAAGATCGTGTCGTCAACGAAGACGCCATCGGATTCACACTGGAAGGTCTTGATCTTGCCCTGGCGCTGATGAAGCCCGCTGTCACGACCGGGGTCACGCTGCCGGCTGACTTTTTCGCGCTGAAGGCAAGCATCGACAAGACGGGCCTGGTCGGTACAGACCCGTTCATCACGCTTCAGGCCACCGAGGCCAAGCTCGAGTTCAACGGTGCCTTCGTGGCCGGCTATCCGCTCCCGGGCTTCTACGTCGATTTCAGCACACAACCCGGTGGCGGGCTGAGCACGCCGATCAAGGGCGCTGATGAGCCGATGAAGCTTGATTTCTCGGCGAACCAGCTGCGCATTGCCATGGATGCGAAGCTGGGCCTGTTCAGTCTGTTCGAGATCAGTACCAGCTTTGATTTCAGCTTCAAGCTGCCCAGCACCGGGCAGCTTATCCCCACCATCAGTCTGTCGATGCTGGGAGACCTGCTCGACAAGATCAATCTTGACGCGCTGCCGGGCTGGATCAAGGACGGGCTCAAGTACATCTCTGATCTCGATCTCAGCATCGGCATCAACGGCATCATGGGCAGCATCAATCTGCCTGATCTTTCCATCAACCTGGGTGGCTTCGTCCACTTCAGGGGTGATTTCAAGCTCAACCTCGGTCAGTCGTTCAAGGCTGACATGTACACGGGCCTCCCGCGTGAGCTGTCGCTGGTGAAAGGCTTGCTGGGTGACGTCGGGAACATGGTTTTCGACGGTATCGAAGCCCTGTTCGATGTGTCGGACGACTGGCGCTACATCTACGACGTCAACTTCAAGGGCATGAGCTTTGGTGCGAGCAACGTGTCGTTGTTCGTCGGTATGGGTACGCCCAACTTCGATCTTGATCTAGACCAGCAGGACCTGATCGGCTTCGGCGTGCAAAACGTCGACCTCGGGTTGGGGGTCTTCAAAGCGGATCTACCCAAGCTCATCGCCGATGTGCTCAAGCCTGAAGATGTGTTTTCTCTCAGCGTACACGCCGATGCTGTCGGGCTCTACGGATTTGGCGACGTACTGAAGGTTCAGGCCAAGGACATCACCATTGAAGTGAACAATGGCGGCAAGTCCGGGGCATTCCAGCAGTCGCCTTTCCGCTTCATGCCCAACTACTCATCCATCAAGGGTAGCGGTGGCAAGCCCGACGGTCTGAAGATCGAAACCGGTAATTCCGACAAGCCAGTCTATCTGGGCTTTACGGGGCCGGAGTTCATGGGGTTGGACATTGGGTTGGCCGAAATCGCAGTGGCCGACTTCCTCTTCCTGCGCGGTTCGTTCGCATTCCGCAAGGGCGACCGCTACGACATGGACGTGAACCTGGGTGGTCTTGATCCCACCGGGGCCGGCACGCGTCTCAAGCTCGAAATGGAGGCGATGACATTTGCGGGCGCCAATCTAACCGGCTTTGCAGGAATAGGCGGTCCATACCGCTACGGCGATGACGCTAACGCCGACGGGCTGCCTGATCTTATCAATGAGGGCGCAGTCGGCCTGGTCATCGACAACGTCGATTTTGGCGTGGGCTTTTTCCAGCCTGCGGTGATGAACCTCATACCGAACGCCAGCTCACTGCCGATCAAGCCCAAGTTCGTGACCACCAAGGCCTACGTGGGCGACGCGATGCTGGTCGGGGTGGACAAGAGCATTCTCGATGTCCGTGCCGAAGATGTCGCGGTCAACATCAACACCTTTATTCTCGAAGGCGCGCCCCCCCCGGTTAATCTGGCGCTGCAACTCTTTGGTCCTCCGTCGATCGACTACAGGTCGTCGTTTGCGAGCTCGCCAGAAGATCTCAACAAGAACGGCAGACTCGATACCTACGACGAAGATCGCAACAACGACGGAACGCTGGATCCGGGTGAGGACCTCAACGGGGACGGCATCCTGCAGGTGACCGAAGACTTGGACCGTGATGGACGCTTGGCGGCTTATGGTCTGGCTGTTCGCGCAGGTGGCAACAACGCGGTCATCTTCGACTTTGATCAAGAGATCATTCAAGCCAAGGTGGGCTATGCCGCCATCAACATCGGCGGATTTGTGCAGCTGTATGCGTCGATGGCCTTCACCAAGAAGGGTTCTGAGAAGGTCACCATCAAGAATATCGATGGCAGCTCCGACCAGACAACCGTGCTGTCGCTGGCCATTGGCGTCAACGACGCATTCGGCTTCGTCGGCATCGGCGGCTACTGGCGGGATGGCAACGGCGACAACCGTATCGACGAAAAAGACTACGAAGACCGCAATCGTAACGGGGTGCTCGACACCTACGACGAGGACACCAACAAAAATGGCGCACTTGACCCGGGTGAAGACCTGAATGGCGACTGGCTTTTGCAGGTCAGCGAAGATGCCAACGGTAACGGCGTTCTGGATACCTTCGTCAATACCTCGGCGGTGGGTCTGGTGCTGCAGGATCTCGATCTCGGATTCGTCATCGCCAAAGAGATGGTGTTTTCAGCGACCAAGATCACCATCGGCGCATATCTGGGCGGCCGTATCTCGCTGCCCTATCTGGGTTTGGTCGGTGTTCCGGGTATTACGTTCGAGGCCAAAGACATGGTGCTCGAGCTCAACGTGGGTGTCCGCGTTGGCGTGCAGCTCGGTCAGATGGTTCGCGACGACAAGACGGGCGCCGCATCGTACAAGAGCGGGGTCAAACCGATCTTCGGGCCATCGGTGATCGACTTCTCAAAGTCGACCTGGATCGACCCAGGTGCCGATTCGTCCAGCAGCGACGATGACGTGACCAAGCAGGGCTACGCTATCGAGACCGGCAATCCCCGCGAACCGGTGGTGCTGAGCTTCGAAGAGCTTTATCTGCGTATCTATGGCCAGCACGAAATGAATCTCTTTGACATCGTCAAGCAGCACGGTGTCATCGACTTCCGCTTCAGTGCCAGCAAGGGTTTGCAGGCTTTTGCCGACGTTTCCCTTGAAACACCGATCGGCAGCTCCAAGGCGCGCGGCCTTATCGTCATCAATTCCGGTGGCATCGCCGTGCAGATGGAACTGGAGCGCAGTCTTGATTTCGGGCCTGTGGTGCAGCTCGACGTCAAGCTGAAGCTGGCAATCAATACCTTTGGACGGGACATCGTCTACGTTGTGCCCGAGCCCTTCCGGCGCCTGGTGGGGTACGACACCTACACCATCACCGCCTATCCGCCGGGCCGGCCTGACCTCATGGGCCCGGACATCATGTACATGTCCTTCGGTGGCTCGGGTAACTTGAACCTTCTGGGAGGGGCGCTCAGTCTCAAGGGCGACTTCCAGGTCATCATGGTCCGGCAGGCCGAGACCTTCCGCATGGAGTTGGGCGTGACGGCTCAACTCGATCTGCCCCTGTTCAATCCGCTGGGGGTTACCGGTACGCTGGGCATCATCATCGACGCGGGCAATACCGGGGTTTATGGCGCACTGGATATCGGTGGCAACAATCCCGAGTCGACCTTGATTGAAGTGGGCGGCGTGTTCGCGGTCAAGGGTCGCTTCCTGTTGCAGTTCAACTCGTCAGCCGTTTCGCAGAAGGTTCGCGGACGTGATGCCGAGGGCAATGTCTACGACGACAACGGGAATCCGATTTTGGTGAATCTTGATCCGCAGATGCTGCGCATCTCGGGCAAGACGGTCATCGAGATCGGCCCGCTCAAGATGCGGGGTGCCATCGACCTGCTCATCAACAGCTCCGGCGTGCAGGCTGCGATGTCCCTGTCGCTCGAGATGGGAGGTTTTGGCGAAATCGCGGTAAAAGGTGCTGCAGCGTTCGGTACCGATCAGAGCGGCACACCCTTCTTTGCGCTTCTGGTGCAAATGAAGGTCGAGATGGGCATCGCGGTGCTCAACATTCGCGCCGATGCCACGCTGAAGATCAATACCAGCGACTATGACTACACCACGCTGCATGGTGACGTGATTGCGGGTCGAACCTTCTTCGACCTGGCGCTCGACGGCAAGATCAAACTGCTGGCGTTCGATGTCGAGTTCTACGGCCGCATGAGTGTCATTGATGACGTCTTCAAGCTTGAGTTCAACGGCAAGCTGAACTTCTTCAATGCGCTGATGATCGAGGTGGGCGGCTTTGTTGACTCTGCCGGCAACTTCGAGTTCCGTGGCAAGGCCGAAATCGATATCCATCTGGGCCCACTGCATCTGAATGCCGGTGTCAGCGTGCTGTTCAGCAGCCAGCCTCGATTCAATGGCAAGGCCTGGGGCTCGCTGGATTTCGAGCTTGACTTCGGTCTGTTCAGTATCGACTTCACCATCGCTGGTTTCTACGGCGAAATCGACATCACGCCGGCCTCGGCCTACATTGCGGCTCGAGCGACCGTCATGGGTATCACGGTGTCAGGCAGCTTCAGTTGGCGCTGGGGCGCACCGCCT
>JBIKMC010000233.1:0-5366 GCA_044359405.1 Burkholderiaceae bacterium
ACAGATCTGGTTCAAGCGCGAAGACCTCAATCACACCGGTGCTCACAAGGTGAACAACACGGTTGGGCAGGCCATGCTGGCGCGCCGTATGGGTAAGCCCCGTGTGATTGCTGAAACCGGTGCGGGGCAGCATGGTGTCGCCACCGCAACTGTAGCGGCGCGTATGGGTATGGAGTGCGTGGTCTACATGGGAGTGGACGATGTGGCTCGGCAGGCGCAGAACGTCTACCGCATGAAGCTTCTGGGTGCCACCGTGGTACCGGTTGAGTCGGGCTCGCGCACGCTCAAGGATGCGCTTAACGAGGCCATGCGCGACTGGGTCACCAACGTCGAGAACACCTTTTACATCATCGGCACAGTGGCGGGCCCCCACCCTTACCCCATGATGGTGCGCGATTTCAATGCGGTGGTCGGTCGTGAGTGCCGTGAGCAGATGCCCGAACTCATCGGGCGTCAGCCTGACTATGTGGTCGCATGCGTGGGTGGCGGCTCCAACGCGATGGGTATCTTTCATCCGTATATCGACGTCGAGGGTGTGCGTTTGGTGGGCGTCGAGGCTGGCGGAGAGGGCCTGGGTACTGGACGTCATTCGGCCTCGCTGTCGGCGGGTACGCCTGGCGTTCTGCATGGCAATCGCACTTACCTGCTGCAGGATGCGAATGGCCAGATTATTGATACCCACTCAGTGTCGGCAGGCCTTGATTACCCGGGGGTCGGACCCGAGCATGCGTGGCTTAAAGATAGCGGTCGCGCCAGCTATGTCGCCATTACTGACGACGAGACCCTGGCTGCGTTCCATAATTGCTGCCGTATTGAGGGCATCATTCCCGCGCTTGAGTCCAGCCATGCGCTGGCCTACGCTGCAAAGCTCGCGCCCACGCTGCCGCGCGATCAGCACATCCTGGTGAATCTCTCCGGCCGGGGAGACAAAGACATGCACACCGTCGCACAGCGCGCCGGTCTCAACTTCTGAAGGTCTTGTACGCATGAGCAACGCTCGTATCGCCACCCGGTTTCAGACCCTGGCGGCCAGCGGTCGCAAGGCGCTGATTCCTTTCGTCACCGCCGGGTTCCCTGAGAAGACCTCCACCGTGCCGGTCATGCAGGCGCTGGCATCGGCGGGCGCCGATATCATCGAGCTGGGCATACCCTTTTCTGACCCGATGGCGGACGGTCCCGCCATTCAGCGCTCCAGTGAACGTGCCCTGGCCAATGGCGTCGGTCTTGTCGATGTACTTGATGATGTTGCTCGCTTTCGGCGCGACGATGCGCACACTCCCGTCGTACTGATGGGGTATGCGAACCCGATTGAACGTATGGGCACACACGTCTTTCTCAAGCGTGCGGCCGAGGCGGGCGTCGATGGACTTATCGTGGTTGACTATCCACCTGAAGAGTCCGTCGAGTTCGCGCAGACCGCGCGCGCGCATGGCATTGACCTGATCTTTCTGCTGGCGCCCACCACCCGTGACGCTCGCATCGATCAGATTCTCGCCATGGCCAGCGGGTACGTTTACTACGTATCCCTGCGCGGCACGACCGGTGGCCAGCTCGATGTAGCCGAGGTCATCGAGCGCGTAACGGCTATTCGTGCCCGTACCGGGCTGCCGGTGGGCGTGGGTTTCGGCATTCGCGACGGACAAACCGCAAAGGCGGTCGCCTCGGTTGCGGATGCCGTCATCATCGGCACTCGCATGATTCAACTGCTTGAAGACGGTGAACCTGTATCGGCAGCCCAGCGCGTGGCCACATTCACGGCTGAAGTGCGCACTGCGCTCGACGGAGGACGGACATGAGCTGGCTCGACAAGCTGTTGCCGCCGCGCATCAAGCGGCAACCGGCAGGCGCCAAAAAGGTTCCCGAAGGCCTCTGGGTCAAGTGCCCAGCCTGTGACGCAGTGCTGTACTCCGCTGATCTCGAGTCCAATCTGAATGTGTGCCCCAAGTGTTCGCACCATATGCGGGTTGGCGCCCGACGCCGGCTCGACTGGCTGCTCGATCAGGAGGGGCGCTATGAGCTTGGGCAGGAGGTCCTGCCCGTGGACGCGCTTAAATTCAAGGACAGTCGCAAGTACCCTGATCGCCTCCAGGAGGCCGTTGATTCCACGGGCGAAACCGATGCGCTGGTGGTCCTAGGTGGCACCATCCGTTCATTGCCCGTGGTGGTGGCCTGTTTTGAGTTCGACTTCATGGGTGGATCCATGGGGTCGGTCGTTGGTGAGCGATTCGTGCGCGGCGTGCAAACCGCCATTGAGCAGAAGGTTCCGTTCATCTCGATTGCCGCTTCAGGTGGCGCCCGTATGCAGGAGGGACTGATGTCGCTCATGCAGATGGCCAAGACGACGGCGGCGCTCAGCGAACTGGCCGAACTGCACCTGCCCTATGTGTCGGTACTGACCGATCCCACGATGGGTGGCGTATCCGCCAGTTTCTGCTTTGTAGGTGATGTGGTCATCGCTGAGCCCAAGGCCCTCATCGGATTCGCAGGCCCGCGTGTGATCGAGCAGACCGTCCGCGAGAAACTCCCTGAGGGTTTTCAGCGAGCCGAGTTTCTGCTCGAAAAAGGTGCGATCGACATGATTGTTGATCGACGCACTATGCGCGACGAAATTGCACGCCTGTTGGCGCTGCTGCTCAGGCAGCCGACTGAGGCTTTGTCCTGACTTCGCTTGCCGCAGGCCGGGCCTGTGGCGAGGTCTGGTGATTGCTCATGACAGAAAGTCGGCATCGTTCGCTCGATGAGTGGCTTGGCTTCATTGAAGCCATGCACCCGCGCTCGATTGAGTTGGGGCTTGATCGCGTTGGAAAAGTAGCCCTTGCGCTGGGTCTTAGCAACACTTACTCGCTTGCGGGGGCTGCGCCCGAGTCTCAGACAGGCGCCACAGACGGCGCGACCCGGTCTGCCCGCCCGGTGGTGATCACGGTTGGTGGAACCAATGGCAAGGGATCCACCTGCGCGTTGCTTGAGTCCGTGCTGCTGGCCGCTGGCTACCGGGTTGGTCTGTATACGTCGCCGCATCTGGTTTTTTTCAATGAGCGCGCTCGTCTCAATGGCACGTCGCCCGGTGATGCCGAACTGATCGAGGCCTTCCAGGCTGTCGAACAGGCCCGGCAAGACGTGTCCCTGACCTATTTCGAGTTCACCACCCTGGCGGTTTTGTGGCTGTTCTCGCGCCGTCCGCTTGACGTTGCAATTCTGGAGATCGGCCTGGGCGGCCGTCTGGATGCGGTCAATCTGGTCGATGCAGACTGCTCCATTCTGACCTCCATCGATATTGATCATGCCGATTGGCTGGGCCCAACCCGCGAGCATATTGGTCGCGAGAAGGCGCATATTTACCGGCCCGGCCGTCCGGCTATCTGCGCGGACCCCCGGCCGCCGCAGTCCCTGGTCGATCACGCGAGGTCTATCGGTGCTGACTTGCGCTGCTTTGGGGTCGACTTCAACTACGCCGGTGATCGTCAACAGTGGTCATGGGGCGGTCGTAGCTCGCGGCGCAACAGCCTGGCCTATCCTGCACTGCGGGGTGCGAATCAACTGCTCAATGCCTCGGCCATGCTCGCCGCACTTGAGGCCTTGCGCGATCGTCTCCCCGTGACTCAGCAGGCGGTTCGGCAAGGCTTGGCCCTGGTGAGTCTTCCTGGTCGTTTTCAGGTGCTGCCAGGGCGTCCCTCGGTCGTTCTGGATGTGGCCCATAACCCGCATGCGGCGGCGCACCTGGCCAGCAATCTGGACAACATGGGCTTTTTTCCGCAGACCTGGGCCGTGTTTGGCGTCATGCGCGACAAAGATATAGGCGGCATCGTACGGGCAATGGCTGAGCGCATCGATCGGTGGTTGCTGGTGCCTCTGCCAGGAAATCGTGCTGCGGATGCTGCATCGATCGGCGACGTGTTGGTGAATGAGGGGGTGTCGCGCGAACGGTTTGAAGTCTGCGCCAGCCCGCGCGTAGCGCTTGGCAAGGCACGAGCCATCCTGGGGGAGGATGATAGAATCGTCGTCTTCGGTTCGTTCCTCACCGTCGCCGACATCCTCACCGAACGTGCACAAGCATCCAGTTCGACCCCGGAATCGCGTGGCGGTTGACGCCATCGGCAGCGTTTTGCCTGCTTTCGCATTGACCGCACCGGATCATCATTATGGCCAAGGCTGATTCAGCTGGCGGGTCGGTCGATCCGGCGCAAACCCTCAAACGGCAGGCTCGTCGCCGTCTCGTGGGCGCGCTCATTCTTGGCAGCGCGGCGGCTATTTCCCTACCCCTGCTGCTAGACCACGAACCCCGCTATCAGCGTCCCGAGGTCCGCGTCGATATGGGCGCGAGTCAGTCCGCGCCTTCGCCCGGGTCTTCGCCTGCCCCTGCCGAAACGGGCGCGTCGGGCCTTACTGCGGCCTCTGGCCCTCAGGCCGCTGAGCCGCCTCCGTCACCCGCCCAGTCCGCAGTGCAGTCCGGGCGCACCGGCGCGACGATGCATGGCGATGCGAAAAACGCGGCGAGGGGCGATGCAAACGGCCCAGCGCGCGGTGAGGCGATGGCGAGTGCGCGGGGTGATTCATCGGTGTCTTTGCGGGCTGAGGGCCCGGTCGCGCCGCGCGTCGAGGTAGCCCCACGGACGGAGCCACCTTCGCGGCCCGAGTCCCCCCGTTTGAGCCCGCGCAGTGACACATCTGCATCCGCCCCGGTTTCGCGTGAGTCGCGGGCGCAACCCGCAGCGTCATCTTCATCGCCGCCTTACTCGTTGGCCACCCCCCTGCCGGGGCAGTCCCAGGCGTCCGCGCAGACCCAGCCCAATGTGCCGGCCGCTTCAACCGCTTCCGGCAACCATATTTTGCAGTTGGGCGCGTTCGCGCAGCCCGCCGGTGCCCGGGCGATTGAGGACCGGGCTGCCACCATGGGCTTGCGTGCCTGGCGCGAGACGGTACAGACACCGCAGGGCGAGCGTATTCGGGTACGGGTCGGGCCTTTCCCCAGTCGTGCGGCCGCTGAAGAGGTGCGCAGTCGCCTCAAGGCAGCCGGCATGGACGCCACGCTGGTCAGCCCCTGAGGCAGCGGCCATCGCCAGTATTCTTTCATGAGCACCTCGCTGCTACAGTCGCTGACCTACTGGGACTACGCCGTACTGGTCGTGGTGCTGCTGTCGGTCGTCTTGGGCCTGCTGCGTGGTCTCGTGCGCACGCTGGCAGCACTGGCCAGCTGGGTGCTGGCTTTGCTGGGTGCGATGGTGCTGGCCCCGCTTGTACTGGGATGGTGGGCGGGTATTCCCTCGGGCCTCATCATGTTGGGTTTGTTCATTCTGATTTTTGTCGCGGTCAGGGTGTTGGGTGGCCTGGTTGCCCGGGCCCTCAGCTGGGTTGGATTGGGCAGTCTC
>JBIKMC010000368.1:0-3281 GCA_044359405.1 Burkholderiaceae bacterium
GATTGCGTATCGCCCGACATCATAGAGGCTGCCGCTTTGTAGACACCAATGGCAGCGCCAGCCGCGGCTACCAGCGGGCCGACCGCGGACACCACCGCGGCGCCAAGCGCCTGCAACTGCGCGGCGCTGCGGTCGGGATGAATCAGCGCCGCGATGTCCATACTGGCCTCGCCCAACAGTTTCGAGTCGAACGGAAACTTTTGTGGATCCATGATGGACAAGGCCACATTTCCGATTGCCAGCAGCGATGACCCAGCCGTCGCTCCGATCCGCTTGGCGAGCTCTTCGTCAGCACCCAACCACTGCGCCAGAACGCGCACCGGCTCTGCGATAACCGTCTTGAGGTCAACCCCCATATCCGACAATATGGGCAGCAGTACCGAGGCGCCACTGCTGGCAACCGTCATCACTGCGTTGGGAATGAGCGCCGGGTTCGCCACGGCAGCCGCGATCGAGGTAGCGATGCTGGCGACGGCGGGAATGATTTTGTCGAGGTTTTTTGACACAGCGCCCACAAACTTGACCACACCGGCGAAGAAGTCACCGTTGAAGCTTGCCGTGGCCTTGCTGATGGATTCGGTTCGGGCGGGCGAAGCCTCCTGGCGGAGCTTGTCTGCGTTGTCAGTGACCGCCTTGCTTGCATCAGCGTCGCTGCCGCCCTGGGAGAGAATCTGCAGCATCAACATCTTTAATGCTGGATCAAGCTCGGCGCTTTCCTGAAGCGCCCCCGACCGGGGCGCAGCGAGCGCGGGTGCGCCCCGCCCACCCGATAGTGCAGGCGCGCCTACTGAGCTTGGAATGTCAGGCAGGACTGCATCACCCGCAGTCGGGCCAGGCGCACCGGCGGGGGCGCTGGAATCGACTCCGAGGGGACGCGGAGCACCGGCCGCGCGATTGATGGAAATGCTCATGAGACCTAGACCGTCTGCCGCGACGGGCGAGTGGAGTTGGCGATGGCGGTAAGAGTCTCAACCTCGCTCTGAAGAATGGTCACCACGTCCTGGTAAAGCTTGTCGGTATCCTCAGCGGTCTGGGCGACAAAGTCGTTCAGCTCTTGGGTACGCGCGTTGCGGCGCTTGCTGACCGACGACAGCGCTTCTTTGTCGGCATCGAGAAGGTCTGCACTGTTTTGCAGCTCGCCCGTCTTGCTTTCACTGGCGCCCAGACCGATCGACGCTACACCAGAGCCTACCGCTGACGCGACCTCTAGGGTACGAGCGCCTGAGATCAGCCCGTTCATGGCGCCGCCCAGCTTAGCAACGCCACCGTACGAGAAACTGGCCAGACCGATGGCAAGATCGGTCGCCATGGCGACATAGTCGGCCCAGTCACCGGCGCCCGCCTTCTTAAGACCTTTGGCCAGGAGATCGCCCACGGACGTGGGCCACCCGGTGGGCGGCAGTCCGGCCTGCTCGCGACCGTAGTCAACCATGTCAACGACGGAGCCGACCACCTGGAGAACGGCCAGAACGGCAACCGCCGTAGCGGCACCACCCGTGGCCACCGCTGCGGCCACTGCAAGGGTCGCCGCAGCCAGCGAAACGACAAAATTGAAGGCCTTCTTAATCCAGCCCCAAATGGATGAGGTCTTTTCCTGTTGAGCCACCTCGCTCATCTTGTCGACCCATTGTTGGATCTTTTGCAAGCGGGCGTCCGCGCTCTGCCTGATGTCGGTCTTCAAGAGCTTGAGCTCGGACAGGGCGCCCTCGACACCATTGACCCGGACGGCCTGGGTAAAGCGCTGCAGCACCACGCTCCAGTCAGTCGGAGGGCCATCACCGCCCAAAGTACGCGCGGCAAGCTCCTGATTGACCGCATACAGCTGCGGCGGCTGACCAAGCGCGGGACCCGCCACACCCGTACCTGCCGTCCCCATGTCGCGCACGGACAAAGGTGAGGCAGGCTCCAGATTGCCCTGGCGCACAAGCTGAGCGGATGGCTGGGTTGCTTCTGTCGAGCTGCTGCGACCGGCACCCGTGGCGATCGGTCGCGGACCGCTTTGAACGCGGGTGGTGTCGTTCACGCTTTCTTTCCTGCGCTGAATGCGGGCTGTTGAGCATCAGCGGCACCCATGAGTTCAAGCGTGGCCTGGGCTCGCTGCTTCAATGAGGCGTGTTCAATTCGGGTAGCCTGCCGAAGAACCATCTCGAAGGCCTCACGAGCCTCCTGCCGGTGACCCAATGCAAGAAGACACTCCCCCGTATGAAAGGTCGGAAGTGGGTCCTGTAAATCAAACATCGAGCCCATGGAGTAATACATCACCGCCTGTTCGTAGCGCCCCAGCATTTGGTTGACCGAGGCAAGGGCAAACTGGAACCGACGGTCGAAGGGCTCATTGGCCACCAGAAACGTGAAAACCTTTAAAGCCTCGTCGTAACGACTCTGCGTATAGAGGCTGTGCCCGACGGCATAAATGGCTTCGTACTGTTCGGGTTTGAGTCCACGCAGATCACCCAAGGTTCCACCTTGGGCAAAGTGTTCGGCGATGGCGCGTCCCAGCGCCTCGGCGCTGCCCTGCTCAGATGCCGCGTTTGCGCTGCCAGAAGATGATTCACTCATGCACGATACCTTTGTCGTCAGACGCTGCGGCTGAAACTCTGAGACAGCTCATTCAGCATGGATAGCTTGCGCGCTGCCTCCTGCATCACTTCATCCATGCGGGTTTTGTGACTGGTGAGCTCGCTGTTGAGCCGACTGATGTAGTTGGTGTTGGTTTGGACCGCGGTGCTGACCGCCGTCGTCAGCGTTTCGACCTGCCGATAAGGAATGTCGACGTCTTTCAGCATTTTCCACTGCTCGGGCGTGCCCACGCCAAGGCGTTTCATGGTGGCGGCCTGCTTGACGAAGTTTTCGTAAAGGTCCATGGAAAGCAACTCGCCCTTGCTGCCGTCGTCGTTTTTCTTGAAGTACAGGTTGCCGTCTTTGATCACATCCTTGCGCTCGGAAACCGGCTCAGGATTGACCATGTTTCGGTACATGTCTCGAATTTTCTTCTGAGCGTTATTGACGAGATCATCGGTCGATTGCACCTTGGTCTTGATGTAGTCCGAACGCCTTACAGTGAGGGCGGCCACAGAGGCGCCTTTTTCCTTAGCTGCCTTTTCGTAGGCGGCCTTAAAGGCCTGAACCTCCTTGTCGTACTGAGCCTGTTGCGATTCGCGCTCTTTTTGCGCCCAATCTTTAAGTTGAGCCTTGTAGACGTTCTTGAAGTCATCCTGCAAATCAAGTTTGCCGTCGAGGTCAGTGCTGCTTTTAAAAATGCCCTTGACCTGCTCGCTCAT
>JBIKMC010000234.1:0-5359 GCA_044359405.1 Burkholderiaceae bacterium
GCCCGGTCCCATACCGGCGCCCGGCCCAGATCCGGGAGCAGCCCCCCCGCCCATGCCCGGCCCTGGCCCCATGCCCGGCCCTGGCCCCATGCCAGATCCTGGCCCAGCACCCGAGCGAGGTCCCGCGCGCACCGGCGGCTCGTCGGGCAGGGTTACACCCCTCGCCTGAGCTCGCTGCTTCATCTGCTCATGATGTTCTGCCCGCAGACGTTCCCGCTCTTCGTTCGAAGCCGCCGCACGCATACGCGCCCGGTGATCGGCGCGCTCCTGCTCGCTCATCAACTGACTGCCGAAGATAGGCTCATCTTGTGTGGCCTGGGCCAGAACGATGATCTCACCCGCCGACCGGTTACCCTCCGACTGCGCACCCGCCGCCCAAACCGACGAGCAGGCCAGCACGCACGCGACACCACAAAGAAGTCTGCTTTTCATGATCAATCACTCCTGAGAAAGATTGATCAGTGTGCTTCTGTGGCGATGCAGGTCTGTGATCCTGACCCTGAATCAGGGGGAGCGTTTGACCATGCGCAGGCGTGCCCTGTTGACCAGCGATGAAAGGCTGAACCGCGAGCGTGAGGCGTCAGCGCGGCGTTGAAGCGATGACCGACTCGGCACGGGCACGATGAACCACGCCCGCGAGAGCCGCGGATGCCACCCGCGACATGACTGGGTCAGCTCGACTGGTCAGAACGATAGGTACCTGGGCGCCCAGCACGATGCCGCAACTGGCTGCCCCGGCCAGGTACTCAAGCTGCTTGGCCAGCATATTGCCAGCTTCGATATCGGGAACAAAAAGAATGTCCGCCTGACCAGCGACCGGAGAATCAATTCCCTTGATTCGAGCGGCCTCCAAGGAGATCGCGTTGTCAAATGCCAGCGGACCATCGAGTATGGCGCCGACAATCTGGCCACGATCGGCCATCTTGCAGAGCGCCGCCGCGTCGAGCGTGGACGCTATTTTCGGCGTAACCGTCTCAACCGCTGACAGCAAGGCAACACGTGGCCGCTCTAAACCCAGGGCATGCGCCAAATCGATCGCATTGCGCAGAATATCGGCCTTCTCAAGCAGAGTAGGCGCAATGTTTACGGCAGCATCGGTTACCAGCAGCGGCCGGTCATAGGTGGGGACTTCAAAGCGGAACACATGCGACATGCGTCGCCCGGTGCGTAGCGCCGGCTCTGCCAGCACGGCCTCCATCAATTCATCCGTGTGAAGGCTTCCCTTCATCAGCATGGCGACCCGCCCCTGTGCCGCCAGGGCCACCGCCTGCGCCGCCGAGGCATGGCTGTGAGGCGAATCGATAATTTCGACACTGCTCAAGGACAGGCCAGCCCTTTCTGCGACACTGACTAGACGCGCTCGGGGCGCAACAATGATCGGCACGATCAAGCCCGCGTCCCGAGAATCGAGCGCGCCTCTGAGTGAGGGTTCATCGCAGGGATGCACAACCGCACAAGGCACCGCGGCGTGCCCGGATAAGGATGCGATCCACTCACGCAGTCGGGTCTCGGCGTCAAACAGCCTCATGGTCGGAAGCACCGCCCTGGGCCTTGACACCTTGTGGCTGGGCGCCTTCACCAGGGCCTCACCCGATACGACAAGCTCGGCGCGCTGATTATGGACTGCACACTGTAAGCGCACATCTCGCGTACCGTCCCGCTTTTCAAGGACCTCAAGCGTTACGGTCAAGGTATCGCCAACACGAACCGGTCTTTGAAAACGCAGGGACTGTTCAAGATAAATCGTCCCGGGCCCCGGAAACTCATTGCCCAGCAGGCTTGAAATGAGCGCGCCCGCCCACACGCCATGCGCGATCACGCCGTGAAAGCGCGTACCTTGGACGTGATCAACATCGATGTGCGCCGGATTGACATCACCCGATACCAGCGCGAACGCCTTGATATCGTCAAGTGAGATCGTTCGGCAGGTCTGTGCCCGCTGACCGACACTCAATTCATCAAAGGTGAGGTTTTGGATCAGATTCCCAGGTAACGTGTCTTTGCTCATGTCTACCGCCTTTTGTCCAATATTTGGACTTTACGGTTGACTGCCATACCGTGAAAGACGTAGATCAGCCCGAGGCGATATCCAGAATCTTCGCCCTATCCGCATCGGGCCGGGTGAATCTGAACAAGGGCAAGGCTGGATCCCGGTAGGTCTTGGGCACTTCGCCCACCAGGTTCATGCTGCCCACGACAGGGTCACTCGCCTGGCGGACATCACCGCGCTCGCGAAAATAGGGCTCCATAGCCAGGCTCGCTCCGTCATGCACCCGGGCCGCCTCAATGCCACGATCTCGTAGCATCAGCAACGCAGCGTCGATGTCGAGCGACTCAACCTGTTGCGCCAGGTGGTGATCGGTTGCTACCGGTAGCATCAGCCAGTGGCCGTCATTGCAGCGAACCGCCCTGAGCGCGTTCGCATTGGCCCCTGGCCCAGTACCCGCGGGCCCTGAAACGCCCCATCCGTAAGGGTCGTTACTGCCCTCACGCGCGGGCGCCTTCCCCGTGCGCTCAGCCAGCGCCAATTGACACTCAGCCATGCGAAACAAGGGCTCAAAGAGCGCGAGGTCGACTCTCGTACCCGCGCTACCGCCTACATCACGCTGGTAAAGCCCAAGCGCAACACCGAACGCTCCCATCAGACCCGTTGCCGTGTCGGCCAAGCTGAAGCCGATGTGCATGGGGACCTCATCGGGCTCACCGGTCAGCACCACAATACCGCTCATGGCTTCAGCGATCTTTCCGAAACCAGGTCTGCCCGACTGCGGTCCCGTCTGTCCAAACCCGGAAATGCTCAGCATGACCAGTCGGGGATTGATCTTGCGCAGTTCTGCCCAACCGAGCCCCATACGATCGAGTACGCCCGGTCGGTAGTTCTCCACCATGGCATCAGCATCACGGATCAGCTTGAGAAACGTTTCCCGATCAGCCGGATCTTTCAAATCGAGATCGATGCAGAGCTTGGCGCGCGCCGCGATGCCCCACCAGACGGTGACATCACCGACGCTGGCTCCCATCAGTCGTAGCGGATCACCGCCACCTGGGCGCTCAATCTTGATCACCTGTGCGCCCAGCTCGGCGAGCAGACTGCCCGCATAGGGACCAGCTAGCGCCAGTCCGACCTCGACCACCCGAAGTCCCTCCAGGGGACGACGCGCAGTCACTTTGCACCCGCAGGCTTGATACCGCGCCGCTCAGCCTCACGCAAAATTTCATGGGCTCCCGGCAGCATCGCGTAGTCGACCATGATGCCCCGGTAGCGCACTGCGGCATCGCCCTGAGCCTCGGCTGCTTTCATGGCATCGATCAGACCGGCGTAGTATTCGACCTCTTCTGGCGTGGGCGCAAATACCTCATTGGCAATCGTCACGTGAGTCGGGTGAATCAGCACGGCCCCCGAAAAGCCCAGCGCCTTGGCACGTTGGACCAGGCCGCGTACCGCAGCGAGATCTTCCAGCGACGTACCGATGATGCTGGCCATGGGGTAAGGTGCTCCGCCCGCGCGCGAATCGAGCACCATCTTGGAGGCCAGATAGAGTTGCTCAGTGCCTTCCATGGTCGGGTGGAAACCCATGGCGCGGGCCACGTCACCTTCAACCGGGCCGCCGATGACACCCAGCAGAGTCTTGCAACGGGGGCTTGCAGCGACGAGATGCCGCGCATCCGCCATACCCTCTGCGGTCTCAGGCAACGGCATGATCACCACCGAACCAAAAGGCAGCCCCGCAACACCCTCGGCGTAAGCAATCACCCGATCCAGTTCGCGAATCTGACCGACATCTCGAGCCTTGGGCAGCATGACGCCACTGAACCCAGCCGTCGCCACGGCCAGAACATCGTCACGTCCGCCCTCCTCCCAGCCATTGATCCGGACGAACGCCGGGATACCCATGTCACGCAGCATGCCGATCGCTTCGCGACACAAGGGGCGGGCCGCCTCTTTCAGCTGATGCGGTACCGCGTCTTCCAGATCGAGTACGACCGCATCTGGACGGAAGCGCTCAACGCGACGGACCCAGTCGGTTTTATGCGCGGGAATGAACAGCATGGAGCGTAGTGGCCACATCATGTCGGGTTCTCCGGTGGGGATTGATTCGGGATTTGGTTGGGGGGTGGATCTGTCTCAGACTCGGCACTGACATCCCACCAGTAAAGCGCCGACAGCACCGCCGCCGCGAGCGCAACACAGCCCAGAAATGAAAGCTCGTCGACCAGGTGCATACGAACACGTGCCACGAGTGCCCAGAGGGCCACGGCGACCAGAATCACCAGAGCCCAGATCACGCGATTACGCGTACGGCCATTCATGAGCGGGACTCCGAGGCTCTGCGGGATTCACGCCCGCCGGCGAAGCGAATCGCCAGGGCAACGGTGAATAGACCCAGTCCGGCCGCCTGAATCGCCAGAATGGGCGTTGCCAGCGCGATCGTCGCGACCGCGAAGGCAATCCGATGACCCCACCCAAGACGTCCGCGAAACCATCCCTCAACCGCGAGCGCAAGCGCGATGACCGACAGCAGCGCGGCCACCGTCGTCTGGACGATCTGCGCGAACGATCCGTCCATCAAAAGCGCGGGGCTATAGACGAAGATAAAGGGCACAATGAAGCCGGAAATGGCCAGACGCAGCGCTACGAAACCGGTGCGATTCAAGTCGGCGCCGGCAATGCTCGCCGCAGCGTAGGCAGCCAGCGCAACGGGCGGCGTCACATTGGCGAGAATGCCAAAGTAGAAAGCAAACATGTGGCTGGCGAACTCGGGCGCACCCATTTTCACCAGAGCCGGAACGATCAGAACCGCCACCGTGAGGTAAACCGCCGGCGTGGGTAGCCCCATTCCCAGCACCAGTGCGACCAACGCCGTCAGCAGCAGCGCCACGAGCAGCTGGCCATTGGCCACCTGAATCACGAAGTCAGCCAGTAGATTGCCCGCGCCGGAAACCCACAGGGTTCCCATCAGAATGCCCGCCGTGGTTACCGCAGCGCCCACCGCCACGTTGTTGGTCATGGCATCGATCACGGACTCCAGGTACAGACTCATGCGCACACGGGTTGAGCGGTGCAGCAGCGACACCACGAACAGGGTGGCCAAGCCCACGAACGCCGAGAACTGCGGCGATGCTCCGATAAACAGAGGCGCGATCAGTGCAAGCAGCGCGATCATGAGATGACCGCCCGAGCGCATCGCCTCACCCAGGGTGGGAAGCGCTTCGGTACTCGCCTGAATGCCCTGGCGCCGGATGTAAAGCTCAACCTGCAAATGAAGCGCCACGAAGTAAACGATGGCGGGAATGATGGCCGCCACAACGATGGACCAATAGCCGATACCGAGCAGTCCAGCCATGAGAAACGCAGCGG
>JBIKMC010000235.1:0-5353 GCA_044359405.1 Burkholderiaceae bacterium
CACCAGCGTGAATCTGCTTGCGGATGGCCGGCTGGTGATCACCGACCGCTCCAGCCGCGAGCAGTACTTCAATAGTCCGACCGACAAGGGCTGGCGTAACACCACCGGTACGGTGCAGATCACGAATCCGCTGGCTTCCTCCGCGGCGGTGCAGACTGCGCTGCCCAACGCCAACTGGAGCACAAGCGCGTCCAGTGCCGATGGCAGTACGCTGATTGCAGCGTCCGGCCCGGCCGAGTTTGGTACGACGCAGGGTTCGGTGTGGGTCGGTCGTGCCGCCAGTGACGGCAGCTTCAACTGGACCGAGGCACGTTCCGGATTGCCGACCAATGCCGATTGGTCTGCCGCCGCCGTCAATGCGCAGGCAACGCGGGCTTACGTCGCCCAGCGGGGTGGCACCATTTACTGGACTGACCTGACCCAGCCCTCCATCAAATGGCAGTCCACCGGTCTGGCAGCGCGCGACTGGAATTCACTGGCGTTTTCGGCGGATGGCGGCGCTTTGGTGGCAACGGCCAGCGGTCTGGGCAAGAGCGGCATCTTCGTACTCGAGGGAGGTGCCGATGCGCCGGTTGTCGTGTCGACCGTTGCATCGTCCGGTCGCTTCCCGGGCGGACAGGGTGCCGCAGCTGCGGTCGATGGCAGCGCAGCTACCAAGTACCTCAACTTCGACAAGGCTGGTGCAGGGCTGGTCCTGTCGCTCGATCGGGCGGCGGTATCGAATCAGATCGCGCTGACTACCGGCAATGACGGGCCTGATCGTGATCCTGTCAAGGTGACCGTGTTCGGCTCCAATGAAGACGCGGCCTGGGACAGTGCATCGTGGACGCTGGTCGCGAAAGATGTTCAGACCGGGCTCACCACGGCGCGTGGCGCGACGCAAGTCGCAAGCTTCGACAACACCACGGCCTACAAGCACTACAAGGTGGTGTTCAGCGAGCTGCGCGCTTCCGGCGCCAACCCGGTACAAGTGGCTGAAGTTGATCTGTTCCCGGACAGTGGCTGGCGTGAGCTCAGCACGGCAGGCCTGTCGCCGCTTGATCTCCTGGGCTTCCCGATCGATCTCGATTGGCGTTCTGCGACGTTCAATCCGGCCGGGGATTCGATTGTGGCGGTGGCATCGGGTAATCGGGTGTACTCGATTCCTGTGCCCACGGCTCAGGCCGCGCCCACCATCAACGTGCCGGCCAGTATGGAAGTACGTACCGGCACCCGGAGCCCGCTGAGTTTTGCGCCCGACACGGTGGTCGATGCCGACTCGCCCAGTCTTACGCTTACCCTGAGCCTTAGCCAGGCCGAGTCCGGGTCGATCGAGCTTGATGAGGACGCGATAGCCGCTTCAGCACTCAGACTCGGAGGCACGTCGTCGGCACCGACCCTCACCGGTTCGCCGAAGGCACTGTCGGAATTCCTCAACGCCGTTGGTGCGGTCAATGTCACTCTGGGCGCGGACGCTGGTGATGTTGCGCTGACGCTGTTGGCCAGCGATGGCACAGATGTCACAAGCGTTGATGTGCCGCTGGCTGCAACGCAGCCCCTGGCCATCAAGGCTTCGTATAACGGAGGTGCCTTTGAGATTATCGATATCCGCGGCAATGATCTGCGGTTGAACCGGTTCACCCTGTCCGAGACGGTATTGGGACCGCTGAACGATGAGCTCACCGTAACCCGACTGCTGGAAGCGCCTCTGGTCGTGCGGGCCTCGGCCGGGCCAGATCGCTATATTTTTGACGCCGGCAACACCGAGTCTGAAACGATGCGCACGTTGCAGATTCTTGACAGCAAGACCGATGAGTCCGCAGCCGTCGGCCGGATTGCTGACGATACGCTGGTCGTTCGCATGAAGTCGCTTCAGTACTCCACCACGGGCAACCTCATCAAGCTGGGCTCGGGCGAGTTGCTCAGCGGCGTCGAACAGGTTCGGTGGGATGAGGGCCTGCGCGAATTGGTGCTGATCGGTGATTCGATCAAACTCGAGGCGATGGTCGAGGGTCAGCCCACTGATCTTGGTTCTACTGGCTTGCGTATCGAGGCGGCAAATCTGACAGTCAAGGGCGTTATCAAGGCTCAGCGCATCGTGTTGAATGTGTCCAGCCTGGCCATCCTGGACGGCGATCTGATCAGCAGTGAGCCCGTGCAAACTGAGGGTGTACGCATCGCCAAGCCGGTGTCGGTGGCCGCAGGCAATGTCGATCTCGCCGCGCTGGCCGCAGGTGGCGGCGGTCTGGGTCTGCAGGTGGTGCCGTCTGATCCGTCAACGCCGGTCAGTCTGGGGGCGACACCTTCGTCACCGGCGCAGTCGACGGGTGATGCATTTGCGCTCAATCTCGATGTTTCGCGCCTTGCCGGAACAGGTCTGCCCATACTGGTTATCGGTACGGACGGCGGTTCGAATCCAGTTGCGCTCGCGGGTGGATCGTCTGCCCTGGTTCTCGATACCCCACTTGTCATCAAGGCACAAGGCAAGGGCGGGCGTATCTCGATTGACGGCACCATCCAGGGCCAGTCAATCGAGATTTACGGACCCGGTCAGACCACCTCGTTCGCGGATGAAACCCGTCTCATCATGGATGAGACGGTGCTCATCAATGATTCGGTACGTGCCCAGGGTACGGTATCCATCGTCGCAGGCGCCTCAGGGGCGTCAGCATTGAGCCCCGCTGACCTCACCATCACCGGTCGTGTCAACGGCTCGATCGGTGATGACGACTTCCTCACCTTGCAGACCAACGGCGGTCATGTCCGGATTGTGGGTGGTGTCGGCAACGGTGTTGGTGCAGCCAGCGTAACGGTTGAAGGGGCTGGATACGCTGACGGCGACTATGAAAACATCGAACTCCTGGGTGGTAGCGGCAGCGGCACCCTGGCCCGGTTCACAGTCACGGGAGGCAAGGTCAGCGCGTTTGCAATCACGGCGACCGGCTCCGGCTACCGGGTGGGCGAAGAGCTTCGTGTTGCGCGCTCAAGCCTTGGGGCCTTGTCGGCGCGGGGTGTGGTGCCGTTCGTGGCTCGTGTCGATGCCCTGACGTCACTCGAGGGGCTGACTATCGAGGGTGCCGGCGATCTCATGTTCGAAGACAAAGTCTATGTAGACGGCGACCTCATTATTCGCGCCTCGGGCAATGTCACCTTCCTCGATCAGTTGGTGCTCATGAACGGAGGCAGGCTCATCATCGAGGGCGCTGCCGAGCTGTACGTCAACAACAGCATCGGCTTCGAGCAGGGCAGCGCATCGCAGCAGGGCTCGCTCAGTTTCACCGGGGCCGAAACCGGTGCCACGGTCACGATGGCCACCGGAGCAGTGGCGGGCGATGACAACCGTTTCTCGGTCACGGGTGTCGAGCAGATGGCTCTCGAGCCGTCATCGGTTGCCGGTCGCTTCGATCTGATGGTCGATGGTGGGGCAATGACCCTGTCTGCACCCATCGGGCAGAACCGCATGAGTTTCGATCTCAACCAGTTGGTCTTCGATGCCAGCGCGGTTGCCATGCCCGGTGCGGATACGACGGTGGTGTTCAATGTCAATGAACTGCGACTGCGTACCACGGGCGACTTTGGCTCGCCTGAAGCGCCGATCACGCTCAACGCAACCCGAATCGACATCCAGTCGACTGAAGGAAGCCTCTACACCGTCGTCCCCGCAGATGTCACGGTGATGCGGTACGAGGCGGCGCCGCAGGGTACAGCCAAGCTGCGCTCCGAGAGCGGATCCATAGCGCTGGGTACCGATGCCCGGGTGTCGGGTGCTGAAATCATCCTTGAGGCACCCACAGGGCAACTCGCAACCTCGTCGGGTGCGCAGGTGGCGGGTGGGCAATTGACTGTCACGGTTGCCACCGGCGTCGCTGCCAACGGTGAGCCGCTTGTGATTGCCGTTGATCGACTCTCGGCCAGCACCAGCACCGGAAGCATCGTGATCAATGAAACCGACGACGTCGAGGTGGTGTCGCCAGGCATTCGCGTAGGGTCGGGTAGCGGTTCGGTGGTATTGAAGGCGGGCGGTGACCTAATAATGGTTCCGCCGGCAACCATCGGTACAGCGGGTGGTCCGGTCACACTGTCGGCGACGGGTGATGTGGGCGTGTCGCAGATCGAGAGCGTCAACGGCCCCATTCGTATCGACTCGGGTGCTGCGATTTATGACAATACCGGCAGCGCGACGAGTACCAACCTGCGCACCTCCAGCAGTCTGACGCTCAACGCGGTCAGCGGCATTGGTGGTTTCGAGGCAGGCGACCTTCGCGTGGCGGCCGGTGCTGTCGACGCTTTCAACGAGAAGAGTGGTCATGTCGTGCTGTCGTCAGCCCAGAACATGAAGCCGGGCCCTGGCGGTATTCGCAACGAGTCCCCGGATGGCTATGTTGCCCTCTTTTCGAGCAGCGGGCGGATTGAGGCTGGCACGATCACGGCAGCCAGTGGAAGGATGGCACTGCTGTCCGGCCGCACCGGGTTGTCGGAGCAAGATACGGCGGCGGCAGTGGCTGCGATCAGTGCCATCGGTGCCGTGGCCCTCAGCACAAGCAGCGCTTCGACAGGTTCGGGCTCAGCGGCAAGTTCGGGTGCAAGCTCGGCAAGCGGGGGCTCGGCGATGTCTGCGCTCTCGAGCGAGCCGACGTCGGTGTCGGCGCTGTCATCGGCGTCCCCCAGTCTGTCCAGTAATGTCTCGCTGGGCAGTTCGCCCGCGGCTGGGGTCGTGGTTGCAGGACGTGCTGTCGGAGCAAATGAAAGCGCCACGTCTGTGTTGGCTGCTGTCGCGAGTGCGACTGGCGTTGCGTCGGCACCCGTCGGTCAGGGGGTGGCAGCGGTGGTATCGCGCAGCGTGGCGGGTGATGCCATCGGAGTCATCGGTGTGGTCGGACGCTCGACCTCGTTGATGCTCGATGCTGCACTCAAAGTGCTTGATGCTGCGCCGCGCCTTTCTGCGGCTGGCTCAACCACGATCAGTGATCTGATGAACAGCACGCCGACGATGCGTCAGGAGTCGCTGCGGCTGCGCGAGTCGGGCGAGAGCCAATCGTCCGCACCCGCGCTTGCCCCAGCCCAGGTTCCCGCAGCGCCAGCTTCGACGGCTCCCTCGACGACGCCGCTCCCGCTGCCAACGCAGCCCGCGGGTAGTCCGTCGATCGCGCCGTCGGTTGGTCCGTCTCCGGGTGCGACACCCAGCACGCAGGGCTTGCCGATGCCGGGAGGCGAAGGGGAAGGTGCTGCGGGTCGGGAAGGTGATCGCAGGCAGCAGCCCGAGGGGGCTGCCCCCGCTCAGGGCGGTGCTCAGGGCGGACAGCAGGGCGGACAGCAGGGCGGACAGCAGGGCGGACAGCAGGGTGGACAGCAGGGTGGACAGCAGGGGAATACG
>JBIKMC010000236.1:0-5351 GCA_044359405.1 Burkholderiaceae bacterium
TGATTCTGCAAACGTGGCTCTCGCCGGCGCCGCCGCTTCGCCTGCATTCGCGGTTGATACACAGCAGCCGGTCCTGATGGGCAAGAGCATTGATCGGGTTGCTGGCGAAATCACGCTTGAATTCGACGAAGCCCTGGCCCTGTCGGCCGATGGCGCTATTGATCCCCAGCAGTTCCAGGTCGAAGCCATCGATGCGCAAACGTTGTCGGCGGTGCAGCTCGCGGTTCAGTCAGTACGAATCGACGGCGATAAGCTGGTGTTGGTCATGGCGAATGCGCTGACTGAAACGGTCGATGAGAAGGTCAGTCTCACGCGCGGTACGTCTGGCGCTCTGATCAATGACTCGGCGGGCAACGCGCTCGAGAGCTTTTCGCCGCTGCGGGTATCGGACGGACTCATCCGTGATGCCAAAGTACTGATCGAGTTCACGGAGAATGGAGTCAGCAAGACAGAAGACACGGGTCTTGTCACCAACGTACAGGGCGATTTCTTCTTGCCTGCTCGGTACACGGAGGGTAAGTATGCGGGCGGTACGCTGATCATTTCTGGCGGTGTCAATATTGACACCGGCATACCCAATGCGCTCGACATGCGGGTGCCGCTCGGGGTATCGGCGGTCACCCCTTTCACTGCCTTGAATGAGGCAGTCGACAGCTACCTCAACGGGCTTTTTGCGCCGGCTGCCCAGCGTGACGCCGCTGATGGAGAGGTTTTGGCGAGTTTGCGCGAGGTGGGCGTTGACAGCGCTGCCTCGCTCACGGCCGGCTTTTCCAAGTCACTCATGGCTACGGCCTTCGGACTGCCCGCGGGTGCCGATGTTTCCAAAATCACGCCGCAGTCATTCGCTGGGCTGACTAATCCGCCCGCTGCGGTGGTGCTGCTGCAGAAAGTCGCTACGCAAATCGCCGCTATTTCGTCGGAGGCTGTCGGAGCCAGCAATAACCAGGGTGGCGCAGCGACGGTGCTCGAGAACCTCGCCAAGCAGATCGTTGTAAGTGCGGTGGCAGGGCAGACGCTTGATTTGTCGAACCCCGGCGTGCTCCAGAACGCCTATCAGGGGCTGGGTATCGACAACGAGTCGGTTGCAGCGATTGCTGATGCAACCAAGGCCATTTCGTCCGCCGCAGCCGACAACGGTCTGGGCGGCATTTCTGCGGCCCAGTCGCAGCTGTTGGACACCAAGGCGCCAAACGCGCCCACGGGCATTGAGGTGCGCGGTTTGACCGCAGGTTCGTCTACGGTCAACGCCAGCAAACCCACGGTACGTGTCACGCTCGATACCGAGTCTGATCAGGGCGGTGCTGTCGTCGCTGGAGACACGGTGGTGCTGTTGAACGGCAGCGTGCAGGTCGGTTACAAGTCTCTGTCGGCCAACGATTTGACGGCTCGTTATGTTGATCTGCAACCCGAATATGACCTGCGTGACGGCGCTGCCAGCTTCTCGGCGGTGATCGTCGACCGCGCGGGTAACGCCAGCCCGTCTCATGCTCAGAACTCGTCGGTGCCGTTAGCACAAGTCCAGATCGTGACGGGTAGTTCCGTGCCGGTCGATACGGTGGCGCCGAATGCGCCGACCATCGACGCGCCTAACAACGCAATCCAGATCAACGCGGCCGCGCGTGCGGCGGGCGTTACGCTGAGCGGCAACGCCGAAGAAAACGCGTTCGTGGAGCTGTCTTGGGGCTCTGGCGCAAATGCGCGCAAGATCACGTTGAAAGCAGACGCAGCGGGCGATTGGAGTTACCCCCTGTCGGCAGCCGATTATCGTTTGCTGGGCAGTGGTGCGTCGATCTCGGCAGTGGCGGTCGATGCAGCCGGCAACCGCAGTGCGGTATCGACGCCGGTCGTGCTCACGGTCGACACGGTCAATCCGGTGCTCACGCCGATCGTTGTTGTCGATGCCCAGCAGGCGGGTGTCGGGTTGTCTGCAACGTCAGATGCGACCCCTCAAATTCGGTTCACGACCGACGCCGGCGCCAAGCTCGAGTTTGATTGGGATGGCGACGGTGCCTTCGATGACCAGACCATTGCTTCGGCTGCGACGGCGATCGTTGCCCAGTCTGCGCCCACCGATCTCCCTGAGGGCAACCGGGTGGTTCGCGTCAAGGCGACCGATGCAGCTCTGAACGTGACCGAGCGAGCGATTGAGTTCGTCATCGACAAGACTGCTCCGGCGGCGGGCGCAATTTCCGTCGATGCCGCTGAAGCGGGTTCGAAAAAAATCACGATCCGTTTCACCGAATCGGTTGACGCATCGCTGTCGATTTCAGATCTCACGGCATCGGGCGTGGGTGCCAGTTTCGGTACCGGCGCCACAATTGCGCCGCTGGATGCGGCTGGTGGGCGTGCACGTGCTTTCGTGCTGACGCTGGGTGCTGATGCAGTGCTTGCGGAAGGCAACCAGATATCCGTCTCGGCGGCAAAACTGGGCGACTGGCTTGGCAATACCCCGTCGACACCCTTGAGCTTTGCGGTCCCCGCCATCGACAACACGAAGCCGACTGGCAGCTTTGTTATCAGCGAAGCGGCCGTCGGCCCGGGGCAGGCCGCGACTATCACCATCAACTTCACTGAGCGTGTGGTCGGATTCGGCGCAGACGATTTGTCGGTCAGCACTGTCGGAGGCGTCGCTGCAGGCACCTTGGGCGCAGTCCGCCGTGTCAGCGACGCGAACGATTCCACCCCGTCCTTTGAGGTGTCTTTTACACCGGTTGCAGGTTTGCAGGGTCCCGTCACCATCAGCCTCAACAATGGCAGCTTCAGCGATCTGTCGGGTAACCGGTATTCGTCGACCAATGCAGTTCCGGGTACGGTCAACGTCGATACCAAGGCGCCGACGCTTGAGATCACCAGTGACGATCTGTCATTGAATCAGGGTGACAGTGCAACACTCTCCTTCAAATTCTCCGAAGCATTGACCACCCAGGCGGTACAGTCGGCTGTGAAACTGTCGGCTGGCGCAAGCCTGTCGGGCCTGACCCCGGTTCAAGGGAGCGATGGTAAAGAGTTCACGGCGATCGTCACGCCGGCGGCCAACGCAGCGGGTGTCATCAGCATCGGTGTCGAGGGCTTGAAGGATCTGGCAGGCAACGCCACGAGCGTGCTCAGCCGCCCGGTAATCGCCTTCGACACGGCGGCACCGGCGGCGCCGTCGTTCACGACGGCAAAACCAACGGCGATCGAGGATGGGTGGCTGAATGCAGCCGAATCGACTGCCGGGATCAAAGTGCGGGTGATGCTTCCCGCAGGCACCGGTGTGTCGCAGGTCGTTGCAGGCGATTCGCTTGAACTGCGCCTTCAGGGCGCCCAATCCGCCCTGTCGACGCGTACGCTGGAGGCAACCGACCTGCAGCGTGGGTACGTTGAATTCGACGTCACCAAGACCCAGCTCGGGGCCGATGGCAACAAGGCGCTGGTGTCCAAGGTCATCGATCGGGCTGGCAATTCCAGCCCGTCAAGCGCTGCGCTGGAATTCGGGCTGGATACTGCGGCACCCCAGATCCCTGATCCTGAGGATCCTGTGACCGTTCCGGAAAACAGCACTGACCCGTTCGTGAACTTGGGCGAGGTCGACTTGGGCGAGCCCGTCACCTGGTCGTTTGTCGACCCGACGACGTCGCTGTTTACCGTCGATGCCACCTCGACGCTGCTCAAACCTAAGAGTGCCTTCGACTTTGAAGCGCTTCCGGCCAGTGGCACGGTTCCCCTGTCGGTTCGAGCAACCGACCGTGCCGGTAACGCGACCGAGAAGACGGTTGCAGTCACGGTCACCAACGTGAACGAGGCGCCGACGATCACGAGTGGCAGTACGAATGAGGTAAACGAAGTCCCGGTGGGTGCGACGGCAGGCACAGCGGTGACGGTGTACACGACGACGGCGACTGATCCGGATGCGGGCTCAACGCTGACGTACAGCCTGAGCGGCGCCGACAGTGAACTGTTCAACATCAGCAGCGCTGGGGTGGTGAGTTTCAAGACGGCGCCCAACTTTGAAGCGCCGGCCGATGCTGGGGCCAACAACGTCTACAACTTCACGGTGACGTCGTCTGATGGTTCGTTGTCGGGTACGAAGGATGTGGCGGTCACGGTGCGCAACGTGAACGATGCGCCGACGGTGGCCAATGCGATTCCAGACCGAGCGTTTGTGGTGGGAGGTGCGGTCGATACGTTCCAGTTTGCGGCTGGCACGTTTGCCGATCAGGATGCGAACGCGACGCTGACCTATACCGCTACGCTTGAAGGTGGTGGAGCGTTGCCGGCGTGGCTGACGTTTAACGGGGCCACGCGCACGTTCAGCGGCAACCCGACGGCGACGGGAAGCATCGATATCGTGGTTACAGCCAACGATAGTGCGTCGACCGTATCGGACACGTTTAAGTTGACTTCCGTGACGGCGCCGACGGTGCAGAGTTTTACGGTTATCGATAACGACTCCGCGAACGGTACAAGTCTGGGCAAGGCAGGTGAGATGCTCATGTTTGTGGTGACGCTGTCGCTGCCGGTGACGTCAGCTGGCGAGATATCGGCCACGTTCAATGTCAATGGAACGACTGTGACGGCAACATGTCCGCAAGTGACCACGGCGACGAGTACCTTGCAGTTTTTGGGGTCGGAAATTCCAGCGGGCAATAACGGGTCGACGATCACGCTGACGAGTATTACGGCAACGGGTGTGGTGAGCGAGACGGGCCAGCAGTTGATCGCGGTGACGGATCCGATCGCGCAAAGCCAAAGCTCGACGTACACGGTGGACACGACGGTGCCGACGGTCACTACAACGTCGGTGAGCTTGGCCGAGAAAAGCACGACCGGAGAGACGTTGACAGCCAACGAGACGGTGACCTGGACCCCGGGTACGGGTGGTGACACCGACTTGTTTGATCTCACGAACGGCACGCTGAAGTTCAAAGAGGCGCAAGACTTTGAGACGGCCGCGAAGACGAGCTACACGGCCAATGTGGTGGCGACGGATGCTGCGGGCAATGTGAAAAACCAGGCGGTGACGGTCACGCTGACCAATGTGAATGAAGCACCGTCGATCAGCAGTGGTGCGACGGCTTCAGTGAGCGAGAACGCGACGCAGGCGGTGTACACGACGGTGGCGAGTGACCCGGATGCGAACACGACGCTGACGTACAGCCTGAGCGGTCCAGACAAGGATGTGTTCAACATCAGCAGTTCGGGTGTGGTGACCTTCAAGGCGGCGCCCAACTTTGAGGCACCGACCGATGCGGGGGCCAACAACGTCTACAACATCACGGTAACCGCGTCTGACGGCACGTTGTCGACCCCCAAAGATGTCGCGATCACGGTCACCAACGTGAACGAGGCGCCGACGATCACGAGTGGCA
>JBIKMC010000036.1:0-17744 GCA_044359405.1 Burkholderiaceae bacterium
GCAAAGGCAAGTCGCGCGAGGTTCCCGTGGCGGTGCAAAAGGCGATGGACGAAGCGCGCCGCAAGATGGTCAAGGTCCCTCTCAAGGGTGGCACCTTGCATCATCCGGTCATCGGACAGCACGGCGCCGCTACCGTCATGCTGGCTCCTGCGCCGGACGGCACAGGCATCATTGCTGGCGGACCCATGCGTGCGATGTTTGAGGTGCTGGGCGTTACCAATGTCGTGGCCAAGAGCCACGGGTCCAGTAATCCGTACAACATGGTGCGCGCCACGCTCGATGCGCTCGCCAAGCTGCGCACGCCATCCGAGATCGCCGCAAAACGTGGCAAGTCGGTCGAAGAGCTGTTTGCCGCCTGAGGAGTCCGCCATCATGACATCGAACAAGACGGTCAAGGTCACGCTGGTTCGCAGCCCCATCGGTACGCGTGAGTCGCATCGTGCCACGGTGCGTGGCCTGGGCTTGCGCCGCATCAATGAGTCGCGCGTGCTCGAAGATACGCCGGCGGTGCGCGGAATGATCAACAAGGTTTCGTACCTGGTGCGGGTGGGTTGATCCCTTCCGGCCTGCGTGGAGAAAACATGAAACTGAATGAATTGAAGCCGGCCGAGGGCGCCAACCGTCCACGCAAGCGCGTGGGTCGTGGCGGGGGGTCGGGTTTGGGCAAAACCGCAGGTCGTGGGCACAAGGGCCAGAAGTCACGCTCGGGTGGCTTTCACAAGGTTGGCTTTGAAGGCGGTCAGATGCCGCTGCAGCGCCGCCTGCCCAAGCGCGGATTCACCTCGCTGACCGCGGGTGACACCGCCGAGATCCGTTTGTCTGATCTTGCTCGAATTGAAGCGGCCGAAATCGATCTCACGGTTCTGAAGGCTGCTGGCGTGGTCCCCCACCTGGCGACCGCTGCCAAAGTCATTTTATCGGGCGATATCGCGCGCCCGGTCAGCCTTAAAGGACTTGGCGCAACCAAGGGCGCGCGCGCTGCCATCGAGGCGGCGGGCGGTTCGGTGGCCTGAGCGTCCGGCTTACAAACTCCAGCGAATCGAACACGTGGCAAGCTCCGCGCTACCCGGCCCCTTGGCCGCAGCAAAGACCGGTAAGTACGGCGATCTCAAACGCCGGCTCTGGTTTTTGCTGTTTGCCCTGGTCGTTTATCGGGCGGGTGCGCATATTCCGGTTCCGGGTATCAACCCTGACGAGCTTGCCAACCTGTTTCAGAGCCAACAGGGCGGCATTCTGGGAATGTTCAACCTGTTCTCGGGCGGCGCGCTGTCGCGGTTTACCGTATTTGCACTGGGCATCATGCCCTATATTTCGGCCTCCATCATCATGCAGTTGCTGACAGTGGTGGTGCCATGGCTTGAAGCCAAAAAGAAGGAAGGCGAGGCGGGTCGCCGCGAAATCACCAAGTACACGCGGTGGTTCACGCTCATTCTGGCGACGTTTCAGGCTTTTGGCATTGCGGTTGCCCTCGAGGCCCAGCCGGGTCTTGTACTTGATCCCGGTGTCCAGTTCCGCTTTACGGCTGCGGTGTCGCTGGTGACGGGCACCATGTTTCTTATGTGGCTGGGTGAGCAGATTACCGAGCGTGGGCTGGGCAACGGCATATCGATCATCATCTTCGCGGGAATCGTGGCGGGTTTGCCCAGTGCATTGGGCGGTATGGGTGAGCTCATCCGAACCGGCTCCATGAGCCCCTTTGTTTCGCTGGTCATCATCGCACTGGTTGTCGTGGTTACCGCTGCGGTGGTTTTCGTCGAGCGTGGACAGCGCAAGATCACCGTCAACTACGCCAAGCGTCAGGTTGGCAATCGAGTCTACGGCGGTCAAACCTCGCATCTGCCTCTCAAGCTCAACATGGCCGGCGTCATACCGCCCATTTTCGCGTCGTCCATCATTCTGTTTCCCGCAACGATTGCCCAATGGTTTACCTCTGGCGACTCCGAGAACCCGCTGGTTAGGGCTGTTAAAGACCTCGCGTCCACCTTGTCGCCTGGCCAGCCGGTTTACATTCTGCTTTACGCGCTGGCCATTGTGTTTTTCTGCTTTTTCTACACGGCACTGGTGTTCAACAGTCGCGAGACTGCTGAAAACCTGAAGAAAAGCGGTGCTTTTGTGCCTGGCATTCGGCCTGGCGAGCAGACCGCCAAGTACGTTGACAAGATTCTGATGAGGCTGACTTTGGCTGGTGCGGTTTACATCACGGCCGTGTGTCTGCTGCCTGAGTTTCTGGTGCTCAAATGGAATGTGCCGTTTTATTTTGGCGGCACGTCCTTGCTGATCATCGTTGTAGTCACCATGGACTTCATGGCCCAGGTGCAGGCCTACCTGATGTCGCACCAGTACGAAAGTCTGCTGCGTAAGTCAGGGGTCAAGGGTTGAGGCGGCTGCGTTCGCGCATCCGGCAAGTCATCGATATTGATTGAGGTTTGATGAGCAAGGAAGACGTTATCCAGATGCAGGGCGAGGTGGTCGAGAACCTTCCCAACGCGACATTCCGGGTCAAGCTCGAGAATGGTCACGTGGTTCTCGGACACATCTCCGGCAAGATGCGGATGCACTACATCCGGATCCTGCCAGGAGATAAGGTCACGGTTGAGCTCACTCCGTATGACCTGTCCCGCGCACGTATCGTCTTCCGGGCCAAATAAGGTATCGCGAGGTGAATCATGAAAGTAATGGCATCGGTCAAAAAAGTTTGTCGTAAATGCAAAGTGATCAAACGCAAGGGCGTGGTACGCGTCATTTGTACTGATCCCCGGCACAAGCAGCGTCAGGGTTAAAAGAGGACAAGCGTTATGGCACGTATTGCGGGCATCAATATTCCCGACCGTCAACACACCGAGATTGGTCTTACGGCCATCTACGGTATCGGCCGCACGCGCGCGCGTCAGATCTGCGACGCTGCCAACGTGCCGTATAGCAAACGCGTCAAAGATCTCAATGACGCTGAGCTTGAGCGGATTCGCGAGCAGATCGGGCGCCTCACGATTGAGGGTGATCTTCGTCGCGAGATCTCACTCTCGATCAAGCGTCTGATGGACTTAGGCTGCTATCGGGGTGTGCGCCATCGCCGCGGTCTGCCGGTGCGTGGACAGCGTACCCGCACCAACGCGCGTACCCGCAAGGGACCGCGCAAAGCCGGTGTGGCTCTTAAGAAATAAGCCCGTCGTCTTCCCGATTAATCGCAAGGGATCTTCTCAATGGCTACAAAGACCCAGTCGAACGCTCAGGCTGCCGCAGCTTCGCGCGCTCGCAAAAAGGCGAAGAAGAACGTGTCCGATGGCATCGCGCACGTGCACGCCTCTTTCAACAACACCATCATCACCATTACCGACCGCCAAGGCAACGCGCTCTCCTGGGCGTCCTCGGGTGGAGCAGGCTTCAAGGGTTCGCGCAAGTCGACGCCTTTTGCGGCGCAGGTGGCGGCTGAGGCGGCCGGTCGTGCCGCGCAAGAGTGCGGTATCAAGAACCTTGAGGTTCAGATCAAGGGCCCAGGCCCTGGCCGTGAATCTTCGGTGCGGGCGCTCAATGCCCTGGGTATTAAAATCATGCAGATTCAGGACGTCACACCGATTCCGCACAACGGTTGTCGTCCGCCCAAGCGTCGTCGCATCTGAGGCGACGCCTGTCAGGTGCCGGGCGGTCGCCCGGCGTAAACCCGACGTCTGTCACCTGAAGGCCGTAATCTGCGGCCAGGTCACCAAAGACAGACTGACCGCGAAGTGATTCGCGTACAAGAGGAAGCGAAAAAGTGGCACGTTATACCGGACCCAAGGCGAAGCTGTCTCGCCGCGAGGGAACTGACCTGTTCCTCAAGAGCGCCCGACGCGGCCTCGACAGCAAGTGCAAGCTCGATAGCAAGCCGGGCCAGCATGGTCGCACTTCAGGCGCCCGTACGTCTGATTTCGGCAAGCAGCTGCGTGAGAAGCAAAAGGTCAAGCGCATGTACGGTGTTCTCGAGCGGCAGTTCCGCCGCTACTACGCTGAGGCGGTGCGTCGCCGTGGCAACACCGGCGAGAATCTCCTGCAGCTGCTCGAGAGCCGTCTTGACAATGTTGTGTACCGCATGGGCTTTGGTTCTACCCGGGCAGAGGCGCGCCAGCTGGTCAGCCACAAGGCTGTGCTGGTTAACGGCAAGGCCGTCAACATTCCCTCAATGCAGGTTAAGCCGAGTGACGTGGTGTCTGTGCGCGAAAAATCGAAAGCGCAGGCCCGGATCGTCGACGCGCTCAACCTGGCTGAACAGGTTGGATTCCCGTCCTGGGTGTCTGTCGATAAAGCCAAGATGGAAGGCGTGTTCAAAGCGATGCCCGATCGCGGTGACTTCGCCTCCGATATCAACGAAAGCCTGATCGTCGAGTTGTACTCGCGCTAAACGAGAGGAACGTTATGCAGACTGCCATGCTGAAGCCGCGCATCGTCGAGGTCGAGCAACTCGGATCCTCGCACGCTCGCGTGGTGATGGAGCCGTTCGAGCGCGGCTATGGTCATACGCTCGGCAATGCCCTACGCCGGGTGCTTCTGTCTTCCATGGTTGGCTATGCGCCAACCGAAGTCCAGATTTCCGGGGTTGTGCACGAGTACTCCACTATTGACGGGGTCCGGGAGGACGTCGTCGATCTTCTGTTGAACCTGAAGGGTGTCGTGTTCAAGCTGCACAATCGCGACGAAGTCTTCGTTACCCTGCGCAAGGACAGCCCCGGGCCGGTATTGGCCTCCGACATTGATCTTCCGCACGATGTCGAGATCGTCAATCCCGATCATGTCGTTGCCAATTTGATCGCGGGTGGCAAGATCGACATGTCCATTCGTGTCGAGCGCGGTCGTGGGTATCTGCCTGGCACCTTGCGCGACGTACACGAGAACAAGATGATCGGGCGCATTGTGCTCGATGCATCGTTTTCGCCCGTTCGCCGGGTCAGCTATCAGGTTGAAAGTGCGCGCGTTGAGCAGCGGACCGATCTTGACCGCCTGGTGGTCGATGTCGAGACCAACGGTGTCATTGCCCCTGAAGAGGCGGTTCGTCAGTCGGCCCGCATTCTGGTGGAGCAGCTGTCCGTGTTTGCCGCACTCGAGGGTGGTGCTGAAGCCGGTATCGACATTGGTGGCGTGGGCGGCCTTCGCGGCGGTCCGCAGATTGACCCCATTCTGGTCCGTCCGGTTGACGATCTGGAACTCACGGTGCGCTCGGCCAACTGCCTCAAGGCTGAGAATATCTATTACATCGGTGATTTGATTCAGCGAACTGAGAACGAGCTGCTCAAGACCCCCAATCTGGGTCGCAAGTCGTTGAATGAGATCAAGGAAGTGCTCGCGTCGCGTGGCCTTACCCTCGGCATGAAGCTCGAGAACTGGCCGCCTGCCGGGCTCGAGCGTCCGTAAGCGACGCTGCCGCCAAACATCGGGAACGAGTCATCATGCGTCATCGTCACGGACTGCGTAAACTCAATCGCACCAGTAGCCATCGTGAGGCTATGCTGCGCAACCTCACCAACGCGCTGCTACGCCACGAGCTGATCAAGACCACTTTGCCCAAGGCCAAGGAACTGCGCCGGGTGGTCGAACCCATCATCACCCTGGCTAAAAAGCCATCACTCGCCAACCGGCGGCTTGCCTTCGATCGCCTGCGTGATCGCGACATGGTGGTCAAGCTGTTCAATGAAATTGGGCCGCGCTATGCCAAGCGAAACGGTGGCTATACCCGTATTCTCAAGTTCGGGTACCGGGTCGGTGATGCTGCCCCGATGGCACTGGTTGAGCTGATGGATCGCCCCGAGGTAGCAGTGGCACCGGAGTCCAGCGCCGCCTGATCCAGGCCTTATCCGCCTGGATCGGGTTGAAGCCGCTTCGGCTTGAATCCAATGCGGCTCCCGGTGCTGGGATCTGTTTTGCGTTGTCGTTTTTTGTCTTCAGCGGGCTGAGGGGGCGTCCATGGTGATGCCCCTGCAGTCCGGCGCGAAACCTGTGGTTCAAGTTAACGGGCTGGTGCGCCGCTTTGGCGCTTTTACCGCTGTTGACGAGCTCTCATTTGAAGTCCCGCGAGGTCAGTGTTTTGGACTGCTGGGTCCTAACGGGGCGGGCAAGAGCACGACGCTGAAGATGCTGCTGGGCCTGGTGCGGCCTGATGCGGGCCGCATTGAAGTCCTGGGGCTTGATGTGGCCGAGCATGCACGGGCCCTGCGCGCGCGTATTGGGGTGGTTCCGCAAATGGACGCCCTTGATCCCGACTTTACCGTGACCGAAAATCTGCGAATCTTCGCGCGCTATTTTGGGTTGGCTAGCCATGGCTTGCAGGCTCGAATCGAGGGGCTTCTGGAGTTTGCCGGCCTGAATGCCAAGCGTGACGCACGCATTCAGGATCTGTCGGGCGGCATGAAACGCCGACTGACCCTGGCCCGGGCGCTAGTTAATGATCCTGACATTTTGCTGCTTGATGAGCCGACCACCGGGCTGGATCCCCAGGCGCGCCACCTGATCTGGGAGCGTCTGCGGCGTCTATTGGGGTCGGGCAAAACCATCGTACTGACGACGCACTTCATGGAAGAGGCCGAGCGCCTGTGTGACCGTCTCATCATTGTCGACCACGGCCGACGTATCGCTGAGGGCTCTCCGGCCGAGCTCATCGGTCAGCACATTGAGCCTGTGGTTGCCGAGGTCAGTGGCGAGCATGCGGCGGCGCGCGTTCGTGCAGCAGCGCCCGGCGTGGGTGAGCGCATCGAGGCTGTGGGCGATGGTGTCTATGTGTATGCGCCAGCGGGCGAGCGACTGTCCTGGCTACCTGAGGGTTCAGCACTGCGCGTGCTACGTCGCTCGGCCAACCTGGAAGATGTCTTTCTACGTCTGACTGGACGCGATCTTCGCGATTGAGGGCTCTCCAATCATGATCGCAGCCTTGGCCTCGCGGCGGTTTCTCCCCGTATATCGACGAAATCTTCTGGTGTGGCGAAAACTCGCGCTGGCCAGTGTGGTGGGCAATATCGCCGAGCCGCTGATTACACTGATTGCGTTTGGCTATGGGCTGGGGCGTCTGCTGCCTGAGGTGGGCGGCGTGAGTTACATCCTGTTTCTGGCGGCCGGCTCGGTATGTATGGGCACTGCCATGGCGACCAGCTTTGAGTCCCTGTACTCGGCTTTCGCCCGAATGCAGGTTCAGCGCACCTGGGAGTCGCTACTGAACGCACCGCTGGAGCTCGACGATGTCGTGACCGCCGAGTGGTTATGGGCGGCCTCAAAGGGCGCGCTCTCCGGATGCTCGATTCTCGCCGTCGTGTATGCGCTGGGCGTTTCGCGGGAACCCACTTTGCTGCTCGTGCTTCCGGTCATTGCATTGACCGGATTATGTTTTTCGGCGATTGGGCTTTGCTTTACCGCCCTGGCCCGCGGCTATGACTTCTTCACCTTCTACTTCACGCTTGGCATTACCCCGATGGTGTTTCTGTCGGGCGTCTATTACCCGGCTGAGCAGCTTCCCGCCTGGCTTGCGTCTCCCGCGGCCTGGTTGCCGCTGGCCCTGGCGGTGGAGCTTGCCCGACCGCTGGTGCTGGGTGAGTGGCCTGCGCAGGCGACGCTCAAGGGTGCCGTGCTGATCATGTACACGGCGATGGCGCTGGCTCTGGCCCGCGCGCTGATGGCGCGTCGCTTTCGCACCTGACAGACAGGACGCGCAGACCGCGTGGCTGCAGCAGGTGCTGCGCGGGCCGCCTGCAAGCTCACAATCGCCGGAGGCTTTCCCATGAGTGATCGACCCAAGCCCTTACCCGTACCGACGTCTGCACCGGATGGCGTGCTGTTGGCGATCAGTAATGCACCCGATGAGCCGACCGCTCAGGCCATCGCCCGTGCCCTGGTTGAAGAGCGATTGGCCGCCTGCGTGAACGTCCTGCCCGCTGCGCACTCTGTTTATCGCTGGCAGGGTGTGGTTGAGCAGACTCAGGAGCTTGCTCTGCTGATCAAGACATCGCGCCGGCGCTTCAACGCGCTGGCTCGCAGGCTCAGTGAACTTCACCCCTATGAAGTACCCGAACTGATTGCGCTCGCTCCTGATGCCGTCTCGCCTGCTTATGCCGACTGGGTTTTACGTGAGACCCGAGCCCCTCGCTAGACCTGGGTCGCGCGTGCCGGGCAGGCCGGTCGGCATTCGAGTGCTGATCAGCTCAGACTGATGTTGCCGACCGGTCGCTCAGCTCAGGCTGATTCGCGCAGCCACTGCGCGGCCTGCAGCGCGTAATAAGTGAGAATGCCGTCAGCCCCTGCGCGCCGCATGGCGAGCAGCGACTCGAGTGCAACGGCGCGTTCGTCCAGCCAGCCATTGGCGCTGGCCGCTTTGAGCATCGCGTATTCACCGCTTACCTGATAGACGAAAGTCGGCACCCTGAACTGATCTTTCACGCGCCTGACAATGTCCAGGTAGGGCATGCCGGGTTTGACCATGACCATGTCGGCACCCTCCTGAAGATCGAGGGCCACTTCGCGCAGTGCCTCGTCAGTGTTGGCCGGGTCCATTTGATACGTCTTCTTATTGCTCTTGCCCAGATTCTTGGCGGATCCGACGGCATCGCGGAACGGGCCATAAAAACCCGACGCATATTTGGCGGAGTAGGCCATGATGCGGGTGTGCACATGACCGGCCTGCTCGAGGGCGCCGCGAATCGCGCCGATGCGACCGTCCATCATGTCTGAGGGCGCGACGATGTCGACTCCGGCCTGGGCCTGAACCAAGGCCTGACGGATCAGGATGTCGACCGTGACGTCGTTGAGCACGTAGCCATCGGCGTCGATGATGCCGTCCTGTCCGTGGCTGGTGTAGGGGTCAAGCGCAACGTCGGTCAGGACGCCCAGCTCGGGAAAGCGGCGTTTGAGTTCACTCACCGCACGTGGGACCAACCCGTCTGGGTCGGCGGCCGCTGATCCGTCTGGCGTCTTGATGGCCGGATCGATCACCGGAAACAGCGCCAGCACCGGAACACCGAGCGACAGACAACGCTCGGCAACGGGCATCAGCAGGTCTACCGAAACGCGCTCCACTCCCGGCATGGAGCTGACGGGCTGACGCTGCGAGCTTCCGTCCAGGACAAAGACGGGATAAATGAACCGGTCTGCGCTTAAGCTTGTCTCTGCGACCATGCGGCGCGTGAAGGCGTCACGGCGATTTCTGCGCATCCGAACGGCCGGAAAGCCGCCTGAAACAGGATTTCCATCAAACATTGACATAATTCCCCTGAGATTTACCCGGTTTAGTTTTGACCGGCTTTGTCTATGACTTATCCTAGACAACAGACGATTACTTCGTCTCCCGCTTCTCCTCCCTGAGCGGGTGCCCTCCGCTGTCGGACGGCACTGGATGGCATTATTCCCCGCCTGGTTCGCCGGGTGGGGTTTTTTTTGCGAACTCAGCGGGGGGTTGTGTCAGCCAGTCCTCAAGGACCGTTCTTGCTTCGGCCAAGCCCAGCGAGGTATTCACCGAAAAGGCCAGCAGCTGGGCACCCGGATTGATGCCCTCAACCTGCAGAGCCCGCCGCAGGGTCGCCAAGGCCTGCTGACGGTGTGAGAAGGGCAATTTGTCGGCCTTGGTTAGCAGCACCATCAGCTGCGTATCGCTGCGAACAAAGGCGAGAAGACTGCGGTCAAGGTCCGTCAGACCGCGTCTACAGTCGACCAGCAACACCACGCCGCGCAAGCCCTCGCGCTCGGTCAGGTAGCGTCCGGCCAGCCGCCCCCAACCCTCACGCACACCGGTGGGCGCAGCGGCGAAACCATAGCCGGGCGTGTCGACCAGCCAAGCCTGCGGCTCGTCGCTTGGCGCGCCCAGTCGAAAAAAGTTGAGCGCCTGGGTACGTCCCGGAGTTTTACTGGCAAACGCCAGGCGCCGCCGCTGACACAGTGCATTGATGGCGCTGGATTTGCCGGCGTTGGACCGACCGACAAAGGCGATCTCAGGCAACTGGCCCGGGGGAAGTTGGGAAAGCCACGCAACCGTGGTGCCGAATTCAGCGGTGAACAGAATGGAGCTCATTCGGCGACAGTCATCATGATCGCTATTGTACAATCGCGAGTTTGCGTGATTTCCTGGAACTGACCATGCATCGAGCTTTCGGGCTATTTGCCGCTTCTCTTGGACTGATGGCCGGTCTTAGCGCCGCCTCCGTATTCGCTCAGGCGGCCGGTGCCGGCAAACCTGATCTCAAACGAGGGCAGGAAATCGCGGCTGGGGTTTGCGCAGGCTGCCACAACGCTGACGGCAACAGTGCCATCCCAGCCAACCCAAAGCTTGCTGGTCAGCATGCTGATTACCTGGTCAAACAGCTCAGCAACTTCAAGCCTGGCGCCGGCGGCAAGCCAGCCGAGCGCGCCAATGCCGTCATGGCGGCTTTCGCAATGCAGCTGTCTGATGCCGAGATGCGCCATGTGGCCGCCTATTACGCGTCGCAGACGCTTAAAGCGGCGTCAGCCAAAGATAAAGCACTGGTCGAGAAAGGGCGCGATATATACCGTGCCGGAATCGCTGAGAAAGGCGTGCCTGCATGCGCCGGCTGCCACGGTCCGTCGGGCGCGGGCATGCCCGCACAGTTCCCCCGTCTGCAAGGTCAGTTTGCCGAGTACACCGAGGCGCAGCTCACGGCCTTTCGGCAAGGCGCCCGAAAAAATAACGTCAGCATGAGCAGTATCGCGGCTCGCATGTCTGATGCTGAAATCAAGGCAGTCTCTGATTACATTGCCGGGCTGCGCTAAGCGGGCCTGCGCCTGCCACCTCCCTGCCTACAACCTGCTGTCGAAACCCCTGCACCCTTTGAGATAAGGCTGCAGGGGTTTTTCCATGGGGCTGCGAGCCAGCCGTGATTGAATTCGGGTCAAGCGCTGCGTGCCGGCGCTCCGGTCATTTGTTTTCCCCGCTCGACTTCTCCGAGAACCATCATGTTGATCCGCAAAGCCGATGCCAGCGCGCCGCTGTCCTCTGAAATCACACCGCAGCAGGTCTGGCAGGACCGTCGTCGCCTGATTGCCGCCGCAGGATTGGGTGCTGCGGCGACCGGTCAGCCTTCACTCGCGCTTGCCCAATTTCGCAATCGTGCCCAGGCAGCGGCCGAGCCGGAGAAGCTGCAGGGGCGCCCCACCGCCTACTCGACCAGCGAACCCATGACGCCCTACAAGCTGGTAACGACCTACAACAACTTCTACGAATTTGGCATGGACAAGGACGATCCGGCCGAAAACGCCCAGCGTTTGCGCGTTCGCCCCTGGACGGTGGCGGTGGAAGGTGAACTGACCAAGCCCAAGGTGTTTGACATCGATGAGCTGCTCAAGCTTGCGCCCATGGAGGAGCGCATCTACCGGATGCGATGTGTGGAGGGCTGGTCCATGGTGATCCCCTGGGTTGGATTTCCGCTGTCGGAGTTGATCCGCCGTGTTGAGCCCACCAGCAAGGCCAAGTATGTCGAGTTCATTACCCTGGCGGATCGTGAACAGATGCCGGGCCTGCGCTCAGGTGTCATCCAGTGGCCCTATACCGAGGGTCTGCGGCTGGATGAAGCTATGCACCCACTCACAATCATGGCCTTTGGCCTGTACGGCGAAGTCATGCCTAAACAAAACGGCGCGCCGATCCGTCTGGTCGTGCCCTGGAAGTACGGCTTTAAGAGCGGCAAGTCCCTGGTGAAGATCCGCTTCGTTGAAAAACAGCCCGAGACCAGCTGGATGAAGTCAGCGCCCGAGGAATACGGTTTTTATTCCAACGTCAATCCAGAGGTCAGCCATCCGCGCTGGTCGCAGGCCACCGAGCGACGGCTGGGTGAAGACGGCTTCATGCAGCGAAAACGTCCCACGCTGATGTTCAATGGGTACGCCGAGCAGGTTGCCTCGCTGTACGCAGGCATGGACCTGCGGCGACAGTTCTGAAAGGGCACGCTTTGCGCTCGGGCGTATCACCGCCCGGTGTGCCTCGGCATCTGGCTCTCATCAAGGCTGCGCTCCTGCTATTGGCGCTTGCGCCTCTGGCGCGGCTGGTGGGCCTGACACTGAGCGATCAACTGGGCGCCAATCCGGTCGAGTTCATCACGCGATCGACGGGAACCTGGACGCTGGTGCTCTTGCTGTGCACGCTTGCCATTACGCCCTTGCGACGCCTGAGCGGAGTGGGCTGGCTGATTCGGCTGCGCCGGATGCTGGGTCTGACTGCCTTCGTCTATGCAACGCTTCATGCCCTCACGTGGGTGTGGCTTGATCAGTGGTTTGACCCGGCATCAATGCTGCGGGATGTGGTGCAAAGGCCCTTCGTTACCGCAGGCTTTGCCGCCTTGCTGCTGCTACTGCCACTCGCACTGACATCGACGGATGCCATGATGCGACGCCTGGGTCGGCGCTGGGGCCAGCTTCATCGCCTTGTGTATGTGGCTCTTGTGGCGTCGCTGCTGCACTACTGGTGGCACAAACAGGGCAAGAACGATTGGCTGGAACCTGCGCTTTACGCACTGGTGGGAGGCTTGCTGCTGGCGGCGCGCTGGCTCCCCGGCATCAGACGCTCGAGCGCGAAAAGCGATTCGACGGACTCCCGTTCGCGGATGAGGTAAGCCTGGGCCCCGTCGACCATCACTTCGGCTGCCCGCGGGCGGGTGTTGTAATTGGAACTCATGGCCATGCCATAGGCCCCCGCCGACATGACAGCCAGCAGATCGCCCTGTTCGAGGGCCAGCTCGCGGTTGTGAGCCAGCCAGTCGCCCGACTCACAGACCGGTCCGACAATATCGAAGTGATGTGATGCGGTGGCGCGTGGCACGACGGGCTGCACACCGTGCCAGGCTTCATAAAGGGCTGGGCGCATCAGGTCATTCATGGCCGCATCCACCACGGCAAAGTGTCGGCCGCTGTTTTCTTTGAGGTACTCAACGTGGGTGAGCAGCACGCCCGCATTACCCACGATGGAACGGCCGAACTCAAACATCACTTCGAAGGACGCGCCGCGCGGGTGACGATCAAGGCGGTCAAACACGGCTTGTAGCAGCGCGGCCCTTGAGGGCGGGGTTTCATCTCGATAGCAGATGCCCAGGCCGCCGCCCAGATCGAGGTGCTCAATGCAGATGCCTTGGCGGTGTAACCGGTCGACGAGCTCGAGCACCTTGTCGAGTGCCGCAGTGAAGGGTTCAAGTGTGGTGATCTGTGACCCGATATGGCAATCGATGCCGATGACCTTCAGGTGCGGCAGGCGGGCGGCCTGCTCGTAGGCTTCAGTTGCTTTGTCATGCGCGATGCCGAACTTGTTCTCGCGCAGACCGGTCGAGATGTAGGGATGGGTCTTTGCATCCACATCGGGATTGACGCGCAGCGACACGGGGGCGCGCCTGCCCAGGGAGCCCGCCACGACATTGAGCCGCTCGAGTTCGGCCAGCGACTCGACGTTGAAGCAGCGCACACCGGCACTGAGGGCCTGGCGCATTTCTGCCTCGCTCTTGCCTACGCCGGAAAAGACGGTTCTCGCGGCAGAGCCGCCTGCCGCCAGCACGCGTGCGAGTTCACCACCGGAGACAATGTCGAAGCCCGCCCCTTCTCGAGCCAGCAGATCGATGATGGCAAGGTTGGAGTTGGCCTTGAGTGCGTAGCACACCAGCGCGCGTCGACCTTGAGTGGCCTGCGCGAACTCTTGCCAGGCCGACATAATGGCCTGGCGGGAATACACGTAGCAGGGCGTGCCGAAGTCACGGGCGATCGTGCTTAGCGCAAGGTCTTCGACATACAGTTGCCCCTGTCGGTAGCTGAATGCGGTTTGCGCAGGCTGGGCTTGGGCGGCGAGGTTGTCAGTCATGGACGGCTTAATCAGTGATCGTTATGGGCAGTCGGGATAATGGCTCATCAGTGCCGATTCAGGCGGCGGTCGATTGGCGTTGCGACGCTTGCTTATCGGCGTTGGGGTTGACTCGGGTCATCAGGGCGAATGGGGGTCGATGCGCGACCCGAGGCCGCCTCAATGTCGGCCGCTCTGGCCCTCTCAATGGCCGCCCGGCGCCGCTCTTCACGCTCGGCAAGCCGCTTGTAGTCAGCCTCAGTAGGCAAATACAGCGGGCCCTTTTGGCCGCATCCGCCCAATAGCAGCAGGGTCATGAGGCAGGTGACTACAATCGACCGCATACAGGAGTGGCCATAGGCCTGTTGATTCAGTGTCATGGCGCCGCTCGCAACAAGGCCTTCGTGCCGGCCGCCCCTTTGATGATCAATCGAGCATAGCATGTCAGAAGCCGAGTTCCTTGCCCAGTTCGAAGCCGCGCTTAATTGCATTGAAGATGCCCTGGATGGCTGCGGCGTTGATGTCGAAACCATGCGCACGGGCCCCGTGCTGCAACTGGCTTTTGACGATGGATCGAAGATCATCATCAATGCTCAGACACCGATGCGCGAGCTTTGGGTGGCAGCGCGAGCGGGGGGCTACCACTTTCGATTTGACGGCGGGCGCTGGCAGGACACTCGCGGCGCTGGCGAATTGTTTGAGCGTCTGTCAGGGTGGGTCAGCGAGCAGAGTGGCGAGGTCGTCGAGCTGCGGGTGTCCTGACTGGTCTTAGAGCGGCTGGGCTGGGCCGTCCGCAGCGGCCTTAATCAATCAAGGCCCAGCTTCTCGACGCCCTGGCCGGGGCGTACCTCTGAGTAATAAAACTCGTCGAGCAGACGCACCACGCCGGCGGGCACCGTGCGGGGCCGGTCGGCCTCTCGTGCGAGGGCCTGTCCCATGTAGGACATCCAGATGGGCAGCGCCAGTCCGCCACCCGTTTCGCGTTCGCCCAGTTTGCGGGGCTGGTCGTAACCAACCCAGACCACGGATACCAGTCGCGGGTTGTAGCCGGCGAACCAGGCGTCATACGCATCATTGGTGGTACCGGTTTTGCCTGCGAGATCGCCCCGTTTGAGGGCCTGAGCGCGTACCGCCGTTCCGTTGGCGACCACGCCCTGCAAGAGGCTGTCGACCAGGAAGGCATTGCGGGCATCGATGACACGCCGATCTTCGTCACCCGCACGAGGTGGGCGGGCCTGCGCCAGAACACGACCCTGGCTGTCAGTGATGCGGCTGATCAGATAAGGATCGACCCTATAACCACCATTGGCGAAGACAGCGTAGCCGGCGGCCATCTGCCAGGGCGTGACCGAGCCGGCGCCAAGCGCCATGGTGAGATAAGGCGGATGGCGTTCGGTGTCGAAGCCGAAGCGGGACAGGTAGTCTTGTGCATACTGAGGGCCGATTGCGTCGAGCAGACGGATGGACACCATGTTTTTCGACTTGGCCATGGCCTCGCGCACGGTCATGGGCCCCTCGAACTTGCCGTCATAGTTCTTGGGCTCCCAGAGCTGGTTGCCCGTGCGTTTCGGATCGATCTGCACCGGCGCATCATTGACCAGGGTGCTGGTCATGAAGCCGCGCTCAAGCGCCGCTGAAAAGATAAAGGGCTTGAAACTGGAACCTGGTTGCCGCCATGCTTGCGTGACGCGGTTGAATTTGTTGCGAGAGAAATCGAATCCGCCCACAAGGGCGCGAACGGCCCCGTCAGTAGACGACAGGGCCACCAGGGCCGCCTCAACCTCGGGAACCTGGGTGATTTCGTATTGACCCGCTTTGCGTTCGACGATTCTCACCACCGCACCGCGCCGTAGCTTGCGCGTGGGACTGGCGTTATCGCGCAGGGCGGAGGCGACAAAGCGCAGGCCCTCCCCCTGAACGGTGATGGGCTCTGCACCGCGTGACACGATGACCCGATTGGGCGCAACCTGCAGCACTACCGCAGCTAGATATTCTTCAATGTCATCGGCTTCGGCAATGGCCGATTCGATCTGTGCGTTGGCTCGCTGCGCAGTGGCCGCCAGTTCAATGAATCGCTCTGGGCCGCGGTAGCCGTAGCGGCGGTCGTACTCGATGACGCCATTTTTGACCGCTGCGCGGGCGGCGCTCTGTTCGGCCGCGATGATTGTTGTGTGCACCACCAGACCGGCCGAGTAAGTGTCTTCGCGGTACAGATCAAAGGCGAGTTGCCGCGCCATTTCAGCCACGTACGGAGCCAGAGGCGCCAGGTCTCCGCGCGGGCGAGCCAGGCGTAAGGGCTCTTCCAGCGCCGCCTGGTACTGCGTGTCCGTGATGAAGCCGGCATCGCGCATACGTCGCAAAATGTAACGCTGTCGTTCGGTGGCCCGCTTGGGGTTGACCATGGGGTTAAAGCGCGAGGGTGCTTTGGGTAGCCCGGCCAGCATGGCCGCTTCGGCCACGGTGAGTTCGGCCAGCGGTTTGCCGAAGTAGGTCTGCGCCGCCGCGCCGAAACCGTACGCCCGCTTACCCAGAAAGATCTGGTTGATGTAAAGCTCGAGAATCTGCTCTTTGGACAGCGTTTCTTCGATCTTGAGGGCAAGCAGAATCTCAACGATCTTGCGGCTGTATGTGCGCTCGGGCGACAGGAAGAACTCGCGAGCAAGCTGCATGGTGATGGTGCTGGCGCCCTGCTCGGTACCCCGGGCCAGCATGTTGACGACCGCGGCACGGGCAACGCCAATGAGGTCGACGCCCACATGATCGAAAAAGCGGGCATCTTCGGCGGCCACCAGAGCATCCTTCATCACCTGGGGAACTTCCTGGATGGGCACGAAGGTGCGGCGCTCTTCGCCGAACTCGCCGATCAGGACCCCATCGGCGCTCAGGATTCGAAGCGGGATACGTGGCTTGTATGTGATGAGTCCGTCGAGCGGCGGCAACCGGTCATTGATGAGCAAAACGGCCAGCCCGAGCGCGAGCACCCCACAAGCCGCTGCGACGAAAGGGGCGGCCAGCGCGATGAGCGCAAGTCTGCCCCAGCGCGGACGGCGCAGGGTGCTCTGGGCGCGATTGCGCGCAGTGCTGTCAGTAGAGGTGTGGGAGCGGCTCATGTGCGCGCGGCGCAAGCCGCACTGTGAGGATGAGCGATTATAAGACCGGCTTTTCTGATTTAATCCCGGCCGTGCGTAATCTCATTCTTATCGGCATGATGGGTTCAGGCAAATCGACCGTTGGTCGGCGCCTGGCGTCCTCGCTCGGGCGTACTTTCGTCGATGCTGACACCGTGCTGCAGGCCCGATGTGGCGTGCCCATCAGTACGATTTTTGAGTTGGAAGGTGAGGTGGGCTTTCGTCGACGTGAGGCCGCCCTGATTGCTGAACTGGCGCAGCCCGCCGCCAGCGTGCTGGCGACCGGCGGTGGGGCGGTGCTGTCTCCCGCAAGCCGAGCCCTTATGCACGAACTGGGTTTTGTGGTCTACCTGCAGGCGCCTGTTGCGGAGCTGTGGCAGAGGCTTAAGCGGGATCGAACCCGACCGCTGCTGCGTACCGACGACCCACGTGCCCGCATCGAAAGCCTGGTGACGCAGCGCGACCCGCTGTACCGGCAGACCGCTCACCTGGTGGTGACGACAGGCCGGCAGCCGGTGACACAAACCGTCGCCGATATCCTGGCCAGACTACCCGACGACTTGCAGGCAGTTGCGTCTGATGCGCCGAAACCGACCAGCGATCGCGCTGCAATCGCGGCAGAGGAAATTCCTGATGAGCGTACATGAGCTGAGCGTATCGCTGGCTGATCGAACCTACCCCATCCTGATTGGTCGCGGACTGCTGGCCGGTCATGAACAGCTGACCGCACGCGTGAGTGGCCGGCAAGTGGCCATTGTGAGCAATGAGCGGGTGGCCAGGTTGTATGGCGAGCGTCTGGCCGCGACGCTGGCGAGTTCGGCGAGTGCCTGCATGACGATTCTTCT
>JBIKMC010000037.1:0-17739 GCA_044359405.1 Burkholderiaceae bacterium
GGCCAACCTGGCCAGCGACACCACCGTGGCCGCCGGCACGCCAAAAAAAGGTACAAAGACCGCCTCACGCGGACCAAGATCCATGTCGGGCGAAAAGTGCAGTCCGAATCCGTCGCGCATGAATTTGACCATGGGCCGCAGGCCCACGTTGCGGGCCAGCATTCGACTGTCATTGAAGCGGACGCGGCCTCGGATCATCAGCGCCTCAAAGGCCGCGCTTTTCTGGTGCGCATACATGCCCACCAGACGCCGCTCGAGCTGCAGGCGCATGCCGCCCGCGTCAAGCCCCACAAAGTGCGGCGCCAGGATGATCAACGGGCGACCCGTGCGCTCGGCCGCCTCAAGATGCTCAAGGCCGCGCAGCTCGCAGCGCGCCCGAATTTTTGCGGGGCTCGCGAACCAGAACACAAAACACTCGGCAAAAGCGGTCATGAAGGCGCGAAAGTGCCGGCGAACCAGGGCCCGGCGCTCGGTCTGCGGCAGGTCTGGAAAACACGCACTGAGGTTGGCAAGCGCAACGCGTCGACGGGGCACCGCCAGAAGCCAGGTGATGTCGCCCAGCAGCGCACCAAAAACTTTCAGGGCAGGTCTGGGCAAGAGGGCGGCCGCGCGCAGCAGGGCAAGCCCGACCCGAATCAGCATCTCGGTCATGAACGCCTTTCCGCCGGCTGTCGATACCGGTTGTAACCCCACAGATACTGCGTGGGCCAGCGCCGGATCAGGCTCTCCATGCGCGCGTTGAGCGCTGCCGGATCTGGTACGCCTTCGAACGCCTCCAGGTGAAGGCGCCAGCCGCCACGCACCCGTATACCCGCGGCCAGCACCACCGCAGCACCGGTAGCCTTAACCAGTCCCTGCGGCAAGGTCATCGAGTAGGCCAGTGCGTTGAAGAAGGGCGCCCAGACGCCCTCGCCCAGAGCAGGCACCTGATCGGGCAATAGGCCCACCGCGCCACCGGCGCGAAGCGCCCGCAACATGGCGCGCACACCGGCACCTGCGGCCGGCACCGCGCGCAAAGATTCGGCGCTGCGCGACAGTTCGACCAGGGGCCGCAGCCAGGGCTGCCTGGGCGGCTTGAACATGACCACAATGGGCGCACGCGCCGCATAAAACCGCGCCGTGACATCAAAGGCCCCCAGGTGGGGTGTGACAAACACGATGCCACGCCCACGTTGCTCGGCCTGCTCAATCAGGTACAGTGCGTCGCAGCTGACGCGCGCGGCCACCGCCGCCACCGGTCGACTCCAGACCCAGGCGAGTTCACCCAGAGTACGACCCGCTTCGGCGGCCGCCGCCAGACGAATGGACAGATGGCGATAACCCGCCTGCTGCAGGTTGGCGCGCAGTTTGCGCCGATACGAGGGCGAGACGGCCAGGGCCACCAGGCCCAGCGCCGCGCCCAGGCCGCGCAGCAACCCAAGGGGCAGGCGTCCGGCCAGGCGCAGCAGCGCCTCGGCACGGCCAGGGCCGACCACGGGCGAGCCCTGTCCGGCTGCGGGGCGGATACGGTCGTCGCCAACCGTGGCGCCTGGCGCGCGCGGTTCGGCCGGATTCACGGGGATGGGAAGATGAGGCGCACTGCCCTATAATAAAAGAACGTCGCTGAGTTAATGGACAACTTGCGGAGCGGCGCAGGGGGCTTGCCTTCCTGAAATAAATACCGCTAAAGCGTCGCCGCTTCTTCCCGGATCCGGCCACGCCAGGTGGCCATCGGCTCAACCGAGCCGTGTGTCCCGATTGTCCAGGCCACAACCCAGGAGAAGACCTTGGCCAACGAGTTTTTATTTACCTCTGAATCGGTTTCTGAGGGCCACCCCGACAAGGTAGCTGATCAGATTTCCGACGCCATTCTTGACGCCATCCTCGCACAAGACCCCAAGTCGCGCGTCGCGGCTGAGACCCTGTGCAACACCGGTCTGGTGGTGCTGGCTGGTGAAATTACCACCAACGCCAATGTTGACTACATTCAGGTCGCCCGTGACACGCTCAAGGCCATCGGCTACGACAACACCGACTACGGCATCGACTACAAGGGCTGCGCGGTGCTGGTCGCCTATGACAAGCAGTCACCCGACATCAAGCAGGGTGTGGACGCAGCCCAGGACGACAACCTTGAACAGGGCGCCGGAGACCAGGGACTGATGTTCGGTTATGCCTGTGATGAAACGCCTGATCTGATGCCGTCGGCCATTTACTACGCGCACCGGCTGGTGGAGCGCCAGTCACAGCTGCGCCGCAGTGGCAAGCTGGCCTGGCTACGCCCCGATGCCAAATCACAAATCACCCTGCGTTACGCCGATGGCAGGCCAGTTGCCGTAGACACGGTGGTACTGTCCACTCAGCACGCACCCGACGTATCCATGGCGACCATCCGCGAGGCCGTCATTGAAGAGATCATCAAGCCCGTCATCCCGCGTGAACTGGTCAAGGGTGCAGTGAATTATCTGGTCAATCCGACCGGCCGATTTGTTGTCGGCGGGCCCCAGGGTGACTGCGGCCTGACCGGGCGCAAGATCATCGTCGACACCTACGGCGGTGCAGCACCGCACGGTGGTGGCGCGTTCTCGGGCAAAGACCCTTCCAAAGTCGATCGCTCGGCCGCCTATGCAGCCCGTTATGTCGCCAAGAATATCGTGGCAGCCGGTCTGGCCACGCGCTGCCAGGTCCAATTGTCATACGCCATCGGCGTAGCGCGCCCGACCTCGGTCTGGGTCACCACCCAGGGCACTGGCAAAATCAGCGACGAGCGCATTGCGCAACTGGTCAGCGAGCATTTTGACCTGCGACCCAAGGGCATTGTGCGCATGCTTGATCTGCTGCGCCCGATCTACCGCAAGAGTGCCGCGTACGGGCATTTCGGCCGCAACGAGCCCGAGTTCAGCTGGGAAGCGTGCGACCGCGCACCGGCGCTCAAAGCCGCCGCCGGGCTGTAAACGGAACGGTGCCGGGTTTACCTGAGATCAAGCCCGGCACCGCTCGCTGACCTGGATCAAGCCGGGTTACCCGATGATGCGCGTCAATAGCGCCATGGCCCCAAAGCAAAATCTCCACAATGAACGGTTGCCCCTGGCAGCCGAACGGTGCAACCCAGGTTGCTGCAGCATGATCGAGACGCTGGCCGGCGACTGCAGCCGCTCCATGGTCGATCGGCTGCGCGAAGTCGAACTCAGCTGCCAGTTTGGTCAGCGATGTACCCGCGGCTGCGCTACCGCCCAATTGGCCGGTCACGCCGTCGTCGCGCCGGGCAAGGTCGAAACCGGCGCGGTGGGCGACATCGGCGCTGCTGCCAACGGCCTCGAATACTGAAGGGTTGCTCACCAGCAGGCATGCCGGGCTGGGCTACAATCCTAAGTTGCTTCGAGGAGCGCTGCAACGAGTCCCTCTGTCTGGACTCCGCCAGGCTCGAAGCGCCGGGCAGTTTGGCTTTGCATTAAGCCCCCCGGTTCGTTAACGGCGCTCGTTGACCTGCGATCCACGCGGGCGGCGAGCACCCCGAACCCGGCGCCGTCAGCCCCCGTGATCGCCCTTCAAGGAGTGATCATGTCCGCCGTTCTCAAACCCGCTTCCTCGAGCGACTTCCGGGTCGCCGACATCGCCCTGGCCGATTGGGGCCGAAAAGAAATTCGCATCGCCGAAACCGAAATGCCGGGCCTGATGGCCATCCGCGAGGAATACGCGGCCAGCCAGCCCCTGAAGGGCGCGCGCATCACTGGCTCGCTGCACATGACGATCCAGACTGCGGTGCTTATCGAGACCCTGACGGCTCTGGGCGCGCAGGTGCGCTGGGCATCGTGCAATATCTTCTCCACCCAGGACCACGCTGCCGCCGCCATCGCTGCGGCCGGCACACCTGTATTCGCCGTCAAAGGCGAGAGCCTGGAAGATTATTGGGACTACACCCACCGAATCTTTGAGTGGGCCGATGGCGGCACCTCCAACATGATTCTTGACGACGGCGGCGATGCCACGCTGCTGCTGCATCTGGGCACCCGCGCAGCCAAAGATCCGTCCCTGCTGAACAAGCCCGGCAGCGAGGAAGAAGCGGCGCTATTTGAGTCGATCAAGCGCAAGCTGGCCGCTGATGCGGGCTGGTATGAGCGCCAGCTGAAGTCGATCGTGGGTGTCACCGAAGAAACCACCACGGGCGTGCACCGCCTGTACCAGATGGCAGCCCGTGGCGAATTGGCTTTCCGCGCCATCAACGTCAATGACTCCGTCACCAAGAGCAAGTTCGACAATCTGTACGGTTGCCGTGAGTCACTGGTCGACGGCATCAAGCGCGCCACCGATGTCATGATCGCCGGCAAAGTGGCCGTGGTCGCCGGCTACGGCGATGTGGGCAAGGGCTCAGCACAAGCCCTGCGCGCCCTGTCAGCGCAGGTTTGGGTCACCGAGATCGACCCCATCTGCGCCCTGCAGGCGGCGATGGAAGGCTACCGCGTGGTCACCATGGACTACGCTGCCGACAAGGCCGACATTTTCGTGACCGCCACCGGTAACCTTGACGTCATCACCTACGCGCACATGGCCCAGATGAAAGATCAGGCCATCGTGTGCAATATCGGTCACTTCGACAACGAGATCGATGTCGCCTCGCTCAAAGACAAGTGCCGTTGGGAAAACATCAAACCCCAGGTCGATCACGTGATCTTCCCCGATGGCAAGCGCATCATCCTGCTGGCCGAGGGACGACTGGTGAATCTGGGTTGCGGCACGGGACATCCCTCCTACGTGATGTCCTCATCGTTCGCCAACCAGACCATTGCCCAGATCGAGCTCTGGACACACCCTGACTCCTACGAGAGCGGCAAGGTCTACGTGCTGCCCAAGCACCTCGATGAAAAAGTCGCGCGTCTGCAGTTAAAGAAACTGGGGGCCATGCTGACCGAGCTTACGCCCGATCAGGCCTCTTACATTGGGGTTGCATCCGACGGGCCCTATAAGCCCGACACCTATCGCTACTGACGCGGACGGCCGCTCGTGCAAGACGCACCTGGCCCTGACAGGGCTGGTGCGTCGCGGCCGGCACCCTGACGGCCAGGGACGGTAACAAGAGTTTTTATGCACGCAAGCTTATGACCATCGCCATCAGCCTTGAGTTTTTTCCCCCCAACACGCCCGAGGGCGAGCGCAAACTGCGCGAGACCCGCGCGCGTCTGTTGGGTGTCGCCCCCGAGTTTTTCAGCGTCACCTATGGCGCCGGTGGCGCAACCCGTGACAAGACCGTGCGGACCGTTTTCGAGATCGCCGCCGACGGTCTTGCCGTGGCGCCACATCTGTCCTGCGTTGGCGCCACCCGCGGGACCGTGGCGGAGCTGCTTGATCAATACCGCATGCAGGGCATTCGTCATCTGGTGGCACTGCGCGGCGATCTGCCCTCGGGCATGGTTGATGCCGGCGACTTTCGCTACGCGGCTGACCTGGTTGCCTTCATCCGTCAGCACAGTGCTGACTGGTTTGACATCAAGGTGGCGGCTTACCCTGAGGTACACCCGCAGGCGACCTCGGCGCAGGCCGATCTGCAGGCCTTCGTTGCCAAGATGCGAGCGGGCGCCAATAGTGCGATCACCCAGTACTTCTTCAACAATGATGCCTTTCTGCGCTTTCGCGATGAGGTCGCTCACGCAGGGGTCATAGAACCGGTGGTACCGGGCATCATGCCGATCACCAATTTTCGCCAGCTGGCGCGCTTTTCGGATGCCTGCGGCGCCGAGATACCACGCTGGATTCGCAGCCGGCTGGAGCAGCTTGGCGAAGACCTCCCCGCCATTCGACGGTTTGGAGCGGACGTCATTGGCGCGCAGGTGCAGCGCCTGATCGCCGAAGGCGTTACGGGTCTACATGTCTACACCATGAACCAGGCCGATCCAACACTTGAAATATTGACCGGCCTCAGGGCTGGCCAGACCTAGGCGTTGCACCGGTCCGCGCTGAACCCGGGCGGGCCGCTCCTGACCATGACGCGTGGTATTCTCAAACCACGTCCCTGCGCGTGCCGCGGGCGCGGCTTTATCGAGCTTCGGAGCACTCTCTTGGCCCTGTCCAACCAACCCGGTTTCGCGCGCGGTGCGTTGGCTCGCAGCGCGATGTTGATCGCGCTGTCCGTCGGTCTGGCTGTCACCGTGCTGCCCTTGGTGGCCGTGGCTTCGCCGCCACCCGCAAAAGGAACGGGCGCCGCCGTCAACCCGCAGCCCCCCATGGGCGATGACGACCGGATCAAGGCAGCCCGTCAGGCGCATGCCAAGGGCGACCTCAAGCGTCTCAGTGAGCTCGCCTCTGTACGCCTTAAAGATCATCCCCTGGCCGACTACCCGGCTTACTGGCTGCTCAGCCTCAAGCTACGCAGCCAGGCTCCGCGCGCCGACGCGGCTGACGCGGGACTGGATACCGAGGTCCAGCGCATGCTCGCACGCCATGAAGGCAGCCTGCTGGGCGATCTGCTACGCCGTGACTGGTTGCTGCAACTGGGCGAGCGCGACGAATTTGCGCGTTTCACCAAAGAATTCGATCGTTGGATCCAACGCGATGATCCGGCCGTGTTGTGCCATGCCTGGCGCCGCGACGCCCTGGCCGGCAAGCCCCTGTCAGCCGCCGCGCAGCGAGTGCTGTGGGCGCCGCGTGACCTGGGCGAGTCCTGCAATGCACTGTTCACACAACTGGCTGCGGCTGGCAAGCTGGGTCAGGCCGCGCCCATGCGACGACTGGAGCGGGCCATCGAATCCAATTCGCCGGCGGCGATTCGCTTCGCTGCGCAACTGACCGGCGTCGATGCCAAATCCCTTGAAGCAGCCCTTAATCCGTCGCCAACCACGGCCGCGCTCAGCGCTGCGGGCGCCAGCGGCCTGATCGCCATTGCACGCCTGGCTCGACAAAACCCCGAGATAGCCGCCCAGGCGCTTGAGTCCAACGGACAACTGTCGCCCGACGAGCGTGCATTCGCCTGGTCTCAGGTTGCAGCGGCCGGCATGCGCAGACTGCTGCCACAGGCGCTTGCCTGGACGGGGCGGGGCATCAGGGCGGGTGTCAGCGACGAAACACTGGCCTGGATGGCACGCGCGGCGCTCAGGGCCGAGCGCTGGCCCCTTTTGGCCGACATCATTGATCGCATGAGCGAAGAGGCGCGGCTGGACCCCACCTGGCGCTACTGGCGCGCCCGCGCGCTGCGGGCGGGCGGACTCAGCCGTGATGCCGAAGCCATGCTCAGGGAAATCGCGGGCGGCTTTCACTTCTATGGCCAACTGGCGACCGAAGACCTCGGTGAACTCCCCGGCCTGCCCCCCAAAGCCACACCGCCCCGCGAAGACGAGATTGCCCAGGCGGCCAAGAACCCCGGATTTCGCCGCGCGCTGAGCTTTTATGCGCTCGATCTTCGGGTTGAAGGCAACCGTGAGTGGAATTTCCAGCTGCGCGACATGAACGACCGGCAACTGCTGGCGGTGGCCACCTGGGCCTGTCGGCAGCATGTACTTGATCGCTGCGTGAATACCGCCGACCGCACCCAGCAGGACCACGACTTTGAATTGCGCTTCGTCTCACCTTACCGCGATCAGGTCAAGCGCGTCGCAGGCGAACGTGGGCTTGATCCGGCCTGGGTGTACGGCCTGATCCGGCAAGAGTCGCGCTTCATCATGGACGCCCGCTCATCGGCGGGCGCCAAAGGGCTGATGCAGATCATGCCCAACACGGGCAAATGGATTGCGCGCAAGCTCGAGGTGCGCGACTTCCGGGTCGAACAGCTGGCCGACATGGACACCAACATCAATTTCGGCACTTTCTATCTGAAGACGGTACTCGATGATCTCGAGGGTTCTCCCATTCTGGCATCGGCGGCCTACAACGCGGGACCAGGCCGGCCACGCTCCTGGCGTACCACATTGCCTCGCCCGGTCGAAGGCGCCATCTTCGCCGAGATCATTCCATTCAATGAGACCCGCGATTACGTGAAAAAAGTACTCTCAAACGCGACCATTTATTCCGCGCTGTTCACCGGCCGGCCGCAGTCACTGAAAGCATGGCTGGGCGAGGTGACACCACGTACGGGCGCAGCCAGCGACATTCCCTGATCCTGGCTTCACCCACGCCTGATTCACAGACCCCGTTCTTAGTACGACCCAAGCCACCATCATGAACATCAAGCGCATCCTCGTCCTGGGCGGTACCGGCTTTGTCGGTCGCCACCTTCTCGCCCGTCTGAGTGGTCTGCAGCTGCGCACCGTGGTGCCGACGCGGCGGCGCGACCGCGCGCGTCATCTGCTGCCACTGCCCACCACCGAAATCATCGAAGCTGACATTCACGACGATGCGACGCTGCGCGCGCTGGTGGCCCAAAGCGACGCGGTCATCAACCTGGTGGGCATCCTGCATGGCTCAGGCGCCGACTTCGAGCGAGCGCATGCCACACTGCCCGCCCGGGTCATCGATGCCTGCAGGCAGCACGCAGTACGCCGGCTACTGCACATGTCGGCACTCGGCGTCACTGATACGGGCAAGCTACCGTCTCTTTATCTGCAGTCCAAACAGGCGGGAGAAGCTGCGGTGCGCGCCAGCGCGCTTGACTGGACCATCTTCCGGCCCTCGGTCATTTTTGGGCCGGATGATCGCTTCATCAACCTGTTCGCATCGCTGCAGCGTTTTGCGCCCCTGGTGCCGCTGGCCGGAGCCGATGCCCGACTGCAACCCGTCTATATCGGCGATGTCGCCAGCGCTTTCGTCAACGTGCTGCAAAACCCGGCAAGCTTTGGTCGCACCTATGAACTGGCCGGACCTGAGGTTTATCGACTGCGCGAACTCGTCGAGCTGTCTGGCCGCATCCATGGCTGTCGCAGGCTGGTCATCGGGCTTCCCGACTGGGTCGGACGTCTTCAGGCTGCGGTCATGGAGGTTCTACCCGGGCCACCTCTGATGTCGATGGACAACCTCGACTCGCTACGTCAGCCCAACGTCGCCACGGGCCCCATGGCGCCCGAGTTGGGTATCGCTCACCCCACGCGGCTGGACGCCGCCAGCGCCACCGGCAGCCTGGCCAGGCAGCAGCGCCTTGATCAAAGCCGCGCTGCCGCCCGGCGTCATCTGACTGAATAGACTCGTTCCATGCGACAGGATCCCGCTTGAAGATTTACTGCGTCGGCGGCGCGGTACGCGACGAGTTGCTGGGCCTGCCGGTACACGACCGCGATTGGGTGGTGGTCGGCGCCACTCCCCAGGCCATGGAGCAGCAGGGTTACCGCCCCGTCGGCCGCGACTTCCCGGTGTTTCTGCATCCACAGACCCAGGAAGAGTACGCGCTGGCGCGCACCGAGCGAAAGTCAGGCCGTGGCTATCGGGGTTTCGTCATATCAAGCTCGCCGCAGGTCAGCCTGGAAGATGATTTGGGCCGGCGCGATCTCACCATCAATGCCATGGCGCGGGCCGACGATGGCACGCTGATCGACCCGCACGGCGGCCTGCGCGATCTGCACGCACGAATCCTGCGGCACGTGAGTGATGCCTTCACCGAAGACCCCGTACGCATCCTGCGTCTGGCCCGTCTGGCGGCACGCCTGCCGCAGTTTGAGATCGCCCCTGAGACCCAGGCGCTTGCACGCAAGATGGTGCACGCCGGCGAAGTTGACGCGCTGGTGCCCGAGCGGGTCTGGCAGGAGTTGTCGCGGGGACTCATGGCCAGGGCCTCACCGCCACCCGATCGGCCCTCACGCATGCTCGACGTGCTGCGTCAATGCGGCGCACTTGAACGCCTGTTGCCCGAGCTCGTTTGCCGAAGCGACTGGCCTGAGCGGCTGCTGGCGCTGGATGCCAGCGCACAATCCGGGGCTTGTCTGGCGCAACGCTATGCCGTGCTCGTGCTCGACGCGCAAGGGTCCGATCAACTGGCTCGCGCGTGCAGCGAGCGCCTGCGGGTGCCCGCTGACTGCAAGTCGCTGGCCGCACTGGCCAGCCGTCTGGCCCCCGCGCTCAATCTTGCCGATGCGCTCGACGCTGACGCGTTGCTGTCCTGTCTGGAGCAGGCTGACTGTCTGCGCAGGCCGCAGCGTCTGCCCGACCTGATTGCGGTGGCTGACGCCTGGACGGTCGCCACCTCAAACGGAAATGATACGAGCGTTTTCAGAGACGCTCGCCGCGCGCGGCTGCTGCAGGCTCTTGCGGCCGTGCAGTCGGTCGATGCCGGTGCCATCGCGCAGGCCGACCGGGTCGATGACATCCGTAGCGCCGTGCGCAAGGCCCGCCTGCAGGCGCTGCAACGCGCCTTACATGCCAAGATCACCCCAACCTCACCGCCCGAGTCCCCTCCATGAAAGCACTGCTGTGCACCCAGTACGGCCCCCCCGAAGCGCTGAGCCTGCAGACGCTTGCCGACCCCAAGCCGGGCCCGGGCGAGGTGGTGGTTCAGATGAAGGCCGCGGGCGTGAATTTTCCCGATGTGCTCATCATTCAGAACAAGTACCAGTTCAAGCCCCAGCCACCCTTCGCCCCCGGAGCCGAATTCGCCGGCGTCGTAAGCGCAGTGGGTCCAGGTGTCAGCTCGCGCAAAGTGGGTGACCGGGTCATCGGCTCGGTCACTTTCGGCGCCTTCGCCGAACAGGTATGTCTGCCAGCCGAACGCACCATCGCCATGCCCCAGGGTCTTGACTTCGAAACCGCCGCCGCCCTGGTACTGACCTATGGTACGTCGTGGCATGCACTGGTTGACCGAGCACAGCTTCGGGCCGGTGAAACCCTTCTGGTGTTAGGCGCCTCGGGCGGCGTAGGGCTGGCCGCGGTTCAAATCGGACGCGCGCTGGGCGCCCGGGTCATTGCGGCCGCATCGTCGGCCGACAAGCTTGCGGTCTGCCAACAACAGGGTGCGCACGCCCTCGTCGACTACGCGCATGAAGATCTGCGCGAGCGCCTCAAATTACTCACCGGGGGCCGTGGGCCCGATGTCATCTATGACCCCGTCGGTGGACCGCTGACCGAAGCGGCCTTCCGCTCCATCGCATGGCGAGGCCGTCATCTGGTTGTGGGCTTCGCTCAGGGCGAGATCCCAAAGCTGCCACTCAACCTCGCACTGCTCAAGGGCGCAGCCGTCATCGGCGTGTTCTGGGGACAGTACATACAAGCCGAACCCGATGCCTTTGCCGCCGATCTGAACGCTCTTTTCCAGCGCGTGGCCTCGGGTGAGCTCAGACCCTACATCAGTGCACGTTATCGATTGGACGATGGCGCACGAGCGCTTCGCGAGCTCATGGACAGGCGTGCCAGCGGCAAGCTGGTCATCGTGCCCTGAACATGTCCGGATCAGCGTGGGGCCGAGCTAAAGCAGATAGCCAATCAGGGAGGCCAGCGCCGACAGCAGCAGCGTTGACCCCAGCGGCAGCGAGATGTCGCGCCCAAAGGCGCGAAACTGCAGATCGCCCGGCAGACGGCCGATACCGAAGCGTCTGAGAAACGGCATCAGCCCGGAAAAAAGCACCAGCGCCAACACCACCGTGATAAGCCACTTAAGCATCAACCCATTATCCCACCTGCTCCTGTACGCGCTGGCGGTCGTGGGTATGGCCGTGATGGATGCCCTCGCCAAGAGCGTCTCAAGCCTGCCCATTGCGCAGATTCTGGTGGTGCGCGGTGTCATTGCCATGGTGGCCATCCTGCTGCTGGCTCGCGGTGTGGGTGTCTCATCGCCCCTGCGCAAGACCGGGCGCTTGGGCTGGCAGTTCGCGCGCGGACTGCTGATGACCGGTTCGGTCGGTCTGTTCTTCCTGAGCCTGCGCAGCCTGGGTCTGGCCGAGGCCACCGCAATCGCCATGGTCGCACCCCTCATGATGTTGGCCGCCGGACACTGGGTGCTGGGCGAACCCCTGTCGCGCGTGCAGATCGGCGCCTGCGTGGCCGGATTCGCAGGCGTGCTGCTCATCGTGCGTCCCGGTGCTGATATAAACCTTGCCGGTGCGCTGCTGGTGTTGGCCTCCACGGTTTTTTACACGGCCATGGTGCTGCTCACGCGGCGCGTCGGCCGCGATGCCAGTGCCAGCGCAACGGCCCTGATCGGCAACGCCGTCGTCACCGTGGTCTGCCTGCTGCTGGTGCTGAACCAGGGCTGGGAACCGGTCGATGCCGTGCACTGGGGCCTGCTGGTCGCTGTTGGTCTGACAGCGGCCAGCGCCAATGTGCTGCACGCGCAGGCCCTGCGCCGCGTCAGCCTGTCGGCAGCGGCTACCCTCGACTACACCGTACTGATCTGGGCCATGCTGTTGGGCTGGATCTTCTGGGGGGAGCTACTGACCGCCTGGGCACTGTGCGGCGCGGCCGTCATCACCGGGGCCGGCATCGTTGCACTGCGCAGACGCCAGACACCGGCAGGTCTATAGTTTAGGCATGAGCGAACCACCGGCCCCGAACCCGGACAAGCCACCCACGACGCGTTTGCGCTTATCGCTACCGAATCGGGTGGCAGACCAGGTCGTGCGCGTCAGCGCTCACATCGCGCAGGCCAACCCGGTCGTACAGGGCATGTTGTGGGCACTGGCAGCGGGCCTGGTCCTCAATTCGCTTAATGCACTGGTGCGAGTTGTGGCCCAAGGCCTGGATCCCCTGCAGACCCTTTTTCTGCGTTATCTGGCCGGCCTCGTGCTGATGCTGCCACTGGTGCTGAACACCGGGCTTGCGCACTATCGCACCCGCGACCTGCGCGGCCAGTTCATCCGCTGCGTGGTGCATGTCACTGGCCTCATGATGTGGTTCACGGCCCTGCCGCAGGTGCCGCTGGCCGATCTCACCGCCATCGGCTTCACCACACCCATCTTTCTCATGCTGGGTGCGGCATTCTTTTTGGGCGAAAAGATGGTGCTGGCGCGATGGGTCGCAGCCGGTATTGGCTTTGCCGGGGTGCTCATTGTGGTGGCTCCGTCCATGACCGGCGCCGGCGGCTTTTATGCGCTGCTCATGCTGGCCTCATCACCAGTGTTTGCGGTCTCGGGCCTGCTCACCAAGACACTGACGCGGCTCGACTCGCCGGCGGTGATCGTCTTCTGGCAGGCGCTCACCGTGACGCTATTTTCGCTACCCCTGGCCCTGCTGAACTGGCAGCCGGTCGCCCTTTGGCAATGGATGCTCATGGCGGTGTGCGGCATCATGGGCAACGTCGGGCATTACTGTCTGAATCGCTCCTTTGCGCACGCAGACCTGTCGGCCACGCAGTCGATCAAATTCGTCGATATCCTGTGGGCTTCAGCTCTGGGCTTTATTTTCTTTGCCGAGGTGCCGGCCAAAACCACGCTGCTGGGTGCGGCAGTCATCCTGGCAGCCTCGCTCTGGATTGCACGACGCGAGGCGCGAACGCCTACTTGATGGCAGCGGGGATGATCAAACCTCTGGCGGGCCTCGCTACACCCGTTGCCTCGGGGCGTGTCTGTTCTCAGATCAGCGACTGCTGACGATCGCGCCGTGCAAAGCCGCGCGCCGAAAACCCGTCGCCGCGGCTAAAGGCAATAGCCTTGAAGAGTTCACCCATCTCGGCCTCGGACACCAGTAAACCGGCTGACTGCGCCAGCCGCGCGCGCGCGCTGTCGTCGGTCGCCCGTGCGCTCAGGTGCTGAAACTGTGCGGCAAAATCGCAGCTGAGCAGAAAGTTCGCCTGCGAGGTAAACCCCAGGCAGCGCAGCGACTGTTCCGACGCTGCCCGATGAACCGCCGTGAAATCGACGTGCGCCGTGATATCCGACAGCCCCGGCAACCAGAAGGGGTCATCATGGCTGTGGTGGCGATAGTGACATCGCAGCGTGCCGCCCCCACGCTGCGGGTGGTAAAACTCAGCGGCCGGAAAACCATAGTCAATCAGCAGCATGACGCCCTCTTGAAGGCGGGCCGCCACGCTACTCGTCCAGGCGCTGGCCTGCTCGCCCAGCTCTGCACTGTAGTCATTGGCAAAGGCTTGCATCGGCCAACCCGAGCTGGCCAAGGCCTGCTGGGCCAATGAGGCAAAGCGCGTATCGGCCGGCCGGGGCGCAAACGCAAAACGCTGCTCCTGGGCAAACCAGATCACCCCGCGCTCGAGAATTTGACCCTCTCGACGCATGAAACAACGCACCGGCATGGCATCGAGTACCTCATTGCCCAGAACCACGCCCCGGATGTCCGGTGGCAGCTGTGTCAGCCAGCGCACCCGGGCCAGCGCTCCCGGAGCGCGCTCGGCCACAAGCGCCTGCTGCTGCTGCGCCAACGCCGCCGACACTTCGACGATGTTGTACTCACAGTGATCAACACCGAGATCGTCCAACGCGTTCAGCAGCTCAGCCGCCAGGGCGCCGCTACCGGCACCAAACTCCCAGACCTGTGCCGTGCTCTCATGCAGCCAGTCGGCTACCTGAACCGCCAGGCAACGGGCAAAGACGGGCGACAACTCGGGGGCTGTAACGAAATCACCGCCAGCACCGAAGGGGTGCCTGCCGCCCGCGTAATAGCCCAGCCCCGGCTCATACAGTGCAAGCTGCATATAACGGTCGAAGCTGATCCATCCGCCCGCTCGCTCAATATTCCGTGCGATCAGCGCGCAAAGCTGTTCGCTCGTCTGCAGGGCTTGGGGATCGGGTGTCGGTAGGGCAGTCAAGGCAGGGGGCGACGGTCGTCAGGAAGATGCGCAAGTCTAGTCGATTGACCTGCGTCGCCCTGAGCTGAATCAAGGCTGCGGCCGCGCTGATACACTGCGCGCGTCGCAACAGCCTCAATACGCCCCAGGATGTCCAGCCCACCCGTCGCTCTGGTTACCGGGGCCGCCCGCCGCATCGGTGCCGCCATTGCCCGGTACCTGCACGTTCAGGGGTTTGACCTGGTGGTGCACTATCGCAATTCGTCGGCCGATGCGCAGGCTCTGTGTGCCGAATTGATGCGTATCCGACCGGGATCTGCGATCGCCGTACAGGCCGACTTGTCGCGGGCCGATGAATGCGCACGTCTGGTGGATACCGCCCATGCCTGGCAGGGCAGACTTGATGCACTGGTCAACAACGCCTCCAGTTTTTTTCGCACGCCCATCGGCCGCATCGACGAATCGCAATGGGCGACCCTGCTTGAGGGTAACCTGAAGGCGGCGCTCTTTTGCAGCCAGCGGGCGGCACCCCACCTGCGCATCCGGGCAGGCGCCATTGTCAACCTGTGCGATGTGCATACCGAGCGGCCGTTGGCCGGTTTCAGCGTCTACACCGCAGCCAAGGCCGGTATGGTTTCGCTCACCCGTTCGCTGGCGCTGGAACTCGCTCCGCAGGTGCGTGTCAACGCGGTATCGCCCGGGTCACTAGACTGGCCTGAGGACGGCACCTTCTCCAGCGATGAGCAGGCCCGCATCGAAGCGGCGATTCCGCTGCGCCGCATCGGTACCGGTAACGATATTGCTCAGGCGGTTCATTTTCTGATTGCCGGCACCGGCTACATCACCGGTCAGGTACTGGCCGTCGATGGCGGCGCCAATCTGGTGAGTCCCTCGTGAGTGAATCCATGATCCCCGATTCGCCCGCCGACTGCTTCCGTCTGCGCGCGCACGGCATTACGCTGGAATGTTTTCTGGGCGTCTACGAGCACGAGCAGCGCGCGCCCCGTTCCATCATCGTCGATGTTGAAATGTTGCTCGAGGTCCATGAGCAAGCCGCCCGCGACGATCGATTGGACGGCACGGTGAATTACGAAACCGTGGTGCAGGCTGCGCAGCGCGTGGCCAACAGCCGTCGGTTCAAGCTCATTGAGACGCTGTGCGCGCATCTGCTCGATGAACTGGGACGACTTATCGACGCACGCGGATTGGCCGTTCGGGTCACCAAACCGCAGCCCATGCCGGGCCTGTCGGCAGCCAGCGTCGAACTGAAGCGCATGCGATGAGTGACCTCACGCACGCCCAGCGGGAGCGCGAGGCCCGCGAACGCAACAAGCTGCACAAGCGGCTTTTGCGACAGACCGGACAGGCGATTGCCGACTTCGGCATGATCGAAGCGGGCGACCGTGTGATGGTGTGCCTATCGGGCGGCAAAGACAGCTACAGCCTGCTGGATCTGCTGCTGACACTGCGCGAGCGCGCGCCCATTTCGTTTGACATCATCGCGGTCAATCTCGATCAGAAGCAGCCTGGTTTTCCTGAGCATGTGCTGCCCGACTATCTGCGCAAACTGGGCGTGCCGTTTCATATTGAAAATCAGGATACGTACTCGATCGTGACGCGGGTCATTCCCGCCGGCAAGACCATGTGCTCGCTGTGCTCAAGGCTTCGTCGCGGCATTCTTTACCGCGTGGCCAGCGAGCTGGGCGCCACCAAGATCGCGCTGGGACATCACCGCGACGACATTCTGGGCACGTTTTTCCTCAACCTTTTTTACGGCGGCAAACTGAAGGCCATGCCGCCCAAGCTGGTGTCCGATGATGGCCGGCATGTGGTCATCCGGCCGCTGGCTTACGTGCGCGAGGATGATCTGATCGAGTTCGCGCGCTGGCGCGACTTCCCCATCATTCCCTGCAATCTGTGCGGCTCACAAGAAAATCTCAAACGCCGCGAAGTCGGCCGGCTGATGAAGACCTGGGAGAAACAGTTTCCCGGCCGTGTTGAGCATATCTTCGCAGCGCTGCAGTCCGTGACACCCTCGCATCTGCTTGATCGTACTCGCTTTGATTTTGCGGGTTTGCGGGCCGACGGTATCGAACGCCCGGATGGCGATATTGCCTTCGATGTCAGCCCCGAGTTCGACGCCGCGGCACCGCCCCTGGGCGATGCCGAGCCTGCGGCCGACCAAGCACGGGTGCACATCATTCCGTACAAGTCGCCCTCCGCATGAGCACGCTCAGACTGGCCCGCATTCTGTTCGTGGCCTGGCGCTACGGACTCGACGAAATCGCAGCCAGCGGGGCGGCTGCGACATTGGGCTCCGCCAGCCTGCTACGGGCAGCCCGCCTGCTTCGTCTGGGTCGACGGCTGGATGCGCCGCGCGGCGAGCGGCTGCGCCTGACCCTCGAGAGCCTCGGCCCCATCTTCGTGAAGTTTGGCCAGGTGCTTTCCACGCGAAGAGATTTGCTGCCACCCGACATTGCCGATGAGCTGGCCAGACTGCAGGACCGCGTGCCCCCGTTCGAGGGTGACGCTGCCGTGCGCGAAATCGAGCGAGGTCTGGGTAAACCCATCGCTGATCTGTTTGATGCCTTCGACCGCACACCGGTGGCCTCGGCATCGATTGCACAGGTGCACTTTGCGCAACTGAAGGATGGCCGCCCAGTCGCCGTCAAGGTGTTGCGCCCCGGCATGTTGACAATCATCGAGCGCGATCTGGCGCTGCTACGCGCCGTCGGACAGCTGCTGATGCGGCTTTCGGCTGATGCCCGACGCCTGCGCCCGCTGGAGGTCATCGCCGAATTCGATGCTCACCTGCATGATGAGCTAGACCTGATTCGCGAAGCGGCCAATGCTGCGCAGTTGCGGCGCAACTTTGCCGAGTCATCCCTGTTGAAGATTCCCGAGATTCACTGGGACTGGTGCGCCGGCAACGTGCTCACCATGGATCGTATGCAGGGCGTTCCCATCAGTCAGATCGAACGCATGCGCAGTTTGGGTATCGATCTGAAGAAACTATCGCGCGACGGCGTCGAGATTTTTTTCACCCAGGTCTTCCGGCACGGGTTTTTTCATGCCGACATGCATCCGGGCAATATTCTGGTGGGTACCGAGGGAGACGACTTCAACCGCTACATCGCGCTTGATTTTGGCATCGTCGGCACCCTGTCTGACTTCGACAA
>JBIKMC010000038.1:0-17725 GCA_044359405.1 Burkholderiaceae bacterium
CGACGACGTGGCAAGGCTGCTGCGTGCGCTGCGCAAGCTGCTGGCGGCGGGACACTCACTGCTGGTGATTGAACACAATCTGGACGTAGTCCGGGCCAGTGACTGGGTGATCGACCTGGGGCCCGAGGGAGGCGATGGCGGAGGCGAGATCGTCGCGGTGGGTTCGCCACACGATCTCATGCAGGCCCCGCGCTCAGCCACTGGCAAGGCACTGGCTGGCTACCTGTCTCAGCTGGTCGAAGACTCTGCCGGATTGCACGCGGCCGAGCCGACACCCGAGCGATCGCTCCAGAGCGTGCTGCGCGACCGTAGCCGACAGGCCATCCTGGTACACAAAGCACGCGAGCACAACCTCAAGAACATCGATGTTCAGATTCCGCGCGATCAGATGACGGTCATCACGGGCGTATCAGGCTCCGGGAAATCCACCCTGGCTTTTGACGTCATCTTCGGTGAGGGTCAGCGTCGCTATCTTGAATCGCTGAACGCCTATGCACGCCAATTCGTGCAGCCTGCCAGTCGCCCTGATGTCGACGGTATCTTCGGTATTCCACCCACCGTAGCGATTGAGCAACGCACCAGTCGGGGCGGGCGCAAGAGCACGGTGGCCACGCTGACCGAGATCTACCATTTTCTGCGCTTGCTCTATGTGAAGCTAGGCACCCAGCATTGCCCCGACTGTCGCGTGGCGATTGAGCCGCAGTCGCTTGAAATCATTCTGGCGCGCATCATGCGCGATTACCGCGGACAACATATCGGCCTGCTCGCGCCGCTGATTGTCAGCCGAAAAGGCTTTTACACTGATCTGGCTAAATGGGCCAAGGCACGAGGCCACACGCATCTGCGCGTCGACGGACGCTTTCTCACCACCGATCGCTTTCCACGCATTGATCGGTTCGTTGAACACGACATCGAATTGCCCGTGGCCAGTCTGCGCGTTGACCCCAGCGATGAGGGCAAGCTGCGCAGCGCGCTGGCGCAGGCGCTTGATCTGGGCAAGGGCCGGGTGATGGTGATCGCGCCGCTCGACGAGCTTGCGCACGCTGTGAGCATCGGCGACACCGATCGCTTTGCCGCCGCATCTGACGCGCTCAAGGGCAGGCTCTTTTCAAGCCGTCGCGCCTGCCCCAGTTGCGGCCAGAGCTTTGCCGAACTCGATCCGCGACTGTTTTCGTTCAACTCGAAGATCGGATGGTGTGGAGGATGCCTGGGCACCGGCATCAAGCTTCCCTACCTGCCCGAAGTTGATGAGCGACCCGGTCGCTCGGGACAGGACCTCAGTACCGAGGCCGTGGGTAGCCTGGCCGAGAAACTCGCCGATCAGATAGCCGCCAAAGCGGGCGATGACGATGAGGATTCATCTGACTCGGCCGAGGGACAACCTTGCGAGCGCTGTGAAGGTCAGCGACTGAACCCCGTCGCCCTGGCCGTCACTCTGGCTGATCTGTCCGTTGCTCAGCTCACCGCGATGCCGGTCGACGACTGCGGCCGCTGGCTGCGACAGATCGAATTCGCCGGGCGTAGCGCTGAAATCGCACGTGATGTCCTGACCGAGATTCGTTCACGACTGTCGTTTTTATCGGCGGTGGGCCTGGGCTATCTGGCGCTGGACCGAGCAGCGCCCACCCTATCGGGTGGCGAGGCACAGCGGATTCGGCTGGCGGCGCAATTGGGCTCGAACCTGCAGGGCGTCTGCTATGTCCTTGATGAGCCCACGATTGGACTGCACCCGCGCGATAATCGCATCCTGCTCGACACGCTGCAGGCACTGCGCGACAAGGGCAACACGCTGCTGGTGGTTGAGCATGACGAAGACACCATCCGACGCGCCGACCACATCATCGATATCGGTCCGGGTGCGGGTCGCCTGGGTGGTCAGGTGATTGCCAGCGGCAGTCATGATGATCTGACCGCCAACCCGGCCAGCATCACCGGTCGCTTTCTGTCAAAGCCTCTGGCGCACCCGCTGATCCAGCGGCGACCTGCGCCAGAGATTGACCACGCAAAAGCATGGCTCGGCCTTCGAGGCGCAAACCTTCATAACCTTCGCCATGTTGACGCCTCCATTCCCCTGGGCCGCCTGACCGTCATCACAGGCGTGTCTGGGTCGGGTAAATCCACGCTTGCGCGCGACGTGCTGTTGCGCAATCTGGCAGCCCTGGTTCGAGCACGCCAGAACCGAACTCGCGCACCCGAGCTGGTCGGTGTCGAGTCGATCAGCGGCTGGGATGGAATCACGCGCGTTCTAGAGGTTGATCAAACCCCCATCGGCAAGACACCACGCTCCTGCCCGGCCACCTATGTAGGCTTCTGGGATGCCATTCGACGTTTATTTGCCGACAGTGCCGAGGCTCGACTGCGTGGCTATTCTCCGGCCCGTTTCAGCTTCAACACAGGGCAGGGGCGCTGTCCCGGCTGCGAGGGCCAGGGCGTGCAGACGCTCGAGATGAGTTTTCTGCCCGACGTAAAACTTCTGTGCGAGGTTTGTCGAGGTCGTCGATTCAATGCCGAGACACTGGGCGTACTGCTTCGTGATCGCTCGATCGGCGACGTACTGGCCATGAGCGTCGACGAAGCGCTGGAATGGTTCTCAGCCCACCCCTCAATCGCGCACCCGCTCAAGCTGCTACAGGATGTCGGACTGGGTTATCTCACCCTCGGCCAGCCCAGCCCCACCCTGTCAGGCGGCGAGGCACAGCGTATCAAGCTGGTAACTGAACTGGCCAAGGTACGGCTGGACACGCCAGACGATGACCCGCGCGTGGTGCGGGCAAAAGCCAGAGCCGTTGCAGCGGGTGCGGCGGTACCCGCCGGCCCTCACACACTGTATGTACTGGATGAGCCCACCGTGGGCCTGCACATGGCCGACGTCGAGAAACTCATCCGGGTGCTGCACCGCCTGGTTCAGGCGGGCAATACCCTGGTCGTCGTCGAACATAATCTGGACATCTGGGCTGAGGCGGACTGGATCATCGACCTGGGCCCCGATGGCGGCGCAGGCGGTGGGCGTGTCGTGGCCAGCGCGCCGCCCGATACGCTTGTTAGCAGCCACAGCACGCACACCGCAAAGGCCTTGGCCGAATTCATGCACAGCAGGCCCGCACCATGAGTGGCATACGACCGCGTGTGGGTCTCGCTCTGGGTAGCGGAGCTGCACGAGGCTGGGCGCACTTGGGCGTCATCCGCGAACTTCAGGAGCTGCGTATCACGCCCGATCTGGTTTGCGGCACCTCGATTGGGGCACTGGTCGGGGCAGCACTCGCCAGCGGCGATTTTGATCGACTTGAACATTGGGTCAGCGGACTCAAACTCACTGATGTGATTGGGCTGATGGATCTTGGTCTCAGCGGCGGCATGATGAAGGGTCGCCGACTGGTTGAGTTTTTACAGCGTAATTTTCAAGACCGTCCCATCGAAGGCATGCCTATGCCCTTCGGTGCTGTGGCCACCGCCCTGCGAACGGGTGGCGAAGTCTGGTTTCGAGAGGGCTCGACCATCGCCGCCGTGCGCGCCTCCATCGCGATGCCCGGCCTGCTGACGCCAGTCACTCACGAGGGCCAATGGCTGGTCGATGGCGCGCTGGTCAACCCAGTCCCGGTTTCGCTGGCCCGCGCCATGGGTGCGAGCATCGTCATCGCGGTTGATCTGGGCACCGATCTGGTCGGTCGTCACCTGCCCCGCCCCGGCGGTCTTGCCGGTTCAACCACCCCACGCAGCGCCGCAAGTCCCAGCGGTATGCGCAGCCCAGATCCGACGATAGCCGCGTCCGCTGCGCAGGCGAACCCATCAGCCGATCCCCCGCTACCCGTGCTGGAAGACTCTGATGACGCGGGTACGATCGCGCAATGGGGACGGCGCGTGCAGGCCACGCTGCGCGGCCTGGTCGGCAACGACCGCGACAAGGCCCAGACGGCGCCTTCAATGATGGATGTGGTCACCTCAAGCATCAACGTCATGCAAGTGCGCATCAGCCGCAGCCGTCTGGCCGGTGAACCGCCCGACGTGCTGATTGCGCCGCGTCTGGCCCACTTCGGGCTCTTTGATTTTCATCGCGCCGACGAGGCCTTCGAAGCGGGTCGACAAGCGGTCCGCGCCAGCCTTGCACAGCTGGAGGCGCAGGGGCTCTGGTCATGAGTCTGCTGACACTGCCCAACCTCATCACCGTTGTTCGGGCGGCCCTGATACCGGTCATTGCCTACCAGCTCGCCCGACGTCACTTTGACTGGGCCTTGACGCTATTCATCGCATGCGCCTTGGGCGACCTGGTGGACGGCTTTCTGGCACGCCGCTGGAATCAGCGGACTCGATTTGGCGCCATCGCAGACCCAGTCGCAGATAAGCTCACCATGCTCACGGTCACCCTGATGCTCGCCGCCGAGGGCCTGCTACCTGCCTGGGTGGCCGCCGCCGTCATTGCGCGCGACCTTGTGATTGTGTTTGGTGCGATCGCTTTTCACTTTATGGTGCATGAATTCGATATGGCACCGTCACGCCTGTCCAAGCTCAATACAGCCTTTGAGTTCATCACCCTGACCGCAGTCATGATCGACGCGACTGAGATGATCGAGATGACTCGATGGCTTGAGCCCGCGTACTATGCGCTCACCGTCACCATCGCCGCATCCGGTGTGCAGTATGTCTGGATCTGGGGTCGACGGGCCGTGCGAGCACTGGATCGAAACGATCGGCCACAGCCCCCACCCGCTTCCTGAATCAAAGACAGTCTGCACCGGCGGCCCAATCGCTATGGAATTGAATCATCAGGAAGTCACCACGCCGGCTCGTGCGGCAGCGACCGTGATGTTGTTGCGATCATCCAACTCAGGGCCCGAGGTTTACCTGCTGCGCAGGCACGCTTCGTCCGATGTGCTGGCCGGCGCCTATGTCTTTCCGGGTGGCAAGCTCGATTCGGACGACCATGATGAGCTCATGCTGGCGCGCCTCGACCGATCACCTGAACACCTGCATGAACTGCTGGCTGACCCGCAGCTTGACCCGCCGCGTGCGGCCGGACACTTCGTGGCCGCGTGCCGCGAAACCTTCGAGGAGTGCGGCATTCTGCTGGCCGACAAGGCCGACGCGGACACCGTGCAACGAGCCAGTAGTCAGTCCCGCGAGGGCTTTCAGTTTGTTGAAGTACTGCAGACCCTTAACCTGCGCCTGGCAACGCAAGCACTGCTGCCGTGGTCGCGCTGGATCACGCCCCGCGTGCCCTCGGTTCAGCACAAACGCTTCGACACGCGATTTTTTATGGCATTGGCGCCGGCTGACCAGGTTGCGCGCCATGATCCACGAGAAACCAGTGGCGGTGAGTGGATGCGTCCCCGCGATGCTCTGGAGCGTTACTGGGCACGCGACATTGAACTGGCTCCGCCTCAGATTATGAGCCTCGCGCATCTCTCGCGATTTTCTGATGTTGAATCGATTCTGATGGAAGCCCGCAGACGTCCACCTCCCGTGATTCAACCCGAGCCGATTGCGGTCGATGGCGGACGCATCGTGGCCTATCCGGGTGACGCCGAGCATCCCCTGCGCGATCGTGCCATGCCAGGCCCGCTGCGTCTTGTCTGGCGCAAAGATCGCTTTGAGCCCGAACAAGGATTCGACGCCCTGTTTAGCTGAGACCAAGCCGGCCAGGGGCACGGAAACATCATGCTGACGCGGCGCAAGGCCATTGCCTTCATGCCAATTCAGACTGCTCCCTTGACCTCAAGGAGCCATGATGAACAGAGCAATTCTAAGAGCCCTGGTGGGTTTGAGTACGGTGGCGGGCACTATGGCCGTCGTGCAGGCGCAGCCCGGCCCGATGACGGGCAAAGCGGTTTACGAAGACAAGTGCGCGGGTTGCCATGGGCTGGGCGGCAAGGGCGATGGACCGGTCAGTCAGTTTCTGACGCGCTCCGCAGGTGACCTGACCACCATTTCGATCCGTAACGGCGGACGCTTTCCGACCGAACTGGTCTGGGACGTGATTGATGGGCGCAGCGCAGGAGCCACGGGCCCACACGGCTCGCGCGAGATGCCCATCTGGGGCCAGGAGTTTCGCGAGGAAGTGCTTCGCGCCAATCGCGGCAGTGCTTCGGGCGCCGGCGGTGGTCGCGGCATGGGGCCCGGAGCAGGCCCAGGGGCTGCGGGCCAGGGTGCTGGAGCTGGGACCGGCACGGGCCCCTCGCCTGAGTGGCATACACGCAATCGGATTGTCGCCCTGCTGGACTATCTGCAATCCCTGCAGGCGAAATAGTCGGGCGCTTCAATGCGATGCATGACGCATCAGCGCCCGGTCTAGAAGTCGCCGCTACAGGCTGGACTGCTCAGTGCAAGGACGGGCGGCGCAACAGGCTGTTGCGATCGACCGAAGCAACTTTCAAACGAAGCAGATCACCATCCCGCGCAGCCAGCATGGGCACCTCGACGCCGGCCGGACCCAGGCCCCAGAGCACGCGGTAAAGCGCCGCCAAGCTTTCGACGCGCTGGCCTGCAATTTCAAGAATGAGGTCGCCCTGCTGCAGCCCGGCTCGCTCGGCGGGGCCTTGACGGGCGATTCCCATGACGACCACCTGCCCCTCATTTTCGTTCGCATAGATGCCGAGCCATGGCCGAGCTGCAAGACCGCTCGCTCCTGTGCTGAGCAGACTGGGCAGAATGGGTTCAAGCAAAGAAACCGGGACACTCAGATTCGCCTGCTCGGCCTCCGAACTGCCCTCGCTCTCGACGGCCTGCACCAGCAGTGATCCGATGCCAATCAGCTGGCCGTGCTCGTTGATGAGCGCGGCGCCACTCCACTCCGGGTGCGCCGGACTCGTGAAAATCGCCTGCTCAATCAGGTACTCCCAGTAGCCAGCGAAGAGACGTGTATCAACCACGCGGGCCTTGAGAGCGTGGGAGCGACCGCCGTTACCCAGCATGAAGACCCGGTCACCAAGCCCGACACCTTCCAGGCCTGCACGGGGAATACTGGGTACATCGAGGGCTGCCAGGGGGCGCACGAGACCGAATCCAGTCACCTGATCATAGGCCAGCGAATAGGCGGGCACGACTCTGCCTTCGCTGGTCGTCAACCAGATGGAACTGGCTTCCGTAATGAGGTAGCCGATGGTCAATACGGTACCTTCGTCGTCGATCACCACCCCGTTACCACCCCGCTCAGTGCCCAGGGTATCGGCCGTGAAGGCATCATCGGGAACCTCGGCGCGCAGCGCAACCACGGCTTCGAGCAGCGGTTGCAGCTCGAACTCGACATCATCTTCGCGAGGCTGCATCTCCTCGCGAAACGACCACTGTGTTGTGTCAGACATCCACACACCTCTTGCTAAACCAGCGCATTGACGCTCTTGCCTCCAGTGTAGGCCAAGGTCGAGCTGGACAGGGTTACACTCAAGACTCTTTCGCGCGGATGCCTGACATGAATCTCAGATGTTTCACGCTGCACGACCTTATCGTACGCAATGCCCGTCTATACGGCGATCGCATCGCGTTCATAGACGACCGCCAACGCATCACCCATGCCGAGTTCGCGCAACGCAGCGAGCGCCTGGCCACAGGCCTTGCCAAAATGGGGCTTGGGCGGGGCGATCGCATTGCCGTGCTGGCTGGCAACTCGATCGCCTATGTCGACCTTTTTGCCGCGGCCGCACGCTTGGGCGCCATGCTCGTGCCCATCAACGTGAGACTGTCGCCCGAAGAGGTCGCGCACATTCTGGCCGATGTAAGTCCGCGCATTCTCGTAGCCGCTCCCGATTTGCGTGCGTTGCTACCCGCCTCGCTCACGGGCATCCGGTGCCTGAGCATGGAGGGCGATGGCGCCGACTGGCCCGCCCTTCAGTCAGTTTATGCGGGCGATCAATCCGACGACCTGAGCTCGCCCGACACCCCGCCCATTATCGATACTGATGGACTGGTCATCATCCATACTGCGGCCGTAGGCGGAAAGGCTCGCGGGGCCGTACTCACCCACCGAGGTCTGCTTTCGGCCAGCGCCTCGGCACTGCTCAGCTGGCGACTGCAGCCTGATGACGTCAATATGGGCGCTCTCCCGCTTTATCACGTCGCGGGTCTGGGTCTGATGCTGGCCGCACAGCACGCCGGCGCGGCCTCGGTCATCATGCCGCGGTTCGATGCCGATGCCCTGGTGCGGTCGATCGATCAGGAACGGGGCAGCATCGTTGCCACCTTCGCACCCATGCTCGGTTCACTCATCGATGCCGCAGCCAAGTCGGGTTCAGCGCTGGCAAGCCTTCGCGGCTACAGAGTGCCCATACGGGCGCCCGCTTCCACGTGATTTACGGACAGACCGAAACCTCGGGCATGGTCACCATGTCCGCGTTCGACGAGCGGCCAGGCAGCGCCGGTCGCCCCTCGCCGCTCAACACCGTTGCAGTCCTCGACGACGAAGACCATGTTCTGCCCGCTGGACAAACCGGTGAGATCGCCGTGCGCGGACCTATGGTGTTTGAAGGCTACTGGGGTTTACCTGAAGACACAGCCCACACCCTGCGCCAGGGCTGGCACCACACCGGCGACATGGGCCGCTTCGATGATCAGGGCTATCTTTGGTATCAGGGCCGCTCACCGGCCAAAGAGCTGATCAAGCCCGGCGGTGAGAATGTTTACCCGGCCGAGGTCGAGCGCACGCTGTGTGAGCACCCGGCCGTCGCTGCGGCGGTTGTCTTTGGTGTACCCGACGCCCACTGGGGCGAGGCGGTCAGTGCTGTGTGCGAGCTCAAAACAGGGCAAACCATCACCGCCGAAGCGCTATCGGCTTTCGTGGCTGAGCGTATCGCACGCTACAAAAGGCCCAAGCATGTTCAGTTTGTAACGCAGCTGCCCAAAGCGGCCAATGGCACCATTGACCGAGCAGCCGTCAAAAAACAATTCGGAGCTTCAGGCTGACGGCACGCCGTGCTCGGCCCTGAGCATACGGGCCGCCTGCACCATGGCCGACAGCTTGCCCTGCGCGACCTCGCGTGGCAGATATTTCATACCGCAGTCGGGCGCAAGAATCACCTGCTCGGGCTTCACGTGCTGAAGCGCCCGACGGATACGCGCAGCGATCACTTCGGGCGTTTCAATGGTCATGTCGGACAGATCGACGCAACCAACCATCAGCTGCTTTTCATGCAACCCGGTCAGGACGCTGGTGTCCAGCTTGCTTTGCGCGGTTTCAAGCGATACCTGATTGCAGCGACACCGTGCAAGCTCGGGCAAAAATGAATAGCCCGACGGGCGCGCGTGAATGATGGCGGCATAGCCAAAGCAGATGTGAACCGCAGTCGCCCCTGCCACACCATCCAGTGCCCGATTGAGCGCATCCAGCCCGTACTGCCGCGCCTTCTCGGGGCGTGCCTGCATGTAGGGTTCATCAATCTGCACAACATCGGCGCCCGCCGCGAACAAGTCTTTGATCTCGGCATTGATGGCGTCGGCGTAGTCGCCCGCCGCCTCTTCTTCATGCTTGTAGAAGTCGTTTTGCGCCTGCTGCAGCATGGTGAACGGACCGGGCACGGTGATTTTGGTCAGCCTATGAGTGTGCCGCTTGAGGAAATGTAGATCTTCAACTTCAACCGCATGTTTGCGGCGGATTTTGCCGACGATACGCGGCACCGGATTGGGATGCCCCGATCGATCCAGCGCAGTGCCCGGATTGTCGATGTCAACCCCTTCAAGGGCCGTGGCAAAACGGTTGGAATAACTCTCGCGACGGATTTCACCATCGGTGATGATGTCAAGCCCCGCCTCTTCCTGTGCCCGGATGGCCAGCAGCGTGGCGTCGTCCTGCGCCTGAGCCAGGTAGGGTTCAGGAATGCGCCACAGCTCGCGCGCACGAACGCGCGGCGGAAAACGCCCAGCCAAACGAGCTCTATCGATCAGCCATTCAGGCTGCGGATAGCTGCCGACAATCGTGGTCGGAAAGAGCATGACAAACCCCAGAAGGGCCCGGGCATGAGCCCGGGCAGAGCGAAGACGTCCGCGTCAGGCGAGGCGACTGAGCACGCCACGCAGGGTGGTGATCAGACGATCAATGTGCGAGGGCTCAATGATGAGCGGCGGCGACAGGGCGATGATGTCACCCGTGGTCCGTATGAGCAGGCCCGACTGGAAGGCATCAACCATCGCATCATAGGCACGCGCACCCGGCTTGCCCTCGCGGGGTGCGAGCTCAATCGCACCAATGAGGCCGATGTTGCGGATATCGATGACATGGGGCATGTCGCGCAGCGAATGAACAGCGTCTTCCCAGGCCGATGCAATCGACGCCACACGGGTCAGCAGGCCCTCACGCGCGTACACATCCAGCGTTGCCAGCCCCGCGGCACACGCCAGGGGATGCCCCGAATACGTGTAGCCGTGGAACAGCTCGATGAGGCTCTCTGGCCCGTTCATGAAGGCGTCGTGAATGGCATCTTTGGCAAACACCGCACCCATGGGCACCGTGGCGTTGGTGATGCCTTTGGCCGTGGTGTAGAGGTCGGGTTCAACCCCGAAGTAGTTGACGGCAAACGGCGTGCCCAGGCGACCAAAGCCAGTAATGACCTCATCAAAAATCAGCAGAATGCCGTGCTTGGTGCACAACTCGCGCAGGCGCTGCAGATAGCCTTTGGGGGGAATCAGTACGCCCGTCGACCCGGCCACCGGCTCAATGATGACCGCAGCGATGGTGTCGGCCCCATGCAGCGCGACCATGCGCTCGAGTTCATCAGCCAGATGCGCACCCCAGGCGGGCTGCCCGCGGGTGAAGGCATTGTGCTCAAGGTTGTGCGTGTGCGGCAGGTGGTCAGTGGACGGCAACAGGCTGGACGAGAAGGCGCGCCGGTTGGCCACCATGCCCCCGACCGAAATACCCCCGAAACCCACGCCGTGGTAGCCACGCTCGCGACCAATGAGGCGGGTGCGCTGCGGCTCGCCGCGGGCGCGGTGATAGGCCAGGGCGATCTTGAGTGCAGTGTCGACCGACTCAGAACCTGAATTGGTGAAAAACACCTTGCCGTAGCCCGTGGGGGCAATGTCGGTAAGGCGCCGGGCAAACTCAAAGCCTATGGGATGCCCCATCTGGAAGGCCGGTGCGAAGTCAAGCTGGCGCACCTGCTCGGCGACCGCCTGGGCGATTTCTTCGCGGGCATGACCGGCATTGACGCACCACAGACCAGCGGTGCCGTCGAGAATTTCGCGACCCTCAGGAGTCCAGTACAGCATGCCCTTGGCCCGAGCGAGCAGCCGGGGCGCCGCCTTAAACTGGCGGTTGGCGGTGAAAGGCATCCACCAGCTGTCGAGATCGACCTGGTTGAGTGCCTTGAGAGAGGCCTTGTCGGGTGCGTTCATGGCGATTCTCCAGGATGCGCCCGACGATTTTCATCGGGCTTGAACGGTTTACCACCGACACCGGGCACTTGGCCCTGTCGACGCCTCCGGCTCTGTCCGGCAGACGCCACCCAATGGGATAATGGCAAACAAAACCCCAGTTTAGACCCTTTCCGGCGCCCGTCATAGTCGCCATTCCATCTGCCTGGAGTGTTCTGCCCATGAGTCTCGAAGCAAGCATCGCCACGCTGCGCACCCTGGTCGCTTTCGACACCGTCAGCGCCAATGCCAATCTGGCCTTGATCGAATGGGCCGCCAACCGCCTGGAAAGCCTGGGTGCCCGGACCATGATTCAGCACGGCGAAGAAAAGGGTAAGGCCAACCTGCTGGCCAGCATTGGCTCGGATCGGGCTGGCGGCATCATGCTGTCGGGCCATTCCGATGTAGTGCCCGTCGCCGGACAGAACTGGAGCACCGACCCCTTTGTCCTGACCGAGCGAGGTGACCGTCTGCACGCGCGCGGTTCAGCCGACATGAAGGGATTTATCGCCTGCGTGATTGAGTCGGTTCCGCAGATGTTGGCGGCTCGGCTCGATACGCCGATTCATATCGCGTTGTCGTACGACGAAGAAACGAGTATGCGCGGCATGCGCCAGCTGGCTGCACAGCTGGCCGTCATGCCCTCCAAACCCGCCGCCTGCATCATCGGCGAGCCCACCACCATGCGGGTCGTGGTGGCTAACAAAGGGGCCTGCGGCTACCGCGTCAAGGTTCGCGGTCATTCAGTGCACTCGTCCCTGCGCGACAGCGGCGTATCGGCCGTTGAGGTCGCCGCCCGCATCGTCGTTTACGTGCAGCAGCTTCAAGAAGAGATGCGCTCAGCAGATCGCCACGATGGCTTTGAATTTCCGCATACCAGCCTGCATGTGGGGCGTATCCAAGGCGGCACCGCCCACAACATCACGGCCAAAGACTGCGAATTTCTTCTTGAGATTCGCGCACTTCCCGGCATGACCGCAGCTGAACTGGTTGCTCGCATTCGACGTTGGTGCGACGAGAATTTGCTGGCACCGATGCGCGCCATCTCGCCCGACTGCGGCATTGAATTCGAAGAAATCTTTGATACGCCCGCGCTCGACGAGCGCGGCAACACCTACCTGGCGCAGGCCATCAGGCCGCTGTGCGGTCATGCGCCGGTGGGCCGGGTCAGTTTCGGTACCGAGGCGGGTATTTTGCAGGGCGTGGGCATCCCCACCATCGTCTGCGGTCCGGGGCAGATCGCTGTGGCGCATCAGCCCGATGAGTTCGTTGAGCGCGAACAACTGGCGCAATGCCTGGGCTTTCTCACAACGCTGACCACCCGCCTGGAGCGTCGCGAGCTCGCGCTGGCCGCCTAGATCAGCGAGCGACACCCGCCAGCCTCATGTTTCCGCGAACGGCGCGCTGGGCATACAATGATTTTTGCGGTTTTTTCTGCCATAAGTCATCACAACCATTCCGGAGACACTATGAAACGCCGTAGCCTTGTGGGCGCCCTGAGCGCCGCGCTCCTTCCCATCGCACTGGCCTCCGCACCGGTCCAGGCGGCTTACCCCGATCGCCCCATCACCATGATCGTGCCCTGGGGTGCGGGCGGTGGCACCGACGCCGTCGCGCGCTTCGTCGCCGCCGAGCTTGAAAAAGCAGTCAAACAACCGGTCAACGTGGTCAATCGTACCGGTGGCAGTGGTGTCGTGGGACACCAGGCCATCGCATCCGCCGCACCCGATGGCTACACGCTGGGCCTCATCACGGTCGAAATCGGCATGATGCGGCATGCGGGTCTGACCAAACTCAGCCACGAAGACTTTTCGGCTATCGCGCTGGTCAACTTCGATCCAAACGCCGTCATGGTCAGGGCCGACTCGCCCATTCAAGACGCCGCAGGCCTTGTCGCTGCCGCCAAAGCCAATCCGGGCAAGCTCAAGGCCAGCGGCACGGGTCAGGGCGGCATCTGGCACCTGGGGCTGGCCGGTTGGCTGGTCGAGGCCAAGCTGGCTGGCAATGCCATTGGGTGGGTGCCCAGCCAGGGCGCAGCCCCGGGCCTGCAGGATCTGGTCGCGGGCGGCGTCGATGTGGTGTCCGCATCCCTGCCTGAAGGCCGTTCGCTGATCGAAGCCGGCAAGGTCAAACCTATTCTGCTCATGTCTGACAAGCCAGACGGCTTATTCCCGCAGGTGCCACTGCTCAAGGCATCGGGTAGCACCTGGACCAACGGCGCATGGCGCGGCGTGGCCGGCCCCAAAGGCATGCCAAAAGATGTGGTCGACAAACTGGCCGCCGCGATCAAGGACATCTACGATTCCAAGGCCTACAAGGACTTTCTTGCCTCGCGCGGCTTTGGCGCTACCTGGGGTAACCCGGCTGAGTTCGCCGCCTTCATGGCCCGCGACGACAAGGCCAAGGGCGAGGTCATGAAAGCCGTCGGGCTTGCCAAGTAAGAGGGTTTGATGCGCATTCATGACGGCCTCATCGGGGCCGTCTTCCTGGCGCTCGCGCTGGCGGTCTTGTGGCACATTCAAGACTTCCCGCCGGCGCCCGGTCAACCCTACGGCCCTGCGCTGTTTCCAGGCCTCATCGCCGCAGGACTGGCGGCGTCCTCGGCCCTGTTGATGCTGACAAGCCTGCGCGCCCGCCCGCCGTCCGAGCAGGCAGTCGCGCGCGGCTATCGATTCCTGCCGTTCGCCATTACCCTTGCCAGCCTGGTTTTTTATGCGCTTGTTGTTTCAAAGCTAGGGTTTCTGATCACGGCCAGCCTCATGCTGTGTGCGCTTCTTGCCGCCTATCGCGTGCGCGCGGCACTCATCCTGCCCATCGCGGTGTTGGTCAGTCTGATCGTGCACACCGGCTTCTACAAATTACTCAAGGTGCCCCTGCCCTGGGGCGTCCTGCAATCGGTCGCCTGGTGATCCTGATGCGCTTATCCCGGGCCAGCCTATTTCTCAGGACACGACGCTGATCATGGACGCCGTCATTCTGGCCCTGGGCATGGTGTTCAACACGCAGGTGCTCACCGTCATGGTGGGCTCGGCGCTGTTCGGCCTGTTCGTGGGCGCAGTGCCCGGACTCACCGCCACCATGGCCACGGCGCTGCTCGTGCCCATCACCTTCTTTCTGCCGCCAATCGCCGCCGTCGCCGCCATGGTCACGGCCACCGCCATGGCTATTTTCGCAGGTGATATTCCCGGCTGTCTGGTACGTATTCCAGGCACGCCAGCCTCCGCAGCGTATGTGGAAGAAACCCATCGCATGACCCAGAAGGGACAGGCGGAGACGGCACTGGGCGTCTCTCTGGTGTTCTCGGTCATCGGCGGCCTGTTCGGTACCCTGGTGCTGATTATTGGCGCTCCCGCGCTGGCTGAAGCGGCCCTCAAGTTCAGCTCCTTCGAGTATTTCTGGCTGGTGCTGCTGGGTCTGACCTGTGCCGTGTTCGTCAGCGGAAACCGACCGCTCAAGGGCATGATCACGCTCTTTCTGGGTTTGCTGTTTGGCAGCGTAGGCCTTGAAAACCCGGCAGCACACCCACGGTTCACGTTCGATTCGCCGGATCTGCTCAGCGGCATCAGCCTGATTCCAGCCATGATTGGCCTGTTTGCCATCAGCGAGGTGCTACGCTTTTCAATCGAACCCGGCGAAATGAAGGCTACAACCCGTCAAGTGGGCGCAGTCTTTCGAGGCATGTGGGGCATGATTCGACGTTACCCCGCGCAGACCTTGCGCGGTAGCGTGCTGGGTACCCTGGTGGGCGCTCTGCCGGGTGCAGGGGCCGACATCGCGGCCTGGATGTCCTACGCCATGAGTCGCAGGCTTTCGCGTGAACCCGAAAAATTCGGCACCGGACACCCCGAAGGTCTGGTTGAAGCCGGCGCCGCCAACAACAGCGCTCTGGCCGGTGCATGGATTCCCGCCCTGGTGTTTGGTATCCCCGGTGACTCGATCACGGCCATCGTGATCGGCGTGCTGTACATGAAGAACATGAACCCGGGCCCAACCATCTTCATCAACAACCCTGAAAACATCTACGCGGTCTTCATCGTTTTCATTCTGGCGAATCTGCTGATGCTGCCGCTGGGCTGGCTGTGCATCAAACTGGCCACCACGCTGCTCCGTACGCCGCGCAATATCCTGATGGCGGTCATTCTGCTGTTCTGCGTGGTGGGCGCCTTCGCCATCAACAACTCACCGTTCGACCTCTGGATTCTCATCGCCTTCGGCCTGCTTGGCTGGTTTCTGGAGGCCCATGACTTCCCCATCGCGCCAGCCATTCTGGGCCTGCTGCTTGGCAGCATGCTGGAAGAGCATTTCATACGCTCGATGATCAAGGCCGACGGCGATCTGCTTGCCTTCGTCGAACGTCCCATCGCTGCAGGTCTGGCCGTAGCCACCTTGCTGGTCTGGTTGGTCTCAGCCTGGTTGGGCTGGCGTCGGTATCAGATCAAAGGCGCGGCCTCTGCCGTTTAGACGTAATCAATGACCCAAGTGGCAGACACAGCCACCATGGGTCATGTCTGTCGCCGATGACGTCACCCCCTGGGCGACTCAGAACACGCCTGTTCTGAGCGCGCGCGGCCTGCACCGCATCTACCGCAGCGGGCCCGTTCCGGTTCACGCCCTGCGCGGCCTGGACCTGGACGTTCCCGCCGGTCAGTTCGTGGTGCTGCTGGGCGCCTCTGGCAGCGGCAAGTCCACGCTGCTGAATCTTTTGGGCGGGTTGGATGTTCCGGACGCCGGCAAGCTGCGTGTGCTGGACGTCGACGTCGGTCTGTCGAATGAGGCACAGCGCACCGCCTACCGCCGTCAGCATGTCGGTTTCGTGTTTCAGTTTTACAACCTGATTGGCAATCTCACTGCCGCGGAAAACGTACAGCTGGTGACTGATCTGGTAGCGCAGGCAATGCCGCCCCTCGAGGCCCTCTCGCTCGTCGGTCTTGCTGATCGCGCCCATCATTTTCCGGCGCAACTATCCGGCGGCGAACAGCAACGGGTGGCTATCGCACGAGCCATTGCCAAACGCCCCGCGCTGCTGTTGTGTGACGAGCCCACCGGTGCGCTGGACTACCCCACTGGCAAGCGGGTGCTCGAGGTCATTCAGGATTTGAACGAGCGCTTCGCCACGACCACGCTGGTCATCACGCATAACGCGGCGATCGCCGGGATGGCGCATCGTGTGCTTCGCCTGGCCGATGGTATCGTCATTGACGATCACCTGAATGAGAAACGCCTGACGCCCTCGGAGCTTTCCTGGTGAGGGCACTCAATCGACTGCTCGCACGCGAACTGATCGCGCTGCGCGTACAGGCGATCACCATCGCACTGGTCGTAGCCTGCGGCGTGGCGGCCTTCATCGCCTGTTTTGCCACCTATGATTCACTGCAGGTATCTCGCGACCAGTACTACAGCCAGGCAAGGTTCGCCGAGCTGTTTGTCAGCCTGCGCCGGGCGCCACGGGTGATCACGGAATCGCTGCAGCAGATCGCTGGCATCGAAGCCGCGCAGACCCGGCTGCAATACGCTGCGCCTCTTCGCCTTCCCAGTGTCAACGATCTACTGTTCGCTCGGCTGATCAGCCTGCCGGAATCACCCGGCACTGCCCAGGTCAACCGTCTGACCCTCAGGCAAGGCCGCTGGCCGGAGCCTGAAAGCCAGGAGGTGCTCATCAATGAGGGGTTTGCCCGGGCCAGACTGGTCAAGCCCGGAGACATGGTCTCGGCCATCATCCGAGGCCGCGATCAGACACTGACCATTGTCGGTATCGCCAACTCTCCCGAGTACATTCTGGGCGCTGTCGAAGGCGCGATGCCGGACGACCGCAGCCTCGCCTTGATCTGGATGGACGAAAAGCGTCTGGAGGCTGCGCTGGACATGCGGGCAAGCTTCAACTCACTGGTTGTCACACTGGCTGACGACGCTCAGCCGGATGCCGTCATCGCAGCACTCGATCAGCTGCTGGCTCCTTATGGATCGCGTGGCGCCTACTCCCGCAATGAACAGGCGTCTCACCGCGCCTTGAATCAGGAAATTGGCGAGCTGAAAGTATTCGGAACCGTGCTGCCCAGCATCTTTGTAGCCGTTGCCGGCTTCATCGTCCAGGTGGTCATGAATCGACTGGTCAGCGCACAGCGTCAGCAGATTGCAGCACTCAAAGCGCTCGGCTACACCAGCACGCGCATTGCCGCTCACTACCTGTCGCTCACGAGTCTCATCACTGCAAGCGGCTGTGCCGCTGGCCTATTGCTGGGCTATTTCCTGGGTCAGTGGCTCACCTCGATGTACACCAGCATTTTTCATTTCGGCAGCTTCCAGTATCGGGTATCGCCCCTACATGCGCTGATTCCCTGCACGGTGACCCTGACGGCCGCGCTGCTGGCGGGTCTGCTGGCGGTTGCAGCGA
>JBIKMC010000237.1:0-5341 GCA_044359405.1 Burkholderiaceae bacterium
CAACAGGAGATCTCGCAAGCATGAATCAACATCGACGGCTGTTTTTGAATGCCCTTGCCGCAAGCGCTGCGCCGGCGCCATTTTGGGTGCACGCACAACAGACGGGCGCGACGCCTGCGGCCACGCCCCCCGCTGCCGGTCGCGAATTTCGGGTGCTCAATCCTGTGCAGCCCGTTGAGGTACCCGCTGGCAAAATCGAGGTGCTGGAGTTCTTTGCCTACTGGTGCCCGCACTGCCACTCGCTCGAACCGGTCATCGAGACATGGCGCAAGACACTTGCCCCCGATGTGGTGTTTCGTCGACTGCACGTCTCGTTTCGCGAAACCCGCATCCAACAGCTGCACTATGCGCTGGAGGCCATGGGCCGCGCCGATGAGCTTGCAGCACGGGTCTTCAACGCCATCCATGTTGAACGTGTGCGGCTGGACTCACCGCAGAAAATGGCCCAGGCACTCGGACTGGATTCGGCCGGCTTCACTGAGGTTTACGAATCGTTTTCGGTTCGCACCCGCGTGCGCCGCGCATCTCAGGTCTCCGATGCGTACAACATCGATGGCGTACCGGCACTTGCGGTCAATGGAAAGTACATCACCGCACCCAGCATGACTGGCTCGAATCAGGCCGCCCTGAAGGTGGTCGACTTCCTCATACAGGCCGAGCGCAAAGCGCGCTAAGCCTGTTGCGCCAACATGTCCGGCGCGCGAATCGTTTCGCTCGTCCCCAGCCTCACCGAGTTGTTGTGCGAATTGGGGCTGGGCTCGCAACTGGTGGGCCGCACCGGCTTTTGCATCCACCCGCGCGACCTGCTTGCGCATATTCCCAAGGTCGGTGGTACCAAGACGGTCAACATCGCCCGAATTCGGGCGCTCGCGCCCACCCATCTCATCGTCAACGTCGATGAAAATGAGCGCGCCACTGTCGAAACGCTGGCCCAGTTTATTCCGCATGTGGTGGTCACCCATCCGATTGAGCTCGATGACAATCTCGCCCTGTACCGGCAGTTCGGCGAGATCTTCACGGTGCAGAGTCGCGCTGACCAACTGTCCGACTCATTCCAGCAGGCGCGTGTGCGCGCTCGGGCCCTCGCAGGCTCACCCATGCCCGTGCTGTACCTGATCTGGCGCAAACCCTGGATGACGGTTTCGCCACCCACTTTTATTTCGCGCATGTTGGCCGAGCTTGGGCTGCATACCTGGCCGGACGCAGACGAGCCGCGCTATCCGAGCCTGCAGGAGCGCGAACTCGCCCAGGCGCCGGTTGCCGCAGTACTGCTGTCGACCGAGCCCTACCGATTCGGCAAAGCCGACCGCGAGTCGCTGCGCCGTCTTTTCAAACGTCACCACGCCCATTCGCAGGTGCCGGCCTTCTTCAGCGTCGACGGTGAGATGACCTCCTGGTATGGCTCGCGTGCCATCAGGGGGCTCGACTATCTGGCCAGCCTGCGTCAGCGAATCGATACCCGGCTGCGCCGGGTGGACCCGGCCCGGAGAGGGTCTTGAGATCGCGTCTGCCGGCCCGGTTAAGCTCGTGTCTGGCGGTCGCGCTGGTGGCGGCCTGCTCGACCCCACAAACAGGGCGGGACGAGACCAGCGTTCCCGCCACAGCACCCGTGCCCCGCGCTGGTGGTGGTGGTTACTACCTCGATGATGGGCCTGGCGCCGGATCACCGATCGACCCCCTGCAGGTGCCTGATGCCGTAGCGCGTGCCGAGCCGCTTAACCGGCGCGCCAATCGACCCTATGTGGTTTTCGGACAATCGTACGTGCCCTTGACTGAACTGCAGCCCTTCAGAGAGCGCGGTACAGCGACCTGGTACGGGCGCCGTTATCACGGTCGCCGCACCTCCAATGGCGAGCCCTATGACATGTACGCCATGACGGCGGCGCATCCGAGACTGCCCCTGCCCAGCTACGCACGGGTCACCAACCTGGCCAACTCGCGAACGGTGATCGTTCGGGTCAACGACCGTGGTCCCTTTCTGCATGGCCGGGTCATTGACCTGTCGTGGACCGCTGCGACGCGCCTTGGCTTCGCCAACCGGGGCACGGCCGAGGTCGAGGTGGAACTCATCACCGAGTTTGACGAGCCCGCGGGCACGCGGACCGCAGCCGCCGGCTCGTCCGCCGGCAGCCAATCCGCGAGCGCCGGCGCCCCCCCAGGCACTCGCACAGGCGCAGCATCCGGCGCAGCAGCCGCGCTCGTGCGCACGGGCCCCGCGTCCAGCGCAGCAACCGGCATCGCCCGCACAGGCCCCGCATCCGGTCCGGTACCCGGGCTCACCCTCACCGCTCTTGCAACATCTGATCCACCCGAACGCCCGGCCGCAGCCGAGCCCGCCGCAGCGGCCGTCACCTTGGAGAACAACGGCCTGCCGCCCCTGCAGCGCGAGGTGCTCGTCAGCGACGACGACTCCGCCCGCGCACCCGCACCCCGCGCCTTGTCGTCGGGCCCCACCAGCGCCAGCCCCACCAATGCCGGCACCGGCCCCACCAATGCCAGCACCAACACTGCGGCCACATCGCCCGGAGTATTCCTACAGTTGGGTGCATTTCAGTCACGCGCCAACGCGGAGACCGCACGCGCCCAGTATCTGAAGTCGCTGGGGTGGACGGCCGACAAACTCTCGGTGCGCAGCGACGGCAGGCTCCACCGATTGGTGGCCGGACCTTACACCGACCGACGCGAGGCGCAGGCATTCACCGAGCGCATTCGCGCCACGACCGGCGTTCAGGCCCTACCGGTCAGCCGCTAGACGCACAGCCCCCGAAGGTTTGCAGCGCCTCAGACATCGCCGGTAAAGGCACGGCTGGCCGACATCTTCCCCGTCGAACCGCGCGCGACCTGAGAGCCAAGATGAGCCTTGAATGCTCCGGAGAGCTGCCTGGCGCGGTTCAGGAGGCGCCCGGGGGGCGTCTGCCTGCCAGCACCAGCGTGCGCGCGTAGACCGCCCGATGCGGCTGGCCACTGATCTGCTCAACCAGTCGCGCGACGCGACTCGCGGGCAGGTAGTCGAGCGCTGCCTGCACCAAGGCATCGACCGTGACATTAACGACCAACTGGCCCTGCGCCTCAGATGCCTGCTCAGCGGTCATCATGTCGGATGCCGGTGTTGCAGCCGCCTCGCAAGAGCCGCTATCGGTCGTCTTGCCTGGAAACCAATCGGCCTGAGCCACCACCACCACAAACTCGCCGCGCTCACGCATGGGCGTCTGGCCCAACCACTGCTGAGCCTGGTTGGCCTGCAGCCGGCACACCTCTTCAAATTTCTTGGTGAGTTCGCGTCCGATCGCCAGCCAGCGCCCATCACCACAGGCTTGGCGAATCGCCTCCAGGGTGTTGGCGATGCGATGGGGCGCCTCGAAGATCACCCAGGGGCAATCACTGACAGCCAGGGCCTTGAGCCGCTCGCGACGGGCGGCCGAGCGCGACGGCAGAAAGCCCTCGAAGCGAAATGGACCCTGCACCATCCCGCAGGCGCTCAGCATCGCGGTCAGCGCACTGGGCCCTGGCACGGGCACCACGCTCAGCCCTGCCGACAAGACCGCCGACACGATGCGCGCGCCGGGATCGCTGATGGCTGGCGTGCCGGCGTCGCTAACGAGCGCGACGATGCTGCCCGCCTGCAGCGCCTGCACGATAGCGGCCGCCGCCTGCAGCTCATTGTGCTGGTGCGCCGCCACAAGACGCGCCCGACCGCCCACGCGAGCAATCAATGGGCGGCTCGTGCGCGTATCTTCAGCTGCGATCAGATCGGCGGCTGCCAGTACCTGCGCCGCCCGAGGGCTCAGGTCACTGAGGTTTCCGATAGGCGTGGCCACCACATACAATGTCCCCGCTACCAGAGCCGACGGACGTACTTGGGTGGACGGGTGATCATCGCTCATGAACAAAGGCAGGCCGACGACAGATGAAGAGGTTGATGATGCCCAGGGCGACGCCGCAGCGCCACGCCAGCGCGCATTGTCCGCCCCTGCCTCGGTCGGGGCAAGCCGAAGCGGCACGAACCTGAGTCGACACACGGTCAACCCGGGCGAAAGGCGTCGCTCGCCCACTCAGCAGCTCGGTGATGAGGCCGAAGCCCGGGCCTGCGACTACCTGATCGACCGCGGGCTTACCCTCATAGCGCGCAATGTTGGCAGCAGTCTGGGTGAGATCGACTTGATCCTGGGCGAGGGTGACACCCTGGTTTTCGTCGAAGTGCGGCAGCGTACGCGGCAAGAGTTCGGCGGCGCGGCGGCATCGATAACGGCCGCCAAGCAGCAGCGCCTCAGGCGCGAGGCGCAACGTTATCTTCTATCGCGATTTGGCGACCGGTGGCCGCCCTGTCGCTTCGATGTGATCGCGATCGAAGCCGGCGTGATTAACTGGCTGCGCAATGCCTTTTAGGCGCCAGGGCGCCGCTATAATTACAGGCTGTCTTGTCTGCACCCCGCGCTGTCGCGACGCCTACCGTCGGAGGGTTTCATGAAGCATGCTGTCCGTGCCCTGCTCGTCGTCTCACTGGCCGCCTCCTCGGCCCTCACCAGTGGCTGCCTGCCGCTGGCCGCCACCGGCGTGGTCGTGAGTGCCCTGGCGCTCACCGATCGCCGCACCGTGGGCGCCCAGGCCGAAGACCAGGGCATTGAGTTGAAGGCATCTGCGCAACTGCGCGACGCGCTGCGCTATCCCGGCGGCATCTCCGTCACCAGCTACAACCGACGGGTGCTGCTGACCGGTCAGGTGGCCAATGCGGAAGACAAGCGACGAGCTGAGCAGCTTGTAGCCCGAATTGATAACGTGCGCGCGGTCCACAATGAGCTTCAGATCGCCGGACAGCCTGGCCTGACAGCTACGGCGGCCGACACCACCACCACGACGGCGGTCAAGCTTGCCTTCGCTGAAGACAAAGAAATCCCCGCCGGCAGCATCAAGGTCGTCACCGAATCAGGTGCCGTCTTCCTGATGGGCCTGGTCACTCAAAACGAGGCGCAAAAAGCCTCCCGGGTCGCGAGCCGAGTGCGCGGTGTGCAACGCGTGGTTACGGTGTTCGAGGTCATCAGCGATGCCGAGCGCGACCGCATAACCAAACAGGCCGAAGAAAAAAAATAGGGGCCGCACCGTGAGCCTGCCACCCATCCTTGCTCAGCGACTGCGCCTACCGGTTGTCGGCGCTCCTTTGTTCATCGTCTCCAATCCTGATCTGGTGATAGCGCAGTGCAAGGGCGGCATTGTGGGCTCTTTTCCGGCGCTCAACGCAAGGCCCAAGCAGACGCTCGAACCTTGGCTCGAGCGCATCACCTCAGAGCTGGCCGAGCATGACCGTCTCCACCCTGATCATCCAAGCGCGCCTTTTGCGGTCAAT
>JBIKMC010000238.1:0-5335 GCA_044359405.1 Burkholderiaceae bacterium
GGTGACCGTGCGGGCGATCGTGCCGGTCGCCGCGATACCACCAAAGAACGGTGTGATGAAATTGGCGATGCCTTGGGCCATCAACTCCTGGTTGGGGTCATGCCGGTCGTCGATCATGCCATCGGCCACGCGCGCGCACAGCAAAGATTCGATAGCGCCCAGTAGAGCGATGGCCAAGGTGGGTGCGACCAGATTCTGCGCGGTCTCCCAGTTGAAGTCAGGCAGCGCCAAGCGGGGCAGAGACTGCGGAATACCGCCAAAGCGGCTGCCAATCGTCTCGACGGGTAAGCCAAACAGTTTGACCAGCATTGTGCCGATGATGAGGGCGGCGATGGTGCCCGGTGCCCGCGCCAGCCAGCGGCGCCAACCCGGCCTTACCCGCAGATACGATTTAGGCCACGCGACGACGATGCCTAATGTCAGCAGCCCAACTGCCAGCGCGCTGACATTGATGGTGTGCAGATGACTGGCCAGCGCGTGCAACTGCGACAGTGAATTGGCGGGCATACGTTCAATCTGCAGCCCCAGAAAGTCTTTAACCTGCTGCAGGGCGATGACCACAGCGATGCCGTTGGTGAATCCGACGATGATGGGCACCGGCACAAAGCGGATGAGATTGCCCAGGCGCAAGGCGCCCATGATGAAGAGCAGTACGCCGGCCATGATGGTGGCGATCAGCAGGTTGGCAACGCCGAAGCGCTCTGCAATGGCATAGAGCAGGGCCACGAAGGCGCCCGCGGGTCCGCCGATCTGTACCCGGGAGCCACCGAGCGCCGAAATCAGAAAGCCGGCGATGATGGCGGTGATGATGCCCTGCTCGGGTTTAACCCCAGAGGCGATACCAAAGGCCATGGCCAGCGGCAGGGCGACTACCCCAACGGTGATGCCCGAAGACAGGTCAGCCTGAAAGTCGGTCGCGCGATAGCCGCGTAAATCAGTGAACAGGCGCGGGCGAAAGCTGAAGGCTGGAAACTTCACGTTGTGGACCGTTCTCGAGCGCCCGCCGCATCCCCTGACGTATTCGTCCCTAACGTATGCGTCCCTAACGTATGCGCATGCCCGGCGCCGCGCCGTTGTCGGCATCGAGCAGAAAAATGCCCGCTTCCTTGTGGGGGTCGTCCCATGACGCTGACAATACCATGCCCTCAGAGATGCCAAATTTCATCTTGCGAGGCGCCAGATTGGCAACCAGTACTGTCATTCGACCTTTAATTTGATCGGGGTCATAAGCAGAGCGAATACCTGAAAAAACCGTTCGCAGTCGACCCTCTCCCACGTCCAGCGTCAGCTTCAGCAGCTTGTCAGAGCCTTCGACCCAGCTCGCCTCGACGATGAGGGCCATGCGCAGATCGAGTTTGCCGAAGTCATCGATGCTGATCAGGGTTGATGAAGCGCCCGATGCTGCTGCGCCTGCGACTGCGGCCCCCGTTGTTGCCGGGCCAGTGGACGATTTGGAGGCGGTGTTGGTGCCCGCCGTCACGGGTTTGGACGATGAGGAAGCTGACTTATCAGCAGCGGGCTTGGTCTCAGGAGGGGCCTCGAACAAGGCATCGAGCATCTTGGCATCGACCCGTGTCAGCAGGTGTTCGTAGCGGGCAACCCGGGCGGGCGGGCAGCCCAGGTCAGCCCAGGTGAGTGGCTGGCAGTTCATGAAGGCTTCGGCGCGCGATGCGAGCGCGGGCAGCATGGGCTTTAACCAGATGGTCAGCGTGTGAAAGCCTGCCAGGCAGACGGAGAGCACCTCATGCAGATGCGCCCGCCGTGATTCATCGTGAGCAAGCTCCCAGGGCTTTTCGGTATCGAAATACTGATTGATGCGATCGGCGAACTCCATGGCGATGCGAATTGCACGCCCATAGTCGCGACCTTCAAGACACTGCGCAATGTCGCCGCTGCGGGCGGCCGCTCCCAGGGACGTCCATGTCGGCAGTGAATGCACCGGCAATAGTGCGCCATCGAAATACCGTGCGAGAAAATTGGCGCAGCGGCTGGCGATGTTGACGTATTTGCCGACCAGGTCGCTGTTGACCCGGGCGACAAAGTCGTCGGGGTTGAAGTCGATATCTTCGACGTGCGGGTTGAGCTTGGCAGCGATGTAGTAGCGCAGCCACTCGGGGTTCATGCCCAGATGCAGATATCGCAGTGGCGAGATGCCAGTTCCGCGCGACTTGCTCATCTTCTCGCCGCTGACGGTGATGAACCCGTGCACGAAGACGTTATCGGGCACCTTGCGGCCAGAAAAGTGCAGGGTTGCGGGCCAGAAGAGCGTATGAAAATAAATGATGTCTTTACCGATGAAGTGGTACTGCTCAACGTCGGCATCGGTCACAAAGGTCTCAAAACTTTGCGCCGTCTGCCGCGCCGCCTGGCCTTTGTCGAAGTGGTTCTTCAGGCTGGCCAGGTAGCCGATGGGGGCATCGAGCCAGACGTAAAAATACTTGTCGGGCTGATCGGGAATGGGAATGCCGAAATAAGGAGCATCGCGCGAGATGTCCCAGTCGCCCAGCCCCTTGTCGCTATCAAGCCATTCGCGGGCCTTGTTCGCCACCTCGGGCTGAAGACGTCCCGACTGCGTCCAGTCGCGCAGAAAGTCCACACAGCGGGGGTCGGAGAGCCTGAAGAAAAAATGCTCTGAGCGTTTAAGTACCGGCGTTGCGCCGGACAGCGTCGAGTACGGGGTTTTCAGGTCGGTGGGCGCGTAAACCGCGCCGCAGGCTTCGCAGGCGTCGCCGTACTGATCGCGGGCTCCGCACTTGGGGCATTCGCCCTTGATGTAGCGGTCGGGCAGGAACATGCCCTTGACGGGGTCAAAGAATTGTTCGATCTCGCGCGAATCGATCAGGCCCTGCGCCTTGAGGGCGCGGTAAATATCCTGCGACAGCTGGGTGTTCTCGGGCGAGTGAGTGGAATGCCAGTTGTCAAAGCTGATATGAAAGCCCTGAAGGTACTGCGGGCGTTCGGCGGCGATGCGGGCAACCAGGGCCTCGGGGGCCAGGCCCTCAGACTCTGCCTTGAGCATGATGGGTGCGCCGTGAGCGTCATCGGCGCAGACAAAGTGCACCTCGTGGCCGCACATTCGCTGGAAGCGCACCCAGATATCGGCCTGGATGTATTCCATGATGTGGCCGATGTGAAACGAACCGTTGGCATAGGGAAGGGCGGTGGTGACGAACAGGCGTCGTTTCATGTCGGGCTGAGGCAGATAAAACCGCGATTCTAGCGGGGGATGCGCGGGCGATCGTTTAGACTGCGCGGCGCAAGCCACCCCAACCCAGAGACAGCACCATGAATGTGAGCGTCGACGTCATCCACGCGGCCCTGCGCGAAGTCATCGATCCCAATACCGGTAAGGATCTGGTCAGCACCAAGTCGGCCCGCAACGTCAGGGTCGACGGTGGTGATGTCAGTGTCGATATTGAACTGGGCTATCCGGCTCTCAGCCAGATTGACGGTATTCGACGGGCGGTCATCGCTGCAATTCGGGCAGTACCCGGCGTGGGCAATGTATCGGCCAACGTCTATCAGAAGATTGTTGCGCATGCCGTACAGCGTGGCGTCAAGGTTCTGCCCAATGTGCGCAACATCATTGCGGTCGCCTCCGGCAAGGGGGGCGTGGGTAAGAGCACCACTGCGGCCAATCTGGCCCTGGCGCTGGCGGCGGAAGGCGCCAGCGTTGGCATGCTGGATGCCGACATCTACGGCCCCTCACAGCCCACCATGCTGGGCGCCAGCGGCAAGCCGGAGTCGCGTGACGGCAAGACACTCGAACCGCAAATCTCGCACGGCATCCAGATTTCATCGGTCGGATTTCTGATCGAACCCGACACGCCCATGGTGTGGCGCGGTCCCATGGTGACGCAGGCGCTTGAGCAGCTGCTGCGCGACACCAACTGGGCAGACCTTGATTACCTGGTGGTTGATATGCCGCCGGGTACGGGTGATATTCACCTGACGCTGTCGCAAAAAATACCGGTCACGGGTGCCGTCATCGTCACCACGCCTCAGGACATCGCTCTGCTGGATGCGCGCAAAGGCCTGAAGATGTTCGAAAAGGTGGGTATTCCAATCCTGGGCATCATTGAGAACATGGCCATGCATACCTGCAGCAACTGCGGGCATACCGAGCACATCTTTGGCCAGGGTGGCGGTGAACGCATGGCCAAGGACTACGGCATCGAGTATCTGGGTGGTTTACCGCTCGACATCCGCATCCGTGAGCAGGCCGATTCGGGCCGGCCCACTGTGGTCGCTGATCCTCAGGGGTCTGTGGCCGAGATCTACCGGCGCATCGCGCGTCGGGTTGCGGTGAAAATCGCTGATCAGGCTCGTGACATGAGCCTCAAGTTTCCGTCGATCGTGGTGCAGAACACCTGAATTTGGCCTGACCGAATCGGGCGTTCCTGCTGGTGTCAGGTCGCCCGTCGGTCGACTCGACGCTCATCGGTCCTTGCGTTATATTTACTGGGATATAACGCAAGTCGATCGAGATTGTGCAAATCCTGAAAGCGCCTGCTTTTTTTTCCGCTCAACCCAGAGTCCGGCGCCATCTGCTGGTCGCGGGGCTGGGGCTGGTTCCCTGCTTGGGTTTGCTGCACGGCTCGCTGCAGGCGGCGCCGTCGACTCTGCGTGTGTATGCTGCCGTCAGCCTCAAGGGTCCGCTTGACCTTGCCCTGCGTGCCTGGCGCGAGCAGGGCGACGTGCCGGTCGTGACCAACTACGCGGGCACGCCAGCCCTGGTTCGGCAAATTGATCAGGGGGCGCCCGCTGACCTGCTGATCAGCGCTGACGCCCACTGGATGGACTGGCTGGACGCGCGCGGCGCCTTGCAGAGCCATTCGCGCCGAGACTTGTTCGCCAATCGCCTGGTGCTGATCGCGCCTTCGCCTGGGCGGGCTGCTGCGCCCATTGTGGGCAGGAATTCTCCGCTGTCGCCTGGGTATCCGCGGATCATGCGCGGCAGCGAGCCGCCGCATCTGCCCGAGGGTGCGCGTCTGGCGCTTGCCGACGTGCGCAGCGTTCCCGGGGGCCGTTATGCCAAGGCCGCACTCGATGCGCTGGGCTGGTCGGACCGAATTTTGCCGCGCGCCGCCATGACCGAAAACGTGCGCGCCGCCCTGCTGCTGGTTGCCCGCGGCGAAGCCGCACTGGGCATCGTATACGCCTCAGATACGGTGCAGGAGCGGAGGGTTGCGGTCTTGGGTGAATTCGCGACGGATACCCATCCACCGATTCGATTTCCGGCGGCCGTGCTTGCCTCTTCTCGCCATGCGCGGGCCCAGGCGCTGCTGAACTTTTTGGCCAGCGAAGAGGCCTGGTCACACTTTGCAGCGTTCGG
>JBIKMC010000239.1:0-5331 GCA_044359405.1 Burkholderiaceae bacterium
GCGGCTGGGCCAAGAGCATGTGGGTCGAACGATTCGTGCGCAGGTGTCGTACATCGACCCCTTCGAGTATCAAGAGACACTCACGATCTCGTCGGGTACGACGGTGGTCGATGTGAACGATGCGCCTGCGGGCGGCGTATGGGTGGTGGGTGACCCGTTGCAGGGTGCGCAGTTGTCGGTTGACTGGAGCGTGACGGATGTGGACAGCCCGCAGGGGCTGTCGCCCGAGCAATGGAGCTGGACCTGGTACGCGACGGCTGCAAACAAGACGCAGCAGGAGATTGGAACGGGCACGAGCGTGCAGCTGACGCAGGCGCAGGTGGGCAGCACGATCACGGTGAAGGGACGGTACCAAGACGCGCAGCAGCACTGGAACGAGGTGCTCAGTCAGGCGCTGGGGCCGGTGATCAACGTAGCGGATGCGCCGGTGGGGTCATTGACGATACGTCTGCGCGATGCGCAGGGTCAGCCGGTCGAGGGGGTATGGGAGCAGGGCCGCACGCTGATGGTGGTTGATGGGGTGACCGACCTTGACGGCCTACCGGCGACGGGTGCGGGTGCGCGCAGCTACCAGTGGTTGCTCAACGGAACGCAGGTGATTGGCACGGGGCCGACGCTGACGCTGACGCAGGCACATGTGGGCACGTGGGACGGGCAGGCCGGCGGCTGGGGCGATACGCTGATCAGTGCCCGGCTCAGCTACACCGATGCGTTTGGCACGCGCCATGTGATCGACTCAGCGAACCAGGGCCCCCTACGCAATCTGAACGAGGCGCCCAGTGGGGCCCTGCAAATCAGCGGCGACCTTAAGACGGGCGCCGTGTTGACGGTTGCAGCCGGCACGCTCAAGGACGCCGATGGGTTTGATGCCTCGCTGATTGAATGGTTCTGGCTGCTGGGCGAGGGCGCCTCGCGCTCAGTGTTGCCCGGCAGCGAGTTGTCGCTGACCGAAGCGATGACGGGGCAGTCGATTGCCGTGCGTGCACGCTACGTAGATGCCTACGGCACCACCGAAACAATCGAACAGACCTTGGGAATTGTGCGTTCCAGCAACCCGGACGCGACGAATGAGCTGACCGGCAAGATTTATCACTGGCGACCTGATTCGACGCTGAAGTCCCAGGCCCTGCTGACGGATGTGGAAGTGCAGCTTGCGCCATTCGATCACACGGGTGCGCCCTCATCGACTGGCATACGCACAGGCGCCAGCGGCTCTGCGGGTGCCTATGCGTTCACAGACCTCCTCGAAGGCGACTATCGCCTCAGCGGCAGCAAGCTGCTCACGTCGCGCGAGACGGGCAATGTCATTAACGCAGCGGATGCGCTGGCGGCCCTGAAGCTTTCGGTCGGTCTCAATCCCAATACTGACCCTGACGGCATGGGCCCCCTGCCCACACCACCGGTTTCGCCCTATCAATACATTGCCGCCGATGTGAACGGAGACGGTCGTGTGACAGCGGCCGACGCGCTGAGCATCCTGAAAATGGCCGTCAAGCGAAACGATGCTCCCTTGCGTGAATGGTTTTTTGTCGCGGAGGGGTATGATTTTTGGACGGAAGATCCCGGCGCAGGCAAGACGGCCGGGTTTTCAACCTCAAGAACGGCTGTAGTCTGGGATCGTGATATTGATGTGAAGTTGACGCAGGACTCAGTGCTTTACTCGCCCAGAGCAGGAACCTCGGCGGCGGCGTCGGTCACGGATGTACATACGGGCAATCTGGTGGCGGTCCTCAAGGGCGATGTCAATGGCAGTTGGGCTGCACCCCTAGAGGCCAGTCTGCTTGAGTACAGTCACTTTCAAAGCCTCGCAGCACAGTACCCGACCACTGTTAACCTGGCGCAGTTTTTTCTCGCGTAACGCTCACCGCTGAACGTCCAAGCTTATGAACGGCGTACCTAGAATCTACGTGGCAGGTCATCGCGGCATGGTCGGTTCGGCCATCGTTCGTGCCCTGCGGGCGCGCGGCGCGTGCGAAATCGTCACCCGAACGCATGCCGAGCTCGACCTGACCGAGCAGTCAGCAGTCAGAAGCTTTTTTGAGGCGCAGCGGCCTGAGCAGGTGTACCTGGCCGCAGCCCGGGTGGGCGGTATTCACGCCAACAACACGTATCCAGCCGAGTTCATCTACGAAAATCTGATGATTGAAGCCAACGTGATCGAGGCTGCGTTTCGTAGCGGCGTCAAGCGACTGCTCTTTCTGGGCTCGAGCTGCATTTATCCAAAAATAGCGCCGCAACCCATGCGCGAAGACGCTTTGCTCACTGGCCCGCTCGAGGCAACCAATGAGCCCTACGCGATCGCCAAGATTACGGGTATCAAACTGTGTGAAAGCTTCAATCGACAATACGGCGCAAGCCATGGCGTTGATTTCCGAAGCGTCATGCCGACCAATTTATATGGGCCGGGCGACAACTACCATCCTGAAAACTCGCACGTTATCCCGGCGCTGATTCGCCGCTTTCATGAAGCACGCCTGCGGGCAACTTCTGCGGTGACCGTTTGGGGCACCGGATCACCCCGGCGCGAATTCCTGCATGCCGATGATCTGGCGCAGGCCTGCCTGTTTGTTATGGAGCTTGACCGCGCCACCTATGCGCGGCACACGCAACCCATGCTCAGCCACATCAACGTGGGTAGCGGCAGCGACCTCAGTATCGCCGAGCTTGCCGCAGTCATCGCCCGTGTGGTGGGATACCAGGGGCGAATCGAGTTTGATACCAGCAAACCCGATGGCACCCCTCGCAAATGGCTCGATTCATCGCGGTTGACCAAGCTGGGATGGCGGCCCGGCATCGACTTTGAGCAGGGCCTGCGCGGGGCTTATCAGGATTTTTTAGCCCGCGAAGGGAAATAGCGCCGCAAGCCGCTCGATCTTGGCTGCTGAGTGGCTGCGATACTGCCCGTATCGCGTCCTATGACGAGAGGAATTCAATGACTGACAATCGCCCTAAAGTTGCCCTCATTACGGGTGTTACCGGCCAAGACGGTGCCTATCTGGCCGAACTACTATTGGACAAGGGCTATATCGTCCACGGCATCAAGCGCCGTACCAGCCTCTTCAACACCGACCGTATTGACCATCTCTATCGCGATCGACATGAGCGCGATGTCAGGTTCTTTCTGCACCACGGTGATCTCACCGACAGCTCAAGCCTGATCCGCATCATCCAGCAGACGCGCCCTGATGAAATCTATAACCTCGCGGCGCAAAGCCATGTCGCTGTGAGTTTCGAAGAGCCCGAATACACCGCCAACTCGGATGCGCTAGGTGCCCTGCGCCTGCTAGAAGCCATTCGCATCCTGGGGCTCGAAAAAACCACCCGGTTCTACCAGGCAAGCACCAGTGAACTGTATGGACTGGTGCAGGAAGTACCGCAAAAGGAAACCACCCCGTTTTACCCGAGAAGCCCCTACGCGGTGGCAAAGCTGTACGCGTACTGGATTACCGTCAACTATCGCGAAGCGTACGGAATCTATGCCTGCAACGGCATACTGTTCAACCATGAAAGCCCGATTCGCGGCGAAACCTTTGTAACCCGCAAGATCACTCGCGCGCTCGCACGGATCAAATTGGGTTTGCAAGACTGCCTGTATCTGGGCAACTTGTCCGCACGCCGCGATTGGGGACATGCGCGCGACTATGTCGAAATGCAATGGCTGATGCTGCAGCAAGACAAGCCCGAAGACTTTGTCATTGCCACAGGGGTTCAGTACAGCGTAAGGGAATTTGTAGAGGCCGCAGCGACCGAGATCGGAATGACCGTCCGCTGGGAAGGGGAGGGCGTCGACGAAAAAGGGTACTGGACGACGCCGGCGGGTGAACGTCAAATCGTGGCGGTAGACCCGCGCTATTTCCGGCCCACCGAGGTGGAAACCCTGCTGGGCGACGCTACCAAAGCCCGCGAAAAACTAGGCTGGACGCCGAAGACCAGCTTCAAAGCGCTGGTGGCTGAGATGGTTAGAAGCGACCTGGAGATCGCGCAGCGTGACGAGCTGGTGAAGGGACACGGGTTTAGGGTGATGGAGTTTAATGAGTGAGTAGTCGCGATTATGCTTTGCCCACCTGAATGCAGAGCCACTTGTTTAGTCACAAGCAATAAGTCGCTCGTGTTCCTTTGCATCAAGTTGGACACGTTCGAGCACTTCAGAGTTCCAAGGGTCATAACGAACGAGCTCAGCAGAGGCGAACCGAGGTCGCCAAAAATTACTTGCACGAACATTTAGCATGGAAGCGATAAACGAGAGTGAACTGTTGGAAATCGCCAGTTCGTCCGAGTCGACCAGCAAGCCAAAATCCACTATGAGCTTGAGTGGGATGTTTTCAGGTAAATTCAAATCTTCATATATAAAAACATTGAATCCGCGAAATCTCTCTTTGTAGCTAACGGCACATTCCGAGCTTACATAAATCACAAAATCTTCAGGGGAAAATCCGCGCCGTTTTACCCATTCCTCGTACCAACTGCAAGGGCTTCTATAAAAAATGTCATAGCCATAATCTCCCCGCCGAAGATGAATGCCGAGTAACTTCTTTCCGACAGGAACCAAACGGGATCGGATGCGATCTAAAAGAACGCGGTACTTAGGATTGATTTTGAATAAATCACGGATAAAGTATTTGTCATTTTCATAATGCTTGGTATGCAACTGAAAATAGCCCCAGAGGTCCATCGATGGCATGAACCCGCAAGCTGGATCAAGCAGGTCTTTGGCATCCACAAGCGCGTGCCCGGAGTGCTCTGTAGTTTGAATACGCTCAACCACTAGTGGCGCGGGATGAACCATCGCTGGTTCATCCAAACCGAAAACCTCTTGTCCGATCCAAGTCGGTACCTGATAAACAAGGTTATGTCTAGACGCGAGAACGCGAAGATACAAATACTGAAAACACTGATTGCCAAATCCCCCATTCTTGCCCAAGGAGGACATCGTGACACAGGCTCGCCTTACATAAAACGCGTCTCCCCAAGTAGGGTGATGCGGGGTCGAAATGGATGCTCGGCAGAAACCTTGTGAACCTAAGAACCCGTTTACTTCTTCGAATAAAGCGCACCCTTCGTATAATTCCTCGAAATTAACCTCAATATTGATCGCATCAATTCCTTTTAGCGTAAGCAAGGCACCTTTAAGGGCAAGTAGTTCTGCTCCTTGAATGTCAATGTTAATAAAGTTGTAATCTGATGGGTCAACTGAAAGTTCAAAAAGTAAATGATCTAAGGTGCGACCTGGAACCTCTATTTCAGCAATCTTCGTTATTGTTGGGTAAATTTCAGAGTGTCGCTTTAGTGGAAGCAGAGAACTGCTTTGATCAAAGGACGTGAGGTTTAACT
>JBIKMC010000240.1:0-5325 GCA_044359405.1 Burkholderiaceae bacterium
CGACGCGTCAGCCGTAATGTAGGGCAGGTTGATTTCGGTCTGCTGGCTGGAGGACAGCTCGATCTTCGCCTTCTCGGCCGCTTCTTTCAGGCGCTGCAGGGCGAGCACGTCCTTGGACAGATCAACACCCTGCTCTTTCTTGAACTCGCTGATGATGAAATCAATCAGACGCTGATCGAAGTCCTCGCCGCCCAGGAAAGTGTCGCCGTTCGTGGATAGCACCTCAAATTGCTTTTCGCCGTCGACGTCGGCAATCTCAATGATGGAGACGTCGAACGTGCCGCCACCCAGGTCATAGACGGCGATCTTGCGGTCTTTGCCAGCGGCCTTGTCCAGACCAAAGGCGAGCGCGGCCGCGGTGGGTTCGTTGATGATGCGCTTGACCTCAAGGCCGGCGATACGCCCCGCATCTTTGGTGGCCTGCCGCTGACTGTCGTTGAAATAGGCCGGCACCGTGATGACAGCCTCGGTCACCTCTTCGCCCAGGTAATCCTCGGCCGTTTTCTTCATCTTGCGCAGAACCTCGGCGGAGACCTGAGGAGGCGCGAGTTTCTTGTCGCGTGCCTCAACCCATGCGTCACCGTTGTCGGCCTTGACAATCGCATACGGCATGAGCCCGATGTCTTTCTGGACTTCCTTCTCGCCGAACTTGCGGCCAATGAGGCGCTTGACCGCATACAGCGTGCTGCGCGGGTTGGTCACCGCCTGACGCTTGGCCGGGGCACCGACCAGAATTTCACCGTCTTCCATGTAAGCGATGATGGACGGCGTTGTACGAGCGCCTTCAGCGTTTTCAATCACCTTGGGCTGTCCGCCCTCCATGATGGCCACGCACGAATTGGTCGTGCCCAGATCGATTCCAATGATTTTGCCCATGATGTCGTGTTCCTTCAGTTACCTGGCTGGCGTCGTGCCGGCGATGCGATTCGAGATGGGTGCGGGTACGGTGAAATCAAGCCTGAGCAACCGTGACCATGGCGGGTCGTAACACCCGATCGTTGATCATGTAGCCCTTTTGCAGCACGTTCACCACATGGTTGGCGGCCACCGGCGGCTGCAGACCCGACCCCGGCACCATGGAGATGGCCTGGTGCTGCTTGGGATCGAATTTTTGACCCACGGGATCGATTTCGACCAGTTTGTGTTTGCCGAAGGCCGAAACCAGCAGGCGCAGCGTGGCGTCGACACCCTCGCGCAGGCTGTCTGGCGTGGCGGCTGGTGCCTGCAAGGCCATTTCAAGGCTGTCCCGAACCGGCAGGAGGCTTTCAGCAAAATTCTCGATGGCGTATTTGTGCGCCTTGGCTACATCGTCCTGGCCACGCCGACGAACGTTCTCGACTTCAGCCTTGGCGCGCAGGTACAGGTCGCGAAACTCGATGGCTTCAGCCTGGGCACGCGCGAGCAGCGCGTCAACATTCTGCGCGCCGTCGCCGGATGCGGCCGCCTCAGGGTGGCTACCGGAAGCACCGGCCTGGTCCGCCACGTCAGCGTGATCGCGACCTGCGTCGGCGCCGGCCCCCGAATGGGCACCGGAAGCGGCGTCACTCTTTTCGGTATGGGGTTCAGACATTGAGACTATTCCTTACAGATCAAATACTTGTCGCCAGCCACGCGAGTCTCACCTCGACGGCCATGAAGCAAATGGGGATACTGAGGGCAATTTCAAGTGGCCGGATGTCGCTACGACCACCGGCCGGGATTCGATCCGGGACTGACCGCACCCAGACGGTCAACCCGCTCAGAGGATGGGTAAACCGTGACCAGGGACTCGACCAGTCAGTTTGATATCGCCATCGTTGGCGCCGGCATTGCCGGGGCCAGCTGCGCCTACTTCGTCGCACCTCATCGCCGCGTTCTCATTCTCGAGCGCGAATCGCAGCCGGGCTACCATTCAAGCGGGCGATCAGCCGCAGCCTTCATCGAGAGCTACGGCAATCGCCCCATACGGGCGGCCACACGCGCAAGTCGTGCCTTTCTCGAGTCCCCCCCGGCCGGCTTCAGCGAACACGCTCTGCTCAGACCGCGCGCCTGCGTGGTCATGGCGGGCGAACGCGATACGGGGGCGCTACACGAGGCCTATGAAGAGCAAAGAAAGGCGCTCGACTCCATCAGGCCACTCGATCGCGATGCACTGTACCGGGCTTTTCCCGCGCTGCGGCCCGATCACTGGGTAGCCGGTTTCGTCGAGCCGCATGCCGCCGACATCGACGTGCACGCACTGCTGCAGGGCTATCTGCGCGGCGCCCAGGCGGCTGGCGCACGTCTGGTCACTCGCGCCGAAGTCACTGCCTTGACGCGTCAGGACGGCGCCTGGCAGATCGATAGCAGCGCGGGGCAATTTCAGGCGACCACGCTGGTGAACGCAGCCGGCGCATGGGCCAGCCCGCTGGCCGCCCTGGCCGGCGCGTCAGACATCCAGATCGAACCGCGCCGTCGAACGGCCATTACCTTCGAGGTCCCCGAGGGCCCTGACACGCGCGAATGGCCCATGGTGGTTGATGTCAACGAGCAGTTCTACATCAAACCCGATGCGGGCCGAATGATGGCCTCGCCCGCTGACGAGTCACCCAGTCCCCCAATGGATGCACAGCCCGAGGAGCTGGACGTCGCCATCACGGTTGATCGGGTCGAGATGGCGACCACGTGGCAGATCCGCCGACTGGCCTCGCGCTGGGCGGGCCTGCGCAGCTTCGCAGCCGACCGCACCATCGTGTGCGGGCAAGATCCCGGCAGGGACGGCTTTTTCTGGCTGGCCGGACAAGGCGGGTACGGTGTGCAGACATCGCCGGCCATGGGCATGCTCGCGTGCGCCCTGCTGACGGGGCGGCCCCTGCCCGCGGCACTCGCCCAGGTCGATCCCGAAGACTTCGCCGCCGACCGGGCTTGTCTGCGCTAAGTGCGGCGCAAAACGCCGGGCGCTTATCCTCAATTGACGCCAGGCGCGTTCAAGAGCCCGCCGCTCAGCGAGCAGCGCCCAGACGGCGGGCTCTTTCGGCGCGCGCCGCGAGGCACTGCTCATGCTGCTGCCGCTCGAAAGCCGACATCGTCAGCGTCGGCCAACCGGCCAGGTGTGATGCGATCAGCTCAGCCATGGCTGAGGCGAAGTCGTCCGAGCCGTTCAGACACGGAATATAGCGATAGTCCTGCCCCCCCGCTTCGATAAAGGTATCGCGGCCCTCCATCGCGATTTCCTCCAGGGTCTCGAGACAGTCAGCGACAAAGCCGGGACAAACGACGTCGACGCGACGTGCACCCTGCGAGGCCAGTTCGTGCAGCGAGGCGTCGGTGTAGGGCTGCAACCACTCGGCTTTGCCAAAGCGCGACTGGAAGGTGACGCGGTAGCGATCGGGGCTCAAACCCAGCCGCTGCGCCAGCAGGCGTCCGGTGACATGGCACTCACAGTGATAGGGATCACCCAGCAGCAGGGTGCGACGAGGCACACCGTGAAAACTCATGACCAGGCAGTCGGGCGGGCCATCGACAGCCCAGCTGCGCTCGACATGGCGCGCCAGGGCCTCGATATAGCCGCTATGCGCCGGAAAGCTTCGCACGGTGCGCAGCTCTGGCTGGTTACGCCAGCCCAGGAGTTCGCGAAAGACCTGATCGAACGCGGTCGCCGTGGTGGAACCGGCATACTGGGGATACAAAGGGACCACCAGCAGGCGCGACACATTTTCCTCACGCAGCCCGCGCATCACCGAGGCAATGGAAGGGCTGCCATACCGCATGGCCCAGGCCAGCCGAACGTCATGGCCACGGGCTGACAACGCGCGCTGAACGGCCTCGGACTGCGCCTGGGTGTGAACCGCCAGTGGCGAACCCTCGGGCGTCCAGATGCTGGCGTACTTCTGCGCCGACTTGGCAGGCCTCACGTTGAGAATGATCCCGTTGAGGATCAAAGCCCAGATGAGACGCGGAATCTCGACCACTCGGGGATCGGACAGGAACTCTCTCAGGTAGCGGCGCACAGCCGAGGTCTCAGGCGCCTGGGGGGTTCCCAGCTGTACCAACAAGACGCCCGTGCGCTGCGGCAAGGCATGGTCAAACTCGCGCTCGGCGGCGCTGAAACGAGACATCCGGTTTTCCGATCAGGGATTGTTGTGCTCAGGAATTGTTGTGCGACAGGGCGCTTGACACCAGCTTGGCCGTGATGTCGACGATCGGAATCACGCGCTCATACGCCATGCGCGTGGGCCCGATCACGCCCAGTGTACCCACAATGCGCCCGTTGGCGCTGTAGGGGGCTACCACCACGCTCAACTGTTCCATGGGCACCAGATCAGATTCACCGCCGATGAATATCTGCACGCCCTGCCCCCGACTGGAGGCATCGAGCAGCTGCAGCAGCCGGGTGCGCTGCTCGAACAGGTCAAACAACTGGCGCATGCGTTCCATGCTGTCGGCCAGATCGGTAACCCCCAACAGATTGCGCTCACCCGAGATGACCACCGGTTCGGTTTCCTCGGTCAGCGCTCTGTTACTGGTTTCAACCGCGGCGGTCATCAGGGAGGCGATGTCATCGCGCAGGCTGGCCAGCTCGTCGGATAAACCGCTGCGGATGGACTCGAAATCAAGTCCAGAGAAATGGCTGTTGAGGTGTGCCGCAGCTTCAGCCAACTGGGCAGCGGTGTAGTCGCGTTCAGTAACCAGAACACGGTTTTGCACATCGCCTTCCGGGGTCACGATAATGAGCAGAAGGCGCCGCTCGGACAGTCGCAGAAATTCGACCTGACGAAACAGTGACGCACGCCGGGGTGTCATCACAACGCCGGCGAAACGGGACAGGTTCGACAGCATGCCGGCCGCCGCGCTGAGCAGGCGCTGGGGTTCATCGAGATGCAGTCGACCTTCGATCTGCGCCGCCTGTAGTTCTTCAAGCGGCTGAACCTGTAGCAGGGTGTCCACAAACAGTCGGTACCCCCGCGGCGTGGGAATCCGGCCTGCGGACGTGTGCGGACTGGCGATCAGCCCCATTTCCTCAAGGTCAGCCATGACATTGCGAATGGAAGCGGGCGACAGGTCCAAGCCGGAGTGACGCGACAGAGTCCGCGAACCCACGGGCTGGCCATCGGCGATGTAGCGCTCCACCAGCGCTTTCAGCAAGGTTTGGGCACGACGATCAAGCATGGCGGCATTCTAGTGTCACGTTGTGGCGCAGCCAATCGCCACACGACTTTCGGCCGCGCCCCACCTTCCGGACAAGCCAAAAGCGGCAAAGGACATACGACTGGGCCGGGAGCTCATGTGCTTTAATCCCGGCCATGAAACCCGCATTCGGCACAGTGGCTTTATTTGGGCGCTTCCAGACGGCTGGAGTGGGTGACG
>JBIKMC010000241.1:0-5319 GCA_044359405.1 Burkholderiaceae bacterium
GCCGATGCTGGGCCGGCGCCCGGGGGCGCCGCGGGTCTGTCAGTGGGCGGTGGTCTCATCAACCCTAATCTTCTTGCCTGATCAGCCCTGACTGCCGCCGTGAAGACCTTTGACTACGTCTCAGACATGATGCAGTTGGCCCTGCAAGACACGCCTACCCTGGTCATCAAGGGTCGTGTCACGCAGGTGATCGGCACCATCATCAAGGCTGTGGTCCCAGCGGTCAAAGTCGGAGAGGTCTGCATTCTGCGCAATCCGGGCGAAGACTTCGAGATGAAGGCCGAGGTGGTGGGTTTTTCACGCGATGCCGCCCTGCTCACACCCATTGGCGACATGTACGGAATCTCGGCCTACACTGAAGTGACGCCCACGGGCCGCGCACACGTCGTGCCGGTGGGTGACGGTCTGCTGGGCCGCGTTCTGGACGGGCTGGGTCGGCCCCTAGACCTTGAAGAACGTGGCCCTCTTGAGGCCGACCGCTTCTACCCGGTGTTTGCCGATGCACCCGATCCGCTCAAGCGACGCATCATCAGCCAGCCATTGCCACTTGGAATTCGTGCGATCGACGGTCTGCTCACCTGCGGTGAAGGCCAGCGTATGGGTATTTTTGCAGCCGCTGGGGGCGGCAAGTCCACGCTGCTGGGCATGCTGGTCAAAGGCGCCGAGGTTGACGTCACGGTGATCGCGCTGATTGGTGAGCGCGGTCGCGAAGTTCGTGAATTCATCGAAAAAGAACTGGGTGAAGAGGGCCGACGGCGTGCCGTCATCGTCTGTGCCACGTCCGATAAGTCGTCCATGGAGCGGGCCAAGGCGGCCTATGTGGCCACTGCCATCGCCGAATACTTCCGTGACCAGGGGCGCAAGGTGCTGCTGTTGATGGACTCCGTCACCCGCTTTGCGCGTGCGCAGCGCGAGATTGGGCTCGCAGCCGGCGAGCCGCCGACGCGGCGCGGATTTCCACCCTCGGTATTTGCCACCCTGCCGCGCCTGATGGAGCGAGCGGGCATGAACGACAAGGGCTCTATCACCGCGCTTTACACGGTACTGGTTGAGGGCGATGACATGACCGAGCCGGTGGCCGACGAGACCCGGTCAATCCTCGATGGACATATTGTGCTGTCGCGGGCTCTGGCCGCTTCCAACCACTACCCAGCCATTGACGTACTGGCATCCGCCAGCCGCGTACAGAATGCAGTCATCGCCAAGTCGCACCGTGCAGCGGCGGGCCGCATGCGCGAGCTGATGGCCAAGTACAGCGAGGTCGAGTTGCTGGTGAAGATTGGTGAATACAAGCGCGGTGGGGATGCCACCACTGACGAGGCCATCGACAAGATCGATGCCATGTATGGCTTTCTGAAGCAGCGCACTGATGAGCACTCGGCCTTTACGGACACGATTTCCGCCTTGCATCAGCTGACCGGTATCGCGGCCGAGGCTGCGTCTGCGCAAGCGGCGGTTGGCAGTGCTGCTACGAGCCGCGAGGCGCCCTCCCTGGCAGTCGCTCGCTCCAGCGCTACCGCTGCTGACGTAGATGTCTCGACACCGTCCACACGGGCGTCAGCCGCGTCTTCAAGCTCCGGGGCCTCCGCTGGTTCCGTTGCGCCCGCTGTGGGTGCAGCCCCCGCCCCAGCCCCCGCGCGCACGTCTCGGTTTAGGCGGAGTACCTGATGTCCATGCTGGACGAGCTGCTTTTTATCAAGCGCTTTCGCGAGCAGCAGGCCGAGACCCTGGTGTTCAGGTCGCGGGCCGATCTGGCTCAGGCCCGTCGCGCTGAAGATGAGGCCAGCGCCCTTCTTGAACGATTTCGCGTGCAGGCTCAGGCCGATGAGCAGGCCTGGTACCAGGCCCTGTGCGAGCGCCCGGTCAAGTTACGCGAAATCACTCGGGTGCAGGAAGACGTCAGCATGTTGCGGGCGGCCGAACGCGCCCATGAACAATCGCTTGAGCAGGCAGGCGCCCAGCGCGCCTCAGCTCAGCAGGCGTACGCGGAGGCTTCCCAGCGAATGCGCGACGCCAGTGCGGTCCGAGAAAAATTTGTTGAACTGGTGCGTCGCGAGCATCTGGCCGCGTCGCGCGAGCATGAGCGGCGCGAAGAGCTTGAGTTCGAAGAGCTGTCCAGCGTGCGACGCGACCGTGAAGATTGGGGCTCTGATGATGAGTGATCGTCCGGTCAGTCTGCGTCTTGGCATTCGCTCCGACACCGCCACGCTGCCTGGCCAGTCTGATCAGGCAAATAACGGCGAGCAGTCGCGAACCGATGTCGACCCGCAACTGCTCGAGCGCTTTGCTCAGGCCTTCGGGTCTGATGTTGATCGTCCCGATTCAGGCGCGGTGGGTGCAGGGCTACGGACGGATTCCGCCGCCGGGCTTGCAAACACCAGCGGCTCCGCGAGGTTGGGTACGACCATGCGCTCGCCCTTTGATCTGTTCAAGCGACAGGAATCGCTTGCTGACGGTGGACCATCGGCTCAAGCGTCGGGCGGCGCGGCCTCGCAGCCTCCTGATGCGTCTCAGTCTCCAGGCCTTGGCTCGACCGAACCCTGGGGCGCCATCAGCGAGCTGATCGATCAGATGCTGATCAGTGATGGCAGCGATGGCCGACGGGCAGTCAGGGTTAGCCTGGCGGACGAATCCATCCCCGAGGTGACCGCATCGGTCTATGAAGAGGCAGGTGCCTGGGTCGCCGACTTTGAGTGCGGGATCGAGGCAAGCTATCGCCGCCTGGCTGACCCATCCCAGACCATGGCCGAACGTATGGCTGCAGAACTCGGCCATGAGGCCATCTGGCTGGTGCGTGCACCGGCCTTGGGGCTGCCGGACGTCATGGCGCGGGCTCTGCCCCATGGAGTCACTGAATCCAATCCGCGCGACGCAGCCCACCGCTTACCCAATGCACAGATCGGCTCCGACTTTTTCGAAGGGAAGGCGCGATGAGCGGCACCGTACGCTCGCTTGATCTACCCAGGCTTTCAGCCAGCGAGGCTGACGCCTTGACCGCGCTGGCCCGTCGCGCAGTCAAGATTCCCGTGACTGGTTGGGCTGATCATGGTTCTCAGCCCCTATTGACCTTATCCCTGCTGCATGAGTCCGACCCGCTGCCGTCACTGACCGACGCTCGGCGCATTGGCATTGAATGGGCTGGGGCCCGACTCTATGCCGACTTCCCGATGGCGTGCCTCGAAACATGGCTGACCGCCTATTTAGGGGGTGAACGCCAGACGCTGCCTGCCGCCTGGCGCGAGGCCTTGGTTGAGCTCGCCTGCCAGTGGTTGCTCGGCACCTTGTCCAGACTCGGTCGCGGGGCTGCGCACCTGCTTGGCGCTGCGGGCCCGCAAAGCGGGCCAGGCTCAGTCCCTGTCGGTGTTCGGCAACGTTTCCTGCTCACTTTGCAGATCGATCCTGAAGCTCAGCAGGTCATTCACGGCGTCCTCTATCTCGATGGTCTGGCGCTCCTGCTGGCGGCCAGTCTGCTGCGCGATCAGCCGCAGATTGACGGGCCCGTCGAGCGAGAGGCCCTGCCCCTTGTGCTGCGCTTTACCCTAGGCGAGACACGACTGCCTCTGGCCGAGTTGCGCCGCCTGGGGCGGGGCGATGTGCTCTTTTTTGCCCAGTCTTATCTGGCGCAAGAGGGGCGACTGCAACTCGTGCTCACCGGTTCACGCGGACAGTGGTGGACCTTGGGTGTCCGCATTGAGGATGAGACCCTGCACATCGAGTCTCCCATCCGCACCATGACTTCACAAAATCAAGCCAGCGAGAGCGACTCTATGGACGAACAAGCCGTCGACCTCGAGCACATGCCGGTGCGACTGACCTTCGACATTGGCGAACGTGTCATCACCCTGGGCGAGCTCGAGAAGATGCAGCCCGGCGAAACCATTGCGCTCGGCCGGCCGCTCAAAGAGCCCGTCACCATCCGAGCAAACGGTGCGCCGATCGGCTCCGGGGTCCTGGTCGACATCGACGGTCGCCTTGGCGTGAGCGTCACCCGGCTGCATGCCCCCGGCAACCCTCAGTAAGCGGGCTCCAGTGACCACTTTCGATCCCATCACCCTAGCCCTGGCGCTGGCCTTCATGGCGTTGGTACCCACCATCGCTGTGGTCTCGACCACCTTCCTTAAGCTGGCGGTCGTCCTGTCACTGGTTCGCAACGCCCTGGGCGTTCAGCAGATTCCGCCTAATCTTGCCCTGTACGGCCTGGCCTTTATCCTGAGCGTGTACATCATGGCGCCAGTGGGCCAGCGTATGTATGAAGAGGTCAGAACCGTGCCTGAGGCCATGCGCAGCGTTGACGGCATTCTGTCAGCGGCACAACGGGGTGCCGAGCCTATGCGAGGGTTTCTGTTCAAACACAGCACCCCCGAGCACCGACGATTTTTTGTGGATACGGCGCAGTCCCTATGGGGGCCCGAGCTTTCGGCGGGCGTCACTGAAAAAGACTTTCTGGTTCTGCTGCCGTCTTTCATGGTGAGTGAGCTCACGACCGCGTTTCAGATTGGTTTTCTGTTATTTCTGCCGTTCGTGATCATCGACATCATCATTTCCAACATTCTGCTGGCCATGGGCATGATGATGGTCTCTCCGGTCATGATTTCAATGCCCCTCAAGCTGTTCCTGTTCGTCATGATTGACGGCTGGTCGCGACTGATCCGCGGTCTGGTCCTCACTTACACCTGAGGCCCCCGCATGGATGCACCTGACCTGGTCACGGTACTCATCAAGGCCATCTATCTTTCGATGCTGCTGTCCATGCCGACTATCGCGGTCGCGGCCATCGTTGGTACGCTGTTTTCGCTGCTACAGGCGCTGACGCAGATTCAGGAGCAGACCTTATCCTTTGCCGTCAAACTGATCGCGGTGGGGGTGACCATTTTCTTGACGGCAGCCTGGAGCGGCGGCGAGGTAATGAACTACACCCTGATGATCTTTGACAATTTTCATCGCATTCGCAACTGAACCGATGACAGAGCCCATACAGCCACCCAGTGTTGAGCAGCTCAAGCTCTGGCTGTGGTCTTTGCTGATCGTACAGGCCCGGGTGGCGCCCTTGTTTCTATTGCTGCCCTTCATGAATCGTGCCCTGGTTCCGCGGCCCATTTCGATCGGACTGGCAGCCGGACTTGGCATGGTGGCTGTACCGGCCGTCAACATCACCGCAGACACGGTGCCTGACATCGCGCTGCTATTCGGCCTGGTACTCAAAGAAGCCATGATTGGATTCACGCTAGGCTTTCTGCTGGCTATTCCATTCTGGATTTTCGAAACAGTGGGTTTCATTATCGACAACCAGCGTGGGGCCAGTATGGGTGCCACGCTGAA
>JBIKMC010000243.1:0-5301 GCA_044359405.1 Burkholderiaceae bacterium
AAACGCGCGAGTGGCTCGACGCGCTGGAGGCAAGCGTAAGGACCGCGGGACGAGAGCGCGCAGTGCACCTGCTGCAGCGCCTCGAGGAGCACGCCCAGGCCCTGGGCGTGGTTCCCAATGTGCAGCCCTACTCGGCCTATCGCAATACGATCCCGCTGGAACAACAGCCACCCTACCCCGGTGACATCGCTATCGAGGAGCGTCTCACCGCCATCATGCGCTGGAATGCACTGGCCATGGTCGTCAGGGCCAACCAGGCCCATGGCGAGTTGGGCGGACATATCGCCAGTTACGCCTCGGCTGCCGAAATCTTTGAAACCGGCTTTAATCACTTCTTCCGCGGCTCAGCTGGCCAGCGCGACGCAGACCTCGTATTTCTGCAACCGCATTCGGCTCCGGGCGTTTACGCCCGTGCCTGGCTTGAGAATCGGCTGGACTCCGAGCAGCTGGCCAACTATCGCCAGGAGATCGGCGGACGCGGGCTCAGCTCTTACCCTCATCCTTGGCTCATGCCCGATTTTTGGCAGTTCCCCACGGGATCAATGGGCTTGGGCCCACTGAACGCCATCTATCAGGCGCGCTTCATGCGCTATCTGCAGCACCGCAAGCTTTTGGACACATCCAGCCGGCGGGTCTGGGGTGTGTTCGGCGACGGCGAAATGGATGAGCCCGAGTCTATTGCCGGACTGACACTGGCCGCACGCGAGAGACTCGACAACCTGTGCTTCGTCATCAACTGCAACCTGCAGCGACTCGATGGCCCAGTGCGGGGCAATGGACAAATCATTCAGGAGCTCGAGTCGCTGTTCACCGGCGCAGGCTGGAATGTCATCAAGGTGCTGTGGAGCTCAGACTGGGATGCTCTGTTCGCCCGCGACCGCGATCATGTTCTGTTGCATGCGCTCGCCCATACCGTAGACGGTCAGTATCAAACACTGGGCGCCAAGGATGGTGCTTACAACATCGATCACTTTTTCAGACAGAATCCCGCGGTGACCGAGCTGGTCTCGCACATGAGCGAGGCCGAAATCGACGCGCTTCGTCGGGGCGGCCACGACTTTCGAAAGCTGCATGCCGCCTTCGCCGCGGCAGTGGCTCACCAGGGGCGTCCCACTGTCATTCTGGCGAAGACCAAAAAGGGTTATGGCATGGGCGGAGCCGGCGAAAGTCGCATGACCGCTCATCAGGCCAAGAAGCTCGATCTTGACGCGTTGAAGGCCTTTCGCGATCGCTTTCAGCTGCCGCTGAGCGACGCGGCGGTCGCCTCCCTCGAGTTTTATCGCCCCGAGCCCGATTCAGCCGAAATGCGCTACCTGCGCGAGCGGCGATCCGCTCTGGGAGGCCCACTTCCCTCGCGGCAAGGTGATGCCCCGCCACTGAACATCCCGAACGTAGAAGCCTGGGGCAGCTTTGCCCTAGGCTCGGCGGGCAAGGAAATGTCAACCACCATGGCTGCAGTCCGCATGCTGGGCACCCTGCTCAAGGACGCCGAGCTTGGTGCACGCATCGTTCCCATCGTCGCCGACGAAGCCAGAACCTTCGGCATGGCCAGTCTGTTTCGACAGATTGGCATCTACTCGCCGCAGGGGCAGCAGTATGAGCCAGAAGATGCCGGCTCGATGCTGGCATATCGCGAGGCCCGTGATGGTCAGTTGCTTGAAGAAGGGATTACCGAAGCGGGCGCAATATCGTCGTGGATTGCAGCGGCGACCTCCTACAGCGTACATGGGCTGCCCATGCTGCCCATCTACATTTACTACTCCATGTTCGGCTTCCAGAGAGTGGGCGACCTGATCTGGGCAGCCGCCGATCAGCGGGCGCGTGGGTTTCTGCTGGGCGCGACCGCGGGACGCACAACCTTGGGCGGCGAGGGTCTTCAGCATCAGGACGGATCCAGCCTGGTGATGGCCTCGATGGTGCCGAACTGTCGGGCCTGGGACCCAGCCTTTGCCGGTGAGCTGGCGGTGATCATCGAGCATGGCATGAAGCGCATGCTCACCGAGAGGCATGATGAGTTTCACTACATCACCCTCATGAATGAAAACTACGCTATGCCCTCCCTACCCCAGGGCGCTGCTGGCGATTTACTGCGCGGCATGTATCGACATAGCGGGCGTGAGGTTAGCCAGGCCCGCGGACACGTTCGTTTGCTGGGTTCGGGCACGATTCTGCTTGAGGTCATCGCCGCAGCGGAACTGCTCGCAGCTGACTGGGGCATCAGCAGTGATATCTTCAGCGTAACCAGCTTCAGCGAGCTGGCCCGCGAAGCCTGTGATCTGCAGCGTCGCGCCCGCCTGACCCCTGACGTCGATGCTGGGCCATCTCAGCTCGAACGTCTGTTGCCGGGCGACCAGCCAATCATTGCCGCCACCGATCACGTGCGGGCCTGGCCGCAGCTGATTGCCGAATACCTGCAAGCCCCTTATACGTGTCTGGGCACCGACGGATTCGGACGAAGCGACACACGGCAACGCCTTCGCACCTTCTTCGAGGTCGACCGATTTCAGATCGTGATCGCGGCGTTATCTGCACTGGTTAGAGGCAACCGTCTGTCGGGCGATGTGCTGCGTGCAGCACTCAAACAGTACAAGCTCCAAACGAACCCTGCCCCTCCCTGGCGTCGTTAGTAAAAGACTCAACGCAGCCAATCCCGGCAGCATTCCAGAGGCAAGGTCTAATCAGTCTGACTAGCGGTCAACAATCGCACTGAAATTTGTAAAACGCGCATTACACTCATGCACTTGTCGATGAATGGATAGCCTAGAGCTGAAATTGGTTTATCGTGACCCCGTGCCCAAATCCGGTTGTACCGGCGCGCAGCGCACAAGCGTCCGCTGAGACTGTCGCCAACGATCACATCCGATCAGAATCCCTGGTGCTCGAGTCCTTTGACGCGATTGATTCGCCGCTTCTGGCCATGCAACTGCAGCGTGGGCAAATCGATCGAGTGCATGCCAATCCGGCATTTATTGCGCTGACTACCTGTACTCAGACAGAGCTGAAAGCCAAGGGAGTTTTGTCCATTCCGGTCTCTGATAGTGACGGTCATCACCGACTCAGGCACCTGCATGAGGCAGTCCTGCAGGGCGTAGCCCACTGCGAAGATTTGCATCTGAACCCAGCACGCGCGGCCGTCGCACGCGTTAAGGCACGCGTCAGGCCCCTGCCTGGTTCCTCGGTTACCCGCCCCAGAGCACTGCTGGCGCTCTGCCCGAACAAACCTACACAGTCGGATTTTGGCGAGTTCCTGTCGACAGCGGCGCACGAGTTAAGAACGCCGCTGGCCAGTGTTCAGGGATATGCCGCTTTGCTAAGTCAGAGTCAGCTTGGTCCCGACCGGAACCGGCATATCGCGGGGCTGATTGAGCGCCAGGCTGACCGGCTGACCCAACTGGTCAATGAGCTCTTATTCCTTTCGCAAATAGACAGCCGAGGGTCGAGGGATATGAAGTTCGCCAGCATCGATCTTCGGTGGCTGCTGGCTGATGCACTGGACGCTGTAGGATCCGAGCGCAACGAGCGAGTTCAGGTGACCCTGCCGCCAGACCCTCTACCCAGCCCCTTCGGCGACCATGACAAGATGGTTCAAGTTCTAGTGAATGTCATCGACAATGCGCTCAAATACTCCGCACCCGATTCGACGGTCTTTGTCGATATAGCAGTCATTGCTGCAAACCTTGACGATCCGTTCCTGTCAGTCCGTATACGCGATCGCGGCGACGGCCTGACGCCCGAGGCCCTCGCGCACGTGTTCCATCGCTTCTATCGTTCACCACAGCATGCAAAGATTCCTGGCACCGGCCTTGGCATGCCTCTGGCAAAGTCGATCGTTGAACTGCACGGCGGCACGATTGCGTTGCACTCCACCCCAGGTCAAGGCACTCAGGTAGAGATCAAACTGCCCCTGTAGACAAGCGGCAGGCACATAAAACTGGCGATCATCCCCGCCCTAAACTTCGCCGCAGCATCAGGGCCTCAATAAAACCTTCAATTTTTTCGAACGGCACCGGCTTTCGATAAACCACAATGCCGGGCGGCAGCGCACCCTTGGTCGCCAATTCAGCGTCGTCAAGCCCGGTGACTACGATGACGTTAGTGCCGTTGAACTCATGGTGCATGCGCAGCTTGCGCAGAAAATCAAAACCGTCCATGGGGGCCATGCGCAGATCGGTAATCAGTATTTCCGGACGCCGGCGCTCGATCATCAACAAGGCGTCAATCCCGTCAATCGCGGTGATCACCTGAACAGGCCAACCCCAGCTCTCGATGGTGCTGACATACAGTTCTCTGATGGCCGCGTCGTCTTCCACCACGAGTATGGTCAGGGGCTCATCCTCGCCCGGACGCCGGGCCATGCCCGCACTTCGCATGCGCTGAACCGCATCCAGCGAGTCTAGGCTGATTCGGCGGTGCCCGCCGCGAGTACGCCAAGCCTTGAGTTCGCCGCGTTCGACCATGATCTGTATGGTCGTATTGGAGACCCCCAACTGACGGGCAGCCTCGGACGTGGTGCAAACCTCGCGCGCGTCGGAGATCAGTTCATTCATGGCAAACCCCAGAAGGCAATCACTTCATTGTGCCTTTTAAAGGAAATCCCACGAAACCGAAAGTGAAGGACGGTCCATGTAGATCAAATACCGATCAGCGGCATCGAGTCGGTCATACCAGTCAGATCAAATATATCGATCGCCCGATCGGGGTTCAATCATGCGCCCTGCCTCGAGGGTCAATGATTGACACCACAAGGTCGAACAGACTGTCGCCAAGACCGTCGACGCGGCGGCAAACGGCCTCGCTCAGCGGGTACGGACCTTGAACGAAATAAATACGCCCGACACCGGCCGCCCAACCCGCCTGAACATCGCTCTCCTTGTCACCAATCAGGAGCGATCGAGTCAAATCAAGCTGATGCTCGCGGGCAGCCCGAAGCAGCATTCCCGGACGGGGTATCCTACAGTCACAGGGGGCAATTGTCGTATGAGCCTCTGGGGCATGCGGGCAGTGATACACCGCCCGTATCGGCGCGCCGCGCGCCCGCAGGTGCTCAAGCATGCACCTGGTCAGTTCGAGATAATCTGCTGCGCTGAAAAGACCCCGCCCAATCCCCGACTGATTGGTGACGATGACCAGTTGGTAGCCCAACCCTGCTAGCCAAGCCAAGGCTGTTTCGACACGGGAAGAATGTGAAAGTCTTGCCACCGATGCACATAGCCGGTGTCCGTATTGATGACATCGTCTCGGCCCAGAAATACGGCGGGGCTCAAAACAGTGGACGACGTGGGGCTTGGTTGCGAAAAGGCC
>JBIKMC010000244.1:0-5293 GCA_044359405.1 Burkholderiaceae bacterium
AGCGACCTGGCCGAATACAGCCGGCACCCGCAGCAGGAGTGCCAGGCTTGCAATGACACTCGAGCAGACAAACACCAGGACGAACAGGCGTTGTGCAATTCTCATGACGGCAGCTGCAACGTGTATTGGTAGACGTCGGTGCTGTCATGACGGAAGGCAGCCTCGCAGTAGGCGAGGTAAAACTCCCAGGTCCGCACGAAGCGCTGGTCGAAGCCCTGCTCACGCACGGCGGGCAGCTTGCTCATGAACACCTCGCGCCAAAGCGCCAGCGTGCGCGCGTAGTCCTTGCCAAAAGCCAAGCGATTGACCACCTCCAGCCCGGCCGCGCGCGCCAGTGCTTCGAAGCGGCTGGGCGACGGGAGCATGCCGCCCGGAAAGACATACTGCTGAATGAAATCCGTACCCCGCCGATATCGCTCAAAGTAGGCATCGGCAATGGTGATGGTCTGAATGGCGGCACGCCCGCCCGGCTTGAGGCAACGGCGCAGGGTATCGAAGTAAGCCGGCCAATAGGCCTCACCCACCGCCTCGAACATTTCCACCGAAACGATCGCATCGTAGCGGCCCTGCTCGTCACGGTAGTCCTGCAGCCGCAGCCGGCCATGCGTCGCAAGCCCCGCCCGCTGCAAGCGCGAGTTCGCGTAGGCAAGCTGTTCAGTCGATAGCGTCAGTCCATGAATCTCAAGGCCGGCGCGGGCGGCCGTTTCTGCGAATCCGCCCCAGCCGCAACCGATTTCGAGCACACGCCCGCCTGGCGCAACCGCGATTTCGCGCAGCAGGCGATCGTTTTTCGCGCGTTGCGCGGCGGCCAGTGAACGCTGGCCATTACCCTCGAAGAGCGCGCTCGAGTAGGTCATGGTTTCATCCAGCCACAAGCCGTAGAAGTCATTGCCCAGGTCGTAGTGGGCGTGAATGTTGCGCCGCGAACCCGACCGCGTATTGCGATTGAGCAGATGACGGATACGGTCAACGATCTGACCGTACCAGGTTCCGTAGACCGCACGCTCGAGGACCTGACGGTTGGCCACCATCAGCCCCAACAATTCCGCCAGCGAATCCGTAGTCCAGTGTCCATCGATCCAGGCCTGGGCAAACCCGATATCGCCGCGCTTGAGAATGGCCTCGAATACATCCCAACGATGTATACGGATCGTCGCCTGAGGATGTCCCTGCCCGTACACGCGCACGCCGCCCGCAGGATCCGCCAGGCTGAGCGATCCGGAGGCCAGCCGCTCAAGAAGCTTCAGGCATAGGCGCGCCGCCCTCGGAACGGATTGCGTTGCGTCTGATTGTGTTGGTCGCAAGGTTGCAGATGAGGTCATGGGGAGCCTCTGGTGACGAAATCATCGGGGGCTTGGGGACGGCGGATAAACGGTACTCGGGAAAGCCACAACCGGAGCGCCTGCCAGTGGATCCGGGCGATCACGCCCAGGCTGAACAACGGATATCCGAGCGCCGCCCGCAGGACCGCGCGAGGCTCGGCAGCGGCCAGTTGCCCACTCATGCTCGTGGACAGCAGCAAGCCCGCTTCATCGTGATAGTCAATGCGGGCCACCGCGCGAGTAGCCGTCTGCAGAAAGCGAAAACGGTACTCGCCTTCGATCTTGCAGAAAGGTGATACGTGAAAGTGCTTGACCGCACGCAATTCGGCGCCGGCCTTGAGCGCTGTGCCATCGGCGCTTGCCAGAAGGTAAACGTGGCGATCGCCAAACGTGTTGTGCACTTCTGCAACGACAGCCATCAGCGCACCGTCGGCGCGGTGGCAATGCCAGAAGCTCACCGGCTTGAACGCATAGCCGGCAACCCGAGCGAAGGCATACAGCCAGATGTCGCCGTCGGCTTGAACACCCGCCTGGTTGAGAACGCCATGTAGCCAGCCCCGTACGGCGCTTACGCCATCGCCATGGTCGGCGGCATGCAGCGACACCCACGCCGGTCGGTTCACGCCAAACAGGAGACTGCCCCACCGTGATTCCAGCGCGTCGATATGCGCGCGTACAAAAAACGCACGATAGCGAAACGCGTGTTCGCGGGGTCGTTTGCGGGCATGCCGGACCTCGCCGAAGGCCAGACAAACCAGGGGCCGCGCGGCAGAGCCTGAACAGCCGCCGTGATCACGACCGGCCTGGGCTTGAGTACCCGCTGCGATCGCACCGGCGCAATGCTCGGGCCGCGCTCGCTCTGGCATGTCGCTCAACTGGGGCATCAGGCTGCCCGCGCCAGCGGCGCCCGCAGCGCGTTGATCAAACCGGCGACGGCCAGCCCTGACTTCAGTCCGTCTTCATGAAAGCCGTAGCCCGTCCAGGCCCCGGCAAACCACGTATTGCGACGGCCCTGAAGATCATCGAGCCGTTGCTGGGCGCGGGTCGCGCCCTGATCAAACACCGGGTGTTCATACGCAATTCGGGCGATGACCTGTGCCGGGTCCGGCTCCTGGAGAGGATTGAGACTGACAAAGACTGGGCGCGCGACAGGCAATGGTTGCAGCCGGTTGAGCCAGTAGGTCACCGAAACCCTGGGAGAGCCGACACCGCCATCACTGAGGTAATTCCACGCAGCCCAGGCGCGGCGGCGCTTGGGCATGAGCCGCGAGTCAGTGTGCAGCCACGCATCGTTAGGCTGGTAGGCAATAGCCCCGAGTACTTCTCGTTCGTCAGAATCCGCATCGCTTAAAAGCCGCAAACTCTGCGTGCTGTGGCAGGCCAGCACCACATGGTCGAACCAATCGGTGCCCTGCGCGGTACGTACGCCCACGGCGCCGGCCGCGCTGTCCTGGCGTCGATCGACTCCCAATACCGGGCAGCCCAGCCTGACGTCAGCCAATTGCGCGACGATTCGATCGACGTATTGACGGGCGCCACCGGCCACCGTGAACCACTGCGGACGGTTACTGACCTGCAGCAGCCCATGGTTGGCGAAGAAGCGCACAAACGATCCGAGCGGAAACTCCTGCATGGTCTGCATGGGACAGGACCAGATAGCCGCCGCCATGGGTAACAGGTACTGGTCACGAAACGTTTTGCCGTAGCCTTCATCGGCGAGAAAGCGGGCCAACGGTATCTGCAGCCGCGCATCATCATGCGCTTGGCGGGCAAGTTCGCTGGCCTGCCGGTTGAAGCGAACAATGTCGGCGAGCATTCGCCAGAAGGCCGGCCGCAAGGCATTGGACGGCTGCGCAAACACACTCGCCAGGCTGGAGCCGCACCATTCGATCTGCCTGGGCCCGACCGAGACCGAAAACGACATATCGGAGGGCGCCGTGGGCACCTGCAGTTCATCAAATAAGGCGATCAGGTTCGGATAGGTGCGCTCGTTGTACACGAGAAACCCGGTATCGACGGCACATTGAATCCCGTCCAGATCGATGTCGACTGTATGGGTATGGCCGCCCGCGCGCGTCTGCGCCTCAAACAGCGTCACGCGGTGCGAGGGGGTCAGACGCAGGGCAGCAGCCAGACCAGAGATGCCAGAACCGATGACAGCAACGCGCATGTACACCCCAGAGACGTTGTAAACCGGATGCCACTCTGTCGACGCGCTCGCTGTCGCCGACGTGACTTACTAGTCATTGTATGACCATTTAGTCCCGGTCTCGCCTATCCCGAACTGCAGGATGGGTTTTTGTGCCGACGGCAACCCTGTCCTAGTCAAATTCCCCGACTCGCCTTACAATCCGGCAAAACACCGGGAGTTTCATACTTTGTCCAGGACAGCTTCACGTACCTGGCTGATGCCACGCATACTGCGATGGGCGCCTGTGTCGATCCCACTATCGGGCGACCTGCGAAGGGGGACGTGCGTCCATGAATGACCGTGCCGCCGCCTCTGGCATCACCCTAAGCATTTCCGCCGTCGAGCGCGACACGGGGCTCGCCAAGGACACCCTGCGGGTCTGGGAGCGTCGCTATGGCTTTCCCAATCCCGCGCGGGACAGTTTCGGCGAGCGTGTTTACCCCATCGAGCAGGTGGACAAGCTGCGCGTTCTGCGACGCCTTATGGACATGGGCCACCGCCCGGGCCGAATCATCGGTCTGAGCCTGGAGGAACTCCACGCCCTGGCGGCACAGTCAGCCGAGGCGCCCAGGGCGGTTGCTGACCTGGGCCCTGATCGCGAAGATCTTCAGCGCTTCATCGAACTCACCAAGACCCATGCGGTGGAAGATCTCAGGCGCTCGTTGTCTCAAGCGGCGCTGCGTATGGGGCTTGAGCGCTTCGTCATGGAGATTGCGGCGCCGCTTAACCGCATGGTGGGTGAAGCCTGGGCGCGTGGCTACTTTGAGGTGTTCGAAGAGCACCTATACACCGAATCGATGCAGGTGGTGCTGCGCAATGCCATCAGCACCATTCCGCACCCGGCCTCGCGCCCGCGCGTGCTGCTGACCACGTTCCCCAACGAAAGCCATGGTCTGGGCCTGCTGATGGTCGAAGCCATTCTGGCCATGGAAGGTTGTCGCTGCCTGTCGCTGGGCGTGCAAACACCGGTGTGGGATATCGTCCTGGCAGCTACCTCGCAGAATGCCGATATCGTGGCGCTGTCCTTCACTGCGGCGCTCAATCCCAATATGGTCATCGACGGACTGACCGAACTGCGGGCCAAACTGCCGCGTGCCACTGAAATCTGGGCCGGTGGACAATGCCCCATTCTGGTTCGCAAGCCGCCCGCTGAGATCACCATACTGCGCGAGCTTGAAAACATCCCCCAGGCGTTGACGCGCTGGCGGGCGCGTCACAGCTGACTAAGGGGCACTCAGGCAGTCGGACGTCTTCACCACCGCCGAGTCTTTAATGTCGAACTGTGCCCGGTGAGTCAGCGTCGTCACCCGTCTTGACCGAGCGCTTGACCTCTTCCATGTCAAGGTCGCGCACCTGACGCAACAGGTCATCCATCGCGCCCTTGGGCAGCACACCCGCCTGCTGAAACACGATGACGCTATCGCGGAAAACCATCAGGGTAGGAATCGACCGAATACCGAAGTGCCCTGCCAGCGACTGCTCTTCGTCGGTATTGACCTTGACAAACTTGATGTCGGGATTTTCGCCGGCCACTTTTTCAAAGGTCGGTGCAAAACTGCGACAGGGGCCGCACCAGGGGGCCCAGAAATCGATGACCACGATGTCGTTTCCCGAAATCGTTGTGTCGAACTGTTCAGTGGACAAGGCAGTAACAGACATGGTGGGACTTCCCAAATAAGTGATGCCGGCCCGGCATCATAAGCAAATATATTGATGCGGCTGGCGGCAAATGCAAGAGGCCCTCCTGATCACCACCGTGAAAGTACTTTCGCGGGGATGG
>JBIKMC010000245.1:0-5288 GCA_044359405.1 Burkholderiaceae bacterium
GCGCCGGTGGCTGAGTCAATGCCGAACAGGCCGGCGTCCGTGCCGCTGACGCTATACGCGAGCACATCGTCGGCGTCGACATCAGAGGCCGCCGCGTTGTTGACTGCAGTGGCGTTCTCGTTGACATCGAGCGTGACCGGGCCGGTGTCAGCAAAGCTGGGTGCTTCGTTGACGTCGGTGACGTTGATGGTGAAGTCTTGGGTGAAGGTGAGGGTTCCGTCGGTGGATTTGGCCGTGATGGAATAGCTGCTCTTGGTTTCGAAGTTGGGGCTGGTGCCCTTGAAGAGCAGCGTCTTGCCATCTTGGCCGATCTGGAAGCTGTCCGCATCAGCGCCCTCGAGCGACAACACATTGCTGTTGCCGGTTGCATCGGGATCAGTGATGGTCAGTGTGCCGACCTCAAGCCCGCCCTGCGGAACGGTGGTGTTTTCAGCGATGGTGCTTGCCGACAGGGCAATGGCCGTGGGCGCCTCATTCACGTTGGTGACGTTGACGGTGAAGTCTTGGCTGAAGGTGAGATTGCCGTCAGTCGATGAGACCGTGACCGGAAAACTCTTCGTCGTTTCGAAGTTGGGGCTGGTGCCCTTGAAGACGAGCTTGTTGCCGACGATGGCGAAGTTGGTGGTGTCGCTGACCGACAACACGTTATTGTTGCCACTTGCCTCTGGATCGGTGATGGTCAGGGTGCCAACCTCAAGCCCGGCCTGCGGAATGGTGGCGTTTTCAGCGATGGTACTTGCCGACAAAGCGATGGCCGTGGGCGCTTCGTTGACGTTGGTCACCTGAACCTGGACGGTCTTTGTCAGCACCTGATTGTGCTGATCCTTGGCCTGTACCGTCACGCTATACGAACCATCGGCATTGGAATCGCTCGGCGCCTCGTGATCAGGGCGATTGTCGTCCTTGAAACTGAGTTCTCCTGAGTTCGGATCAATCTCGAACTTTGCGGAGTCGGCGCCCACTGTGGTGGGATCGCCGGTCGCACTGGCTGGGGAAGTCGGAATGGAGTAGACCCAGACGGACGGCGTGTCTTTGAAGCCGTCGGGGTCAACCGCCTGGATGGTGGTGACGACCACGTCGTTCGAGGTGTGGGAGTGTTCCGAGACCGTGGCGGTGGTCAGACTGGTGAAATAGGGTTTATCTTCGTTTCCCTTGACGGTTATGACCAGCTGACTGACCGCTTTGCGATCTTCAGTGGTTCGGACACCCGTCGGATCATCGGTGACGCCGTAGAAGAAGTACTCTTTGGCGGACTCTGTGTCCGAGAGGCTATTGACTTTGGATGGGTCAAGTCGGTAGATGAAGGCCCCAGCCGCATCGACGGTCAGCGTACCGTACTGGCCCTGGGTCGTTGAGGTGGCGCTGACCAGCGGATTGACCAGCGTCCAACCTTCAAGCGCGGACAGGCCACTGTCGTACGAAGCTGCAACCTGCGCCTGGGTGACCGAGGTGAAGAACACGTCATCGCCGTCAAAGTCTTTGTTCTCGGGGACTAGGCTTCCGGAGACCGAGCCCTCGATATGCGTCGTCGGGTCAACGATTTCAATGGCTTCGGTGACGGTTGACCGCACCAGCTGGGAGCTGGCCGCGAAATTGAGACCGTCAACGGTGATGGTCAGTGTGGCCGTGTCAGAGATGGTCTGGCCATTTTTTGTGGCTGATACCCGGTAGGTGAACGTATCGGTAGGATAGTTTTTGTTGTCGGCGAAATAGGCTTCGACGAAGCCAAGCGTCTTGTTCGGCACGTAGGTGTAGGTGCCGTCTCGCTTGATCGTGAGAGAACCGTAGTTGCCAGTCAAGACGGTGCCGTTGGTGCTGGCGACCGCAGTGAACAATCCGGAGTCGGTTTCTTTGCCCAGCCTGGCTTCGATGACAGTCTTGCTGTTTGCATCGATACCCTCGGGGAACAGATCATCTTGGTCGAGGTCGCCCGAGATGGTTCTGAGCTGGCGGGCAATGGTGCTGCCCACTCGGTCGTTGTCATCGAGGGCAGCGATACCACCTTCAGCCGGTTGAACGGAATACAGTTGCCCGACCTGGCTGACCGCGGCAATCGTCAAATTGCTGAGGTTGCTGTCGAAGTAGTCGACGGCCTCAGTTGTCAGCACGCCGCCCGTGACATCGTTGCCAATGGCCGACTGCACGGCAGGGCTGAGCACTTTTTGCAGAACGATTTGCGCCGCGACTACCTTGGTGAGTTCAGCAGCGGCGGTTGCTGCGTTGGAGACCCCTTTGCTGATCGCATCGGCAATGATGTTTTCGATGAGGGTGTTGACCGAGCTGATCGAGCTTGCAAGGACCGCCAGCGAGGATCCGCCGAACAGAGTGGCACCGGCAGCAGCACCGGCCACGCTGCTGTTCTGAAACACCTGCGCCACGGCGCCGAGCGCACCAGAAATGTCGGTAGCTTTGTTGAGTTCGAGCGCCGAATCTGCAGCGGCGCGGGTCTGTGCAGTCTGCATCAGACTTGTTGCTACAGCGCTGACCGCATCAGCGACGAGTTTGCTGGCCGCGCTGTCTGTGCCCCCAACGGTTTTGGCGGCATCAACCACGATACGCAGCAGGTTGGCAACCTGGACGCTGACTTTCTGCAGCAGGAGCGCTGTCGCCAGGTTGGAACCGGAGGCAGCCGCCGCCAGCGGGTCGAAGGTGAGCAAGTCGACCGACCCGGAGATTCCGAACGCCTTCAATAAGGCTGCCTGCGCCGACGCCGCATTGGACGCCGTGGCGAGCAGGGTGGTGATAGGCGTGACCATGGTGGCGCCAGCCGGCGAGCTGAGTACGCCGCTGAACTCGGTGCCGGTGGAGATATCCCGGGTGACAGCGCCGCCGGAACCGAATTCCCCGCCGATTAGCCGCAGGGTTCCTGAACCGCTCGCCATGGAGGCGACACCAAACGCGTCGGTGATGCCATAGGCCTCTGTGTCATCCCAGATGCCGTCATTGTCGGTATCGCGCCAGATTTTGGCGTTGGCAAGGTAGCCGTCGGTGGCCGTTATCGTGTCGACGGTACTGACGTCGATGGTGAATGAGCCGGTGGAATACGCACCTTTGGCGTCGGTGGCCTTGATGGTGACCTCATAAACACCCGCATCATTGCGGCCGACCGTGCCGCTGAACGCGAGGGTGCTGGTGTTGACCTTGAGCCAGGAATTGGCGTCGATGGTGAAGGGCGCACCATCGCGCTTTGCGGTGACCGTGTAGGTGATGCCCTGACCTTCAGGGTCGACAAAGGCGCCGTTGCCAACCGCATATGACAAAGAACCGCCCTGTTCATTGGAGGCAGTTTGGTTTGCCAGCGAGGCAACCAGTACCGGCGCGTCGTTGGCACCGTTGATGGTGATGACCAGGGCCGAGCTGGTCGAGCGGGCGTTGGCACTGCCGTTCGGCGTGTATCCGTCGGTGATGCCAAAACTGAAGGTTTCGGGCAGGCTGTCGCCTGTGTCGAGTGCGTTGACCTCGGCATTGCCCTGGTTGAGCGTGTATTTGTAGGTCTTGTCGGGGTTGACTGTCAGGGTGCCATATGTGCCCTGCAGGGTGAGATCAACCACCGACAGCGCGTCGCCGTCCCGGTCGGTTGCCGCACCGAGCAGGTCAATCTGCGTGGGATCGGAAGCCAAGACGTTGTAGCCTGCCTCTTGGGCGCTGGCACTGACCAGTTCGACCACCGGGGCCACGTTGCGGCCGTCGAGGCTGATGATGATACGACCAACAGCCGGCGAACCAGACCCGCTGACCGTGTAGCTGAACCGGTCTTCGACCAAACCAACATCAGCCGCCGGTGCAGCGGTGACCGTATAGACATAGTCTCCGTTTTCTTTGAGCAGCAGGCGACCGTAGGTGCCCTGGACGGTGATGCCGTCTGCCGTGACGGTCTGTGGGCTGGAGCCCGATGTCACCTCGCCGACTACCACGCTGGATACCTTGAGCGTGGTGCCCGCTGGCGTCAGGTCGTTGCGGATGGCGTTGCCGGTGGCGGGTTGCCAGGTGCCCGAGCCGCCGAACAGCATTTCGAAGTCGTCGGCAGCCATGAGACGGCTGCTGCTGGAGCCCAGCACGGATTTGACGGACTCAAGCGCAACAGCCAGCTTTTTGTCCATGTTGCTGAGAGCGTAGTCTGTGTAGACGAGATTGCCAACGAGAGTGGGTGCCGCGGCTACCTTGGCAGCCATGGCTGCCAGATCGTCGATGACAACGATTTGAACGCCGACGGCCTCAGTCAGTTCGCGCAGTGCGTCTTGCGTCGTGGTAACTGTGCTGTTGACTCGACCGAGGAGTTCCGCGTTGGCCTGATACAGCGCTGCTGAGACGGCACCGAAAACGGCGGGGTCGAGGGTGACCGAGCCTGCTTCGGCGGCCTCGGCCAGGGCATCCCGGATTGACCCTTCGGTCATACCGACGGACGCGGCCAGGCTGGCCGCGACCGCATCGATGATGTTGGCAGCAGAAGCCGACGGATTGAGGGCTTGTACCGTGCTGATTGCAACAATCATCACGTTGGCGACTTGCAGCGACGCTTTCTGGACGGCAATGGCCGTCTGGATGTCGGCGACCGTTGGACTGCCCGCAGACAGAACGGCCAGGGGGTCAAGGTTGGCCAGATCAGCGGAATCCGGTATGCCCAGTGCCTTCTTGAAGGCGTTGAAGGCAGTGATCTTGGTTGGATCGTTGCCGACTGCGACCAGCAGCGTGGTGAGCGGGGAAATGACCTTGGCTGAGCCTGGTGCCGACAGGACACCCCAGAAGACGTCGCCTGTGGCGATATCGGTGGACGCACCGCTCGGCTCATTGCTGAGCGAGGTACGCAAAGCATCTGTCAGCGGGGCCGTCCGCAGCACATCGCTGGTGCTGCCCGTGAGTCCTTTGAAGGCGCCGTTGGCGTCGGTGAACGCATAGTCTTCGCCGCTCTCCCACTGACCGTTACCGTTCTTGTCGCGCCAGACCAGCATGTTGGCCAGGTAGCCGTCCAGGGCCGTGCCTGATGCCGTGGGAACCGCGCTTTTGGTCGAGCGATTGGCCAAGAACAGTGTGAACAGACCTGCGCCGATGACGATACCCATGGTGGGAATTGCATCAATCGTCGGCGCAGCGGCGCCAGCCGCGTCAGAACGTGTGCTTGCGGCTTGCGCCAGTTCAAGCGGGGCATCGCTGCTGCCTAATCCGGACGGCGCTGAATCACTGGCTTCAATCGTCTGAATGCCTTCATCGGCCGCAGCGACCTCGGGTGATTCTTCTTCACCCTTGCGCTTTCGGCGCACAACGGGCTTTTCAATCGGAACCGCGTGTTG
>JBIKMC010000039.1:0-17506 GCA_044359405.1 Burkholderiaceae bacterium
GTCCGCCGGATACTCCTGAGCGCCCCGCATGTCTGAGGCTGCGTGAGCAGCCGAGTTCGGGGCGCTCCGGCGGAACGTTCCGAGCGCAGGGCAGTCCGGCCACCGGCCGGACCGCAGCCGTATGAGCGAGCGGTGGCTTACCGCTCGCCGCCTCCCCCTTCAGCAAAACCAGCGGCGATCGGCAAACGCCCCTCGATCGCCCGCACGCGATTCGTTTGAGAACCAGAACGCAGCGACGAGCACGAAACACCGCCCGCTCGTCCATGCGCCACCTACGGTCGAGGACCGAAAGGCGGCGAGGGGGAAGCCCGCCCGAGCGATTTCGGCAAGCCCAGCAAGGAGCAGGTCCGCCGGATACTCCTGAGCGCCCCGCATGTCTGAGGCTGCGTGAGCAGCCGAGTTCGGGGCGCTCCGGCGGAACGCTCCGAGCGCAGGGCAGTCCGGCCACAGGCCGGACCGCAGCCGTATGAGCGAGCGGTGGCTTACCGGTCGCCGCCACCACGCCTCAAACAAGACCGAAGCACAAGACAGAGCGGTGGCTTACCGGTCGCTGTTCGCATCGACAACGGCCCAGGCCGTCATATTGACCACCCGTCGCACCGTTGCTGACGGCGTCAGGATATGCACCGGTCGCGCAGCCCCTAACAGAACCGGTCCCACTGCAACGTTGTTGCCAGCAGCCGTCTTGAGCAGGTTGTATGAAATATTGGCAGCATCGATTCCGGGCATCACCAACAGATTGGCTCCACCTGTCAGCGTACTGTGTGGCATGATGAGCTTGCGTAGATCGGGATCAAGTGCGCTATCACCATGCATTTCGCCATCGACTTCGAGCTCGGGCGCGCGGTCACGCAAAATGCTCAGCGCATCACGCATACGCTGAGCTGTGGGCAACCTGGACGACCCAAAGCTTGAGTGCGATAACAGCGCCACCTTGGGCCGGATACCGAAACGGCGTAGTTCGTCAGCCGCAGCCACGGTGATTTCAGCAAGCTGCTCAGCTGTGGGTTCAGCATTAACATGGGTATCAACCACCGTCACCTGCCGGTTGGGCAACATGAGCGTATTCATGGCGGCATAAACCGTTGCCCCGGGGCGCATGCCAATCACCTGGTCGATATAACGCAGGTGCTGCGCGTAGGATCCGAACGTGCCGCAGATCAGGCCATCGGCCGCACCCAGCCTGACCATCATGGCACCGATCAGGGTCAGGCGCCGGCGCATCTCGACTTTGGCGTAGTCTTCCGTGACGCCTTTGCGATCGGTGAGGCGGTGATATTCCTGCCAATATTCGCGGAAGCGGTCGTCCCGCTCAGGGTTGACCACCTCAAAGTCAACGCCCGGACGAATCCTCAAGCCAAGCCGCTCAATACGCGACTCAAGCACGGAAGGTCGTCCAATCACGATGGGCTTGGCCAGGCGCTCATCAACCACCACCTGCACCGCACGCAGCACGCGCTCGTCCTCGCCCTCGGCGTACGCGATCCGCGTCGTGCTGGCGCGACGCGCCCGCGCGAAGATGGGCTTCATGAAATTGCCCGAGTGGTACACAAACTGTTCGAGCTGGGAGCGATAAGCCTCAAAGTCGGTAATGGGGCGGGTCGCCACACCACTATCCATAGCCGCCTTGGCCACGGCCGGCGCAATCTTGACAATCAGGCGCGGATCAAAGGGCTTGGGAATCAAGTACTCAGGCCCAAAACCGGCACCCGGCGCGCCATAGGCAGCGGCCACCACATCAGACATTTCAGCACGGGCAAGCTCGGCCACCGCGTGCACCGAAGCGACCTCCATCTCACGCGTGATCGTGGTTGCACCGACATCCAGTGCGCCGCGGAAAATGAACGGAAAACACAGAACGTTATTGACCTGATTGGGGTAGTCGGTACGCCCAGTCGCGATGATGGCGTCATCACGCACAGCACGCACATCATCGGGAAGGATTTCAGGATTAGGGTTGGCCAGCGCGAAAATGATGGGGTTGGAAGCCATCTTCCGGACCATGTCCTGCTTGAGGACACCGCCAGCCGACAGACCCAGAAAGACATCCGCACCCTCAATGATTTCCGCCAGTGTTCTCGCCTGCGTCTTTTGCGCAAAGCGCACCTTCTTGGGGTCCATCAGTTCGGTGCGCCCCTCGTACACCACACCCGCCAGATCAGAGACCCAAATGTTTTCACGCGTCAGTCCCAGATCAACCAGGAGCTCAAGACACGCGAGGGCAGCCGCACCCGCTCCACTACACACCAGCTTGATCTTGCTGATGTCTTTGCCGACCACTCTGAGGCCATTGGTAAGTGCAGCCCCCACGACAATGGCCGTGCCATGCTGATCATCGTGAAACACCGGTATCTTCATGCGCTGGCGAAGTCGCTCTTCAACCTCAAAGCAGTCGGGTGCCTTGATGTCTTCCAGATTGATTCCGCCAAAGGTCGGCTCAAGAGCGGCGATCACCTCCACCAGGCGATCAACATTGGTTTCATTGATTTCGATGTCGAACACATCGATACCGGCAAATTTCTTGAACAGAACCGCCTTACCTTCCATCACCGGTTTTGCCGCCAGCGGGCCGATGTTGCCTAATCCCAGTACGGCTGTACCGTTGGTGACCACGCCGACCAGATTGCCACGACTGGTATAGCGCGACACCGTCGTGGGATCGCGAACGATTTCGTCGCAGGCCGCCGCAACCCCGGGTGAGTACGCCAGCGCAAGATCACGCTGATTGGTGAGTTGTTTGGTCGGCGTGACCGAAATCTTGCCGGGGCTGCCCGCCTCGTGATACTCGAGGGCGGCCTTTCTGAGCTGTGGATCCATGATGTACGCCGCCCCGCGCTGGGATTGCCGCCGGTTCGGCCCTTTGTCGTTGTGATTCGACGATTATCCGCCCGTCGATGCCAAGCCCACAACCTCACCACGGGAAAGCCTGAGCTCAGCCGGCTGCAACGCTGCCGCCAAAACCTCGGCCACATGCACCGCAGTGCGTCCCGTGCCATCCAGGATTTGATGCCGGCAGCTTGTGCCATCGGCCACCACCGTACAGTTGGCATCGGCCGCGCGCACGGCCGGCAGCAGCGACAACTCACTCATTTGGCGTGAGGTCTCATAGTGCTCAGCCTGGTAACCGAAGGCGCCCGCCATTCCGCAGCAACTGCTTTCAATAACCGATACGCGAGCACCCTCAATCAGACCCAGTATGCGTTGAACGGGCGTCATGGCATCGAAGGCCTTCTGATGGCAGTGCCCATGCACCAGGAAATTCTTGCCGGGCATTGGCTTAAGCGGCAGTGAAAGCCTCTTGGCCGACAATTCACGATCAAGGAATTCCTCAAACAGAAAGGCCGATTCAGCCAATCGCTGCGCATCCGGCCCCAGACCCAAAGCCAAAAATTCATCGCGCAGGCTGAGAAGACACGAGGGCTCAAGACCGACGACGGAAACACCGCGATCAATCGCGGGCAACAATGCCTTCAGCACACGTTGCGCCTCGACACGCGCCTCGTCGACAAAGCCTGCCGCAAGCAGCGTGCGTCCGCAGCACAAGGCTCGGCGTGGTTCGGCGTCGTCGGCAGCCGCCCGCGCAACCTGAACCTGATAACCGGCCGCGATCAATACCGCACGCGCGGCGCGAAGATTGTCGGGCTCAAAGTGGTTGTTGAATGTGTCGGCGAAAAGAATCACCTGTCGTCCAGGCAATGCCGGCTTGCCTTCTGGAGACGGAGAGTCTGTCTTTGAATCCGCAGGCGGCAAAGCCCCGGCGGCCTGTATCGAATCAGCTGTGAACACATCACGGCGCCATGTCGGAAGGCTTCGCCGCGCCGCCAAGCCGAGTACGCGTTCACGCGCCCAGGCAGCACCGGGCATGGCCTGTGCGGCATTGATGAGGGGCGCAAAACGCGACAGCCATGGAGCGAGACGCGGCAGACGAGCGATCAGTCGTTCGCGCAGCGGCGCCGGCTGGCGTTTGCGCAGCTGATACAGATACTCAGTCTTCATGCGCGACATATCGACCCCGGTGGGGCATTCGCGCCGGCAGGCCTTGCAACCCACGCACAAGGACATGGTTTGTGCCATCTCATCTGAGGTCAACGCATCCGGTCCCAATTGCCCCGATAGAGCCAGCCGCAGGCTGTTGGCGCGGCCACGCGTCAGGTGCTGTTCGTCACCGGTGACTCGCCAACTCGGACACATGGCACCCGCGTCGAATTTTCGGCAATGGCCGTTGTTATTACACATGTCGACCGCCTTGGCGAAGCCTCCGGCAGGGTCGCCGCCCGTGCCCGGCGCGCTCACGGTTTCGGTCAGGGGATCGTTCCGGACATTCCAGGCCGACCAGTCAAGGCCGGTGTCCAGCGGCGTGACGCGATAGCCCGGTTTGAAGCGGAACAGGCTGCGATCATCCATTCGGGTGCTGCGCACAATCTTGCCGGGGTTCATCAGCCCCTGGGGATCGAACGCGTCCTTGACCGATTCAAACGCACGGGTCAGTCGCGGACCGAACTGCCAGTCCACCCACTCGCTTCGAACCAGCCCATCACCATGCTCGCCCGAAAAAGCGCCCTTGAAGCGCCTGACCAGCTCGCTGGCTTCCTCGGCGATTCGTCGCATACGGGCAGCACCACCGTCATCGCCACCGACCCGCATATCAAGAATAGGCCGTACATGCAGCGTGCCGACCGAGGCATGCGCGTACCAGGTGCCGCGCGTACCGTTGCGCCGGAACACTTCGGACAGTCGATCGGTGTACTCGGCCAGATGTTCAAGGGGCACTGCGCAATCTTCAATGAAGCTCACTGGCTTGCCATCACCACGCAGCGACATCATGATGTTCAGACCTGCCTTGCGCACCTCCCACAGGGCCTTTTGCGCCTTATCGTCGCTTAGCTGAACGACCGCCCCCTCCAGACCAAGGTCGCCCACACAATCGACCAGCTCGCGCAACTTCGGCAATAACCGCGTCTTGTCATCCCCCGCAAACTCCACCAGCAAAATGGCCTCAGGCAGTCGTCCATCTCGATGAACAAGCGCGGTATCGATCACCGGTCGGAAGGCGGGGTTGGCTCGGGCAAGATCAATCATGGTTCGATCGACCAGTTCGACCGCGCTGGGCCCGAGTTTCACCAGATGCTGGGCGCTGTCCATCGCTGTATGAAAGTCGGGAAAATTCACCACGCCCAGCACCCGGGCCGTCGGCAGCGGCGACAGCTTCAGGTGCAGACGCCTGAAGCAGGCCAGGGTGCCCTCCGACCCCACCAGCAGGTGCGCCAGGTTCACCGAGCCGTCGGCCGTGTAGGGTCGCTCAGAGCGCGGATGAAACAAATCGAGGTTGTAGCCCCCCACTCGACGCATCACGGTAGGCCAGACCCGCTCGATTTCGTCGCGTTCGGCCACTCCGATTTCGAACAGCCGCGACACCAGCGCGGAGCTGCGCGCGCCGGCCAGGGGACGCGCCGCGTCTGCGCCAAACGGCCCGAAATACTCGCGCACCCCATCGGCGAGAATCGCATCGATGCCCGAGACGTTATGGACCATGTTGCCATACGCAATCGAACGCGACCCACATGAGTTGTTGCCGGCCATCCCGCCAAGAGTTGCCTGGGCCGAGGTGGAAACATCCACCGGAAACCAAAGACCATGCGGCTTGAGATACGCGTTGAGGTGATCCAGCACGATGCCGGGTTGTACCTCGACACTCATCGCATCAGCATCAAATTTCATCACCGAATTGAGGTGACGACTCGTGTCAATAACCAGTGCCTCGCCAACCGTCTGCCCGCACTGACTGGTCCCGGCGCCCCTTGGGAGAATCGGAACCTTCATGTCACGGGCAAATTCAATCGTCGTCTGCAGGTCAAGCTCGTCGGCCGGAACGACCACCCCGATCGGATCGACTTGGTAGATGGACGCATCGGTGGCATAGAGCCCACGCGTGAACGCGTCAAAGCGCACCTCGCCCTTAAGGACGCGCCTGAGGCGCTGAGCCAAACGGCTTCGCTCGAGCGAGGCCGAGGGGGCAAGGCTGATCGGTTTCGCGGCGACACTCATGGGCACACTCACTGACAGATGACGCAAGGGGCTCAAACGCCTGGGACCCAATCCCTGTGGACTGGGTCGCCGAACAGACTGAGCCAAGGCCGCCAGAGCATACAATGTCGCGCATCCAGACAGAGGTGGTTATGAAACTTCCCAGTGGCGTGATGCTCGATAGCCATGCAAGCGGGCGGCATTTCCTGCAAATTCCAGGCCCTACGAACGTGCCTGATCGCGTGCTGCGAGCCATTGACCATCCCACCATAGACCACCGTGGCCCCGAGTTTGCGCAACTGGGCCTGAAGGTACTTGGCGGCATCCGCAAGATTTTTCAGACGACGCAACCGGTGATTATTTATCCGGCCTCAGGCACTGGCGCCTGGGAGGCAGCGCTGGTCAATACCCTGTCGCCGGGCGACCGCGTGCTCATGGTTGAGACCGGACACTTTGCCACCCTCTGGAAGCGACTCGCCGAGCGACTCGGCCTGCAGCCCGAATTCATTGCCGGGGACTGGCGGCAGGGTGTGAATGCCCAAGCCATCGCCCGGCGTCTGTCGGACGACACCGGGCATGCCATACGGGCGGTCTGCGTTGTGCACAACGAAACCTCAACGGGCGTTACCTCTGATATCGCCGCGGTGCGCAGGGCTATCGATGCCTGTGGGCATCCAGCCCTTCTCATGGTTGACACGATTTCCTCACTGGGCTCGGTCGACTATCGACACGATGAGTGGGGAGTCGATGTCACCGTGGCGGGTTCGCAAAAGGGACTCATGCTGCCGCCGGGGCTGTCCTTCAATGCGGTCAGTGCGAAGGCGCTGGCGGCCAGCCGCACCGCCCGACTGCCGAGGGCCTACTGGGACTGGCAGGAAATCATCGTGGCCAACGAAAAGGGTTACTGGCCCAGCACACCGTCCACCAACCTGCTGTACGGACTCGCTGAAGCCATTGACATGCTTCTGGCCGAGGGCTTGCCTCAGGTATTCGCGCGCCATCAGCGGCATGCTGAAGCCACGCGGCGCGCCGTCAGAGCCTGGGGCCTGGAGTTGCTGTGCCAGAACCCAGACGAATACAGCCCCGCGCTCACAGCCGTCGTCATGCCAGCCAATCTCGCGACTGGCAAGCCTCATGACGCTGACGCATTCCGTCGCGCGGTGCTGCACCACTTCAATATGTCGCTGGGCACAGGGCTTGGCCGTCTGGCAGGCTGGGTGTTCCGCATCGGTCACCTGGGCGATTTCAACGACTTGAGCCTCATGGGCACGCTCGCGGGTATCGAAATGGGTCTGGTGCTCGCCGGCGTGCCACACGAGCGCGGCGGCCTTCAGGCCGCCATTGATTTTCTCGCACAAAGCGCCGCTCGCTCGGGCAATACCGATCGGCCCACCGCCCGGTGACGGTCCGCGCGCACATGAGCACAGGCATGGCAGCACAGGCGCCGCGAGTCGCCCACCGGGTTCAGCACATCGCCCCCTTTCACGTGATGGAACTGGTCAAGCGGGCGAACGCTCTGGCCGCGGCTGGCCATCCCGTCATTCAGATGAATATTGGTGAGCCCGACTTCACGGCCGCACCTGCCGTGGTCAAAGCGCTCGCGCAGGCGGCCCATGCTGGCCTTAGCCAGTACACGCCGGCACTGGGCATTACGCCGCTACGTGAGGCGATCGCGCGCGATTATCACGATCGGTTCGGACTGGATATCGATCCGTCACGCATCATCATCACAGCCGGCGCCTCGGCGGCGCTGTCGCTGGCATGCACCGCGCTGGTCAACCCAGGCGACCGGGTGCTGCTGACCGATCCAAGCTATCCGTGTAACCGGCACTTTGTGGCGGCCGTCGACGGCATCCCCGATGCGGTGCCGGTAGGGCCTGCCACTGCCTTTCAGATGACGCGCGAGACTCTGGAGAAAAACTGGTGCGTCGATACAGTGGGCGCCCTTCTGGCCTCGCCGGCAAACCCCACAGGCACCTCCATCGCGCATGAGGAGCTGGGCGAAATCATTCAGGCAGTCAGACAGCGCGGTGGTTTCTGCATCGTTGACGAAATCTATCTGGGGCTTACCTACGACACCGCGCCGCGCTCGGCACTCAGCTGGGGTGATGACATCATCGTCACCAACAGTTTTTCCAAGTACTACAGCATGACCGGCTGGCGCCTGGGCTGGTTGGTCGTACCCCCCGAATTGGTCGCTACGTTCGAGAAGCTGTCGCAAAATTTATTTATTTGCGCATCGGCATTGGCTCAACGCGCGGCCCTCGCCTGCTTCACCCCGGAGTCACGCGAGATTTTCGAGATGCAGCGCCACTCGTTCAGACAGCGACGAGACTTCATCGTGCCCGCTCTTCGCCAAGCTGGCTTGAGCGTACCAGTTACACCGGACGGCGCCTTCTATGTCTGGATAGACTGCAGCGCCCACTCGGACGACAGTAGTGAGTTTGCCGAAGCCCTGCTTGAGCGGGCACATGTTTCAATCGTGCCGGGTCAAGACTTCGGCATCCATGAGTCACAGCGCTATCTGCGTCTGTCTTACGCTACGCGGCAAGACCTGCTGGAGCAGGCCGTCGAACGCATCGCAAATTTCTTGCGACGGTCCTGATCAGCCTGGAAAGGTCGCGCGCTTTAACTTCCCTGGCTTTGAAGCGTTCCCGACGCACCGCCCGCAAGCGATTCGTCCGTGCGCCCGCCCGCAGCGGCCAAGGGGTCCTCGCCGCGGGCTACCGCCGACAGCCGAGCGCGCTCACCGAGCACTTTGGCCCCATAGCCACCATCGTCAGGGCGCTGCGCAGCTCCAACATACGACTTTAGCGCACGCTCTACCGTACCCTCACGCGTGAGGTAATCCTTGAGAATGGAAATACCCACGTGAATGTTGGCCCAGGGATCAAAGGCCGCAATCCGGCCACCGAAGGGCTCGAATCGCTCGGCATGCACCCGGGTTCTGACCTGCATCAGCCCCTGTGCCCCGCGCCGGCTTTGGGCCGCCGGATTAAAACCCGACTCGACCGAAATGATGGCCAGCACCAGCAGCGGATCGACGTTGAGCTGCCGGGCGGCCAGGTACGCCACGCGCACCACGCCCTCGACCGTCTCGAGCTCAAGACGATATTTCTGGGCGATGAAGCCGGCCACGGCCCGCTGTTCACCCGCCGGCTCAGCGCCGATCGACCCGGCGTTGACCGGTGCCGATTCGACCATGCCCTCATCAGGCAGGCTGTACACGCTGCGTGCGAAGAGGGGCCGCGCCTGCAGCGCGTCCCGCTCTGAAGGCCCCAGGCGCAATTCGCGCGGAAGCAACACCACCTCAAGCGCGCATACACTGAGCACCAGCAAGCACAATCTAAAACCACGCACACTCACCGACCTTATCGAACTGATCGACGTTGTTCTCGTCAGATCTGTCTTCATCATGGAATCTCCCCTTGGCCAGCACATCGAAAATGCCGGCAGTCAGTCGGAATGATTCAAGAGTGAACACCGGCCTGCCCCGAAACAGGGACCAGCCGGACACGGCACAAGTACGCGCCATCAACCAATTTGGCAGCGGACGGGCCGCATCAAGGCACCGCCAGCGCGACAACTACCCGGGGGCTATAACCCCCTCCCTCGCACCCAAAACTAGAAGACCCAGGGCACAGGGGCAACAAACAGGCCGGTCAGAATTGCTGTAACGGCCGAAGCACTGAAGGAGAGCGCATTGTACCGCTTGAGGTTGGAACACCAAGCCGCCAAGCCTTAAGTCATCAGCAAAAAGCCCCAAGATTGAGCAAACACCGTGCGAAAATTCGTATGGTGAAAATCTTGATGCCACATCGCAAAAACTCGTGTCTGGTCGGTCTACGTGCGCGTTCGATCAGCCCATCAGCCTGGATTACGCTCTCATGAAATACGAAGATCTGCGCGACTTCATCCAGCAACTTGAAAAACAGGGCGAGCTCAAGCGCATCACGGTGGATGTCTCTCCGAGGCTTGAGATGACCGAGATTGCCGACCGGGTTTTGCGTAGCGAAGGACCTGCCCTTCTCTTCGAGCGGGTACGCGACGGTAATCAGCGCTGGTCCATGCCGGTTCTGGCCAATCTGTTCGGTACGCCTCGCCGCGTTGCAATGGGTATGGGCGAAGACTCCACCGAGGCCTTGCGAGAAGTGGGACGACTGCTCGCCTATCTCAAGGAGCCAGAACCCCCTCGCGGCCTGCGCGACGCGTGGGAGAAATTGCCGGTACTCCGACAGGTACTCAACATGAGCCCGCGCGAGGTGGGCTCTCCGGCTTGCCAGCAGACCGTGCTTGAGGGCTCGGCAGTTGACCTCGACCGGCTTCCTGTTCAGACCTGCTGGCCTGACGATGCAGCGCCGCTCATCACCTGGGGTCTCGTGGTCACCCGAGGTCCCGGAAAACCTCGACAGAATTTGGGTATTTACCGACAGCAGGTCATCTCACGTAACCAGACCATCATGCGCTGGTTGGCCCATCGCGGCGGCGCGCTCGATTTTCGCGACCATGCTCGCGCGAACCCTGGCTCGGCATTCCCGATGGCCGTTGCACTGGGCGCAGACCCTGCCACCATTCTGGGCGCGGTCACGCCGGTACCGGACAACTTGTCCGAGTATCAGTTCGCGGGGCTGCTGCGAGGAAGTCGCACCGAGCTGGCGCGCTGCCTGGGTAGCGACCTCAAAGTGCCTGCCAGCGCGGAGATCGTGCTGGAGGGCGTCATCCGTCCCGATGCGGACAGCGAGCTCACACGCGCACACGCAGCACGGCTGGGGTGGCAGGGGCCGTTGCCGCCCGCAGCGCTCACCGGCTATGAGATGGCCCTGGAGGGTCCGTTCGGCGATCACACCGGCTACTACAACGAACAGGATTGGTTTCCCGTATTCACGATCGAACGCATCACGCATCGCCGTGACCCTATCTACCACTCCACCTACACAGGAAAACCACCCGACGAGCCCGCCATTCTCGGGGTCGCCCTCAATGAGGTGTTTGTGCCTATCCTGTGCCGCCAGTTTCCCGAGATCGTCGATTTCTATCTGCCCCCTGAGGGCTGCTCTTACCGTCTGGCGGTGGTGTCAATGCGCAAACAGTATCCGGGACACGCGAAGCGCGTCATGTTCGGCATCTGGAGCTTTCTTCGGCAATTCATGTACACCAAGTTGATCATCGTGGTCGATGACGACGTCGACATCCGTCAGTGGCGCGAGGTCATCTGGGCGCTCACCACGCGCGTAGACCCCGCTCGCGACACCGTCATGGTTGAGAACACGCCCATCGATTACCTTGACTTCGCCTCCCCCGTATCAGGTCTGGGCTCGAAGATGGGTATTGACGCCACTGGCAAGTGGCCCGGAGAAACATCGCGCGAATGGGGACGCCCCATCAGCATGGATCCAGCGGTCAAGGCACGTATCGATTCGCTATGGGGCTCTCTGGGCCTGTGAGGCGGGTCATCGCCGCTTGGGTGAGCCCACATCCAGCTGCGAGGCTTCAGCCGTTTTCATAAACCCAACGTAAAAATGCATCCTGCGCAGGCTGGGCACCCAGCATGGGCTCGCCATTGAAAATCAAGACAACGGCATATCGCTTGCCCGAGGCCGCATCGACATAGCCGGCGATTGAGCGTACGTCGCGCAGACTGCCGGTCTTGATGAACGCGCGCCCCGAAACCGGATGCCGAGCTAACCGGTGGCGCATGGTGCCGTCAACGCCCACTTGTGGCAGAGACACACGAAACAGATCTCCGTGGGTCGAACCCGCCGCGTGCACCAGCAGGCGCCCCAGCGCCTGGGAACTGATGCGCTCATCGCGCGACAGCCCAGAACCGTTGTCGATCTGAAGACCGTTGTCGCCAAGTCCGCGCTGCTCAAGCCAGATCCGCACCCGCTCGCGGGCAAGCTCGGGCGTAGCCGCTACACCGTCGCGCGCGGCCAGCCCCAGCAGCACCTGCCGCGTCATGACGTTGTTACTGAATTTGTTGATGTCCTGCACGACATCGGCCAGCGTGCGAGGCGACACCCAGCGTAACCAGGGCTCACCGCGCGCAGCATTCGGCTCGACGCGGGTCGTTCCGGTCAGTACACCGCCAGCAGCGAGCCAGGCCGCCTTGAAAAACCCGTGTATGAATTGGCGATGCGAGAGCACGGCTGCGAACAAGGCTTGCTCACCGCACGCGGGCGAGTAGCGACCGGCCACATGGATGGCGGGCCTCGTCCCAGTGCCTGCGCCCGCAGCGGTAGTCGACTCGCGTATCCAGAGCGTCTGCCCCACAGCCTGGCAGGGGCCGTTGATCAGCTTCAATTCGTTGACAAGCCTGACATCCGCAAGTGGCGGGTCAAGGGAAATGCGGACCTGCTCGGCAACTGGCCTGACGATGACACGTGTCGCCTTAAAGTTCATCAGCGCGGCGTGTGGTCCCACGTTATAAGGTTGCGAGGCATCACCATCGATCGGTGCGCCCTGGTCCGCCGTCAGGGCGAACAGACCGTCATCAATCACCAGATCGCCACGGATCTCGCGCAGACCTGCAGCCCTGATCCGCCCGATGAGTTCGGTCAGATCTTCAATCACCAGCTTGGGATCTCCGCCGCCACGCAGCACCAGATTACCCCGCAACACACCATCGCGCAGATCGCCATCGAGGTGCAGCGCGGTCACCCACCGATGCTCGGGGCCCAGAAGCGACAGGGCCACGTGCGTGGTGATCAGCTTCATGGTCGACGCCGGATTAAGCGCTGCCCGTGCATTCCACTGGATCAGCGCAGGACCGCCATCTAGAGGCAGGGCAATGAGGCCTGTCCGTTCGGGCGCGACCCCAGCGGTCTTGACCCACGCGGCAATCGGCGCGGGCGGCTCGGCCGCTTGGGAGGGCATGGACAGAAAACCGAGCGCACAGACCAGTGACAGCGTGGCAAACCGCCACCGGCGCTGGTACCAGCGCTGGACACACTGAAGCGGCTGAAGCCACCGAATCCAATAGACAGACCGCAACCGCTGAGGCCACCGAAATATCTGGGGCGACCGGGGCCATCGGGGCTGCTGTAATTGCCGACGGAAACGTGTGATCATGAACTTGTGATTCCGGGTCGGATTATCGCCCATCGTGCTCGACCCAGTCGCTCATGCCTGCGTTCGTTTATCGATATGGGTGCACGGCGGCTTGGCGAACGTCGCGCAAATCGGTCGCTTCATCGACAGAGGAGACGTGTTATGCGTTTACGGGGAAAGGTGGCATTGGTCAGCGGCGGCGCCGGCGGCATCGGCTCGGCAATCGTGCGCCGATTCGCCCAGGAGGGCGCTCAGGTTTTGATTGTCGATATCGACGAGACAGGCGCTCGCAGACTCGAACAGGCGGTGCCAGGCAGCCGCTACATTGCGGGCGATCTAACCAGTTCGGGCGTTGCTGCCCGCATGGTTCGCACAGCAGTCGATCACTTCGGCCGCCTGGACATCCTCATCAATAACGCCGGGATTACGCACGCAGCCAATTTTCTCGAGCTCACTGAGGCCGACTTCGATCGGGTCATGGCGCTGAATCTGCGTGCCTACTTCACACTGGGGCAGGCGGCCGCACGGCAGATGGTGGCTCAGGGAGAAGGCGGCGCGATCGTGAACATGTCGAGCGTCAATGCCCTGCTGATCATTCCCGACCAGATTGCTTACGCGGTCTCCAAGGGTGCGGTTAATCAGCTCACCCGGGGTATGGCAATTTCGCTGGTCGAGCACGGTATTCGCGTAAACGGGATAGGTCCCGGCACGATCGCAACCGATCTGGCCCGCAAGGCGGTGCTGGGCTCGGACGCCGCACGCCGAAAAATCATGTCGCGCACGCCCATGAAACGGCTGGGAGAGCCCGAGGAAATCGCCTCGGTCGCACTCTTTCTAGCCAGCGAAGAGTCGTCCTACATAACGGGCCAAATCATCTATCCGGACGGTGGGCGTCTGCCGCTCAACTACACGGTCGCGGTGAACGACTAAACCGACGCGCACAGACCCCCACAACGCGCAGATTTGCGCCGGATCAAGGACAACGGGGCGCCATCGCCGCATTGTCACACTTTCTGACAGAAGGTCTGACCATGACGCTTGACACCCAGCCGGCTCAGCGCGAACGCCGCCTGCATCGTAACTTCCAGGGCTACTGCTCCCATGACTCGGGGGACCTGATTGGCCTTGGCGTATCGGCCATTTCTTCAGTCGGCCGCGTCTATGCTCAAAACGACAAGACCCTGCCCGGTTGGCAGACAGCCGTCAGCCAGGGGAATCTGCCCATTATTCACGGTATCGAGCTTGATGACGATGACCTTCTGCGCCGGGCAGCCATCCAGGCACTCATGTGCAATTTCGCCCCGCGCTGGGCTTCGGTTGAGAACGATTTTGGCGCGCAGGCCTGCGAGCGCCTGAAAGATGCCACCAAGGCTCTTGCCGATCTGCGCGAGGCGGGCGCTGTGGCCATAGACCGGCACGGTGTTCGAGTGCTGGCGCGCGGACGCCTACTGGTGCGCGCCGTGGCCATGGCATTCGACCGCCACCTGAATCAGGCTGGCGCCGGAACGCGCTACAGCCGTATTGCCTGAGGCAAAATCCGCACCGTCTCGAGGCTGGACCACATCGCGTCGGGAGACGGCCGCGCCGCTTCAAGCGAAAACCGCACCGCCTGAATCAAGCTTCCCCCAGAAAGTCCCCCACCAAAATCACCCCCGGACTTGAAACGGCGTCGATCACCCCTATAATTAGCACTCGCAGGAGATGAGTGCTAACAACAACAGGGTCTGTTATGCCTCGTCCCCCTGGTGACACCGCGTCGACCCCGGTCGGCAACACAAGCAAAAACTGTTTTATTTCAAGCATTTAGGAGCATGTTTCATGAAACTGCGTCCCCTGCATGATCGCGTGATCATCAAGCGTCTGGACAATGAGCGCAAGACGGCCTCCGGCATCGTGATTCCGGATTCAGCTGCTGAAAAACCCGACCAGGGCGAGGTTATGGCGGTCGGCAATGGCAAGGTTGGCGACGACGGCAAAGTTCGCGCCATGGCTGTCAAAGTCGGCGACAAAGTGCTGTTCGGCAAGTACAGCGGCCAGACCGTCAAGGTTGACGGCGAAGAGCTCCTCGTCATGCGCGAGGAAGACATCATGGCGGTGGTCGAGTAATCCACCCGCCTTACTACTCATTCAGCGAGTTATCAGGAGTACTTAGAACATGGCAGCTAAAATCGTACTGTTCCACGACGATGCCCGTCACAAGATGGTCAACGGCGTCAATATCCTGGCCAATGCGGTCAAGGTTACGCTGGGCCCCAAGGGTCGTAACGTTGTGCTCGAGCGCAGCTTCGGCGCTCCCACGGTTACCAAAGACGGCGTATCAGTCGCCAAGGAAATCGAACTGAAGGACAAGTTCGAGAACATGGGCGCCCAGATGGTCAAAGAGGTCGCCTCCAAGACCTCTGACAACGCGGGTGACGGCACCACCACCGCCACCGTGCTGGCTCAGGCCATCGTGCGCGAAGGCATGAAGTATGTCGCCGCCGGCATGAACCCCATGGATCTCAAGCGCGGCATCGACAAAGCTGTCGGCGCGCTGACCGAAGAGCTCAAGAAGATCAGCAAACCCTGCACCACCACCAAAGAAATTGCTCAGGTGGGCTCGATCTCGGCCAACAGCGATGACGAAATTGGCAACATCATCGCCCAAGCCATGGAGAAAGTAGGCAAAGAGGGCGTGATCACCGTCGAAGACGGCAAGTCGCTGAACAACGAACTCGACGTCGTCGAGGGCATGCAGTTTGATCGCGGCTACCTCTCGCCCTACTTCATCAACAATCCCGACAAGCAGATTGCGGTGATGGATGATCCGTTCGTGCTGCTGCACGACAAGAAGATCAGCAACATCCGTGACCTGCTGCCGGTACTTGAGCAGGTTGCCAAGGCAGGCCGTCCCCTGCTGATCATCGCCGAGGAAGTTGAGGGCGAGGCGCTGGCCACTCTGGTGGTCAACAATATCCGCGGCATCCTCAAGACCGTGGCCGTCAAGGCCCCCGGCTTTGGTGACCGCCGCAAGGCCATGCTCGAAGATATGGCCATTCTCACCGGTGGCGTGGTCATCGCCGAGGAAACCGGCATGTCCCTGGACAAAGCCACGCTGGCTGACCTGGGTCGTGCCAAGCGCGTTGAAGTGGGTAAAGAAAACACCACCATCATCGACGGCGCTGGTGAAACCAAAGCCATCGAGGCCCGCGTCAAGGCGATCCGTCAGCAGATCGACGAGGCCACCAGCGACTACGACCGCGAGAAGCTGCAAGAGCGCGTTGCCAAGCTGGCCGGTGGTGTGGCCGTCATCCGCGTCGGTGCCGCCACCGAAGTCGAGATGAAAGAGAAGAAAGCTCGCGTCGAAGACGCCCTGCACGCCACGCGCGCAGCCGTCGAAGAAGGCATCGTGGCCGGTGGTGGTGTGGCACTGCTGCGCGCCCGCTCGGTCATCAAGGTCAAGGGTGACAACGCCGATCAGGACGCCGGCGTCCAGATCGTCATGCGCGCCGTCGAAGAGCCCCTGCGCCAGATCGTGTCCAACTGCGGTGAAGAAGCCAGCGTCGTCGTCTCGGAAGTGCTTAAGGGCAAAGGCAACCACGGCTACAACGCCGCGACCGGCACCTACGGTGATCTGCTCGACATGGGCGTGGTCGACCCCACCAAGGTTACCCGTACGGCACTGCAGAACGCAGCCTCGGTTGCCAGCCTGATGCTCACCACCGACGCCATGGTGGCCGAGCAGCCGGAAGACAAACCGGCCGCTGGCGGCATGCCCGGTGGTATGGGTGGCATGGGCGGTATGGGCGGCATGGATATGTAATTGCTGCTGGGCATCTGCTGACACCAGCAGCACCCCTCTCAAACAGCGTGGTCAAAAGCCACGCTGTTTTTTTTCGTCCATTCCGCCCACAGCACACGGTGTGAGCAAGCAGCAGAAGACCAACCTGCTCAACACCCTCGCACTGAGACCATTGCCCCTTCCAAGCGCCTGACCGACGCTCAGAGACTGAGAATCACGTCGCCATCTGGAACCGCCTGGCAAGTCAGGCATTCGGAGTCGTATTGTGGCCTGGCCTCCCCCAGATAGGCGACCTTCCCCTTCACGATTCCGACGGAACAGTTTTCGCATTGGCCCACGCGGCAACCGCTTCTCATTGTTATACCGTTTGCCTCTGCCAGATCCAGTATCGTTCCCGATTCTGGGTGCCAATCCAAAGTCACAGCGGATTGTTTCAAAATGATCTTTGCAGACGCAGCGGGCAGATGTCCCTGAGAAACTGTTGCAGAAAACAACTCGCAGAAGATATCAAAGCCATGAACGCCACGGGCCTGCAAATCCGCAGTAAGTTCTTGAATCATGCTGGCCGGGCCGCACAGATAAAAGACCGGCCGTCGGCCTAAAAGCGCCGCAGGCAGGCAATTAGCGGTAAACCTCCTTCCGAAAACAATATCT
>JBIKMC010000246.1:0-5246 GCA_044359405.1 Burkholderiaceae bacterium
TTGCGGCAAGAATGAAACCGTGCCCGAGGGCCAGAATCCGCCAAAGTCGGTGGCGTTGACACTGGCCGTCGCTTGCGCGTTGGGCTGCACCGCCCAATCGACGATCGCCGCCCCGCTCACGTCGCCGGAACGGCGGATCGTGTACTGCACGATCGTACCTAGACCGCCCTGTCCCTCAGGGACCTGGACGTTGCCTGTCGGATACGCAAGGGTATCGACGTGGACGCCCACCACCGGATCTTCATTGACCACCGTGGCGGTCACCCGGGCTTGCGCAAAGCTGGGGGTCAAACCGTCGCCGCTGTAGGCATTGCTCGGCACGACATCGAAGTTGCGATCGAGATCACCCAGGTTGTCCTTCAGCACCAGAATATTGAAGGTCTTGGTGAGTTCGCCGACCGCAAAGTTCAAGGTGCCCGAACGCGTGTCTTCCTGAATCCGGGCAAGATCGAGCGGCGCCAAGGCCGAGGACTCGATGGTCCAATCGAAACGGCCCTCGTCCAGACTGTTGAGGCGGGTGGCCGTGATGGCAAAGCTGGCGAATTCAGGATCATCGCCGGTCGGATCCCCCTCCAGCAGGCGCGGCGCCGACAAGGAGAAGCGGTCGGCATCATCGTTGACGATATCGAAGTGGGTTACGACGTCGCTGCCCAGGGCTGTGCCCACGCTGGGCCGGGACAGTTCGACCTTGAAGGGCTCTTTGGTCTCCCAGACCGTATCGGTCCTGAGGGCGACCGAGACGGTCTTCGAGGTTTCGCCCACCGCAAACGTGACGGTTCCGGTGATTGGACCAGCGAAGTCGTCATTGCCATTGCCCGGATTGAGGCTGCTGACCGTCCAATCGACCGACGACACCTTGTCATTGAAGATCGACCGTGTGATGACGAAGCTGTACTGACCGCCGCTGGTTCCCGTGCCTTCAGTCACTTGAGTTGGACTGGCCGCTGCTGCCGGGCTGCTGATGTCTATCCGCGCCTCGTCGTCCTGGATAGTGCCGGTGGCGCTGTTTGCCGTCGAGTCGATCTGCAGACCTGGGTCGGCCCCGAACAAGACGACGCGGAAGGTCTCGGCCCCTTCCAGCAGGTTGTCGTTGGTCACCGGCACCCAAAAGTCGACCGAGGCCTGATCGGCTTCCATGGTCACCTTGCCCGTGGGCAGCGCATCGCCAAAGTCGGCCAACTCGGCGTGACTGCCGTCGCCCGTGGTGTACTCGACGCGCCACTGAACGTCGGCGGTGTACGACAGGTTTCCGGTGCGCGCGATTGTAAATTTGACACCCTCGGCGGCCGACTCCAAGGCACTCGCGCTGGCGCCCAGCTTGAGCGTGGTGTCGGGTTCGATCTGGGGCACGCCGGGATCGTCGTTCAAGATTCGACCACTCGCCTGAGCGGTCGCGATCTGCACGCCAGCACTTTCCTCGGATGCCGAGATGCGGATCCTGAAGCTTTCGTTGAGTTCGGGCGTGGTGTCGGCCTTCGACACGATCGTGATGGTCTTGCTGAGTTCGCCCGGCTTGAAGACGAGGCTTCCGGACGGGATCTGATTGACCACCAGATCAGCAGCCTGCACAGCGTAAGGGCCGGTAGCGGAGACCATACGCCAGTTGATGGTCTGGTCGATAGCCGTACTGGCGCCACGGGTGACCGTAAAGGTCTGCCCCGCCGCATCGCCCTCAACAGCCGACGGACCGGCGGTGATTCGATAACTGGCATCGTTGTTGCCCAAGGTGGCAATCACCGTGGGCGTATCGACGATGTTGCCCAGGCCGTCGGTACCCCGCACCACATCCAGGTTGAAGCCGGACAGCTGCACCTTGAAGCGTTCATCGGGCTCGACCGCAACATCGCCCAGCACAGGAACGTTGAAGGTCTGCGTGACCTCGGAATAGGTTGGAGCGCCAGCCACAGCCTTGAACGAGAAGACCTGGGGCGTTCGCGCTGCTGCATCGAAGTCGGCAATGTTGGTCGTGTCGTCCTGGAGCGTGGCCGTGACATTGGTGTCACCAATTTGCGTACCAAGCCGCGTGATGGTGAAGGCCATGTTCGTCGCGCCCGAATCGCCCTCCACGAAATTCACGGTGTCAACCCGCACATTGGAGTCGTTGTTGATGATCTTATAGTCGCGCGAGGCGTTGGTTGGACTGGCAATGCCAAAGTCGGCGCCGGTAACCGAGAACCGGAAGGTCTCGTCTTTTTCGGCCAGGTAATCGCCCTTGACGTAAACCTTGACCAAGACGCTGCCCTGGTTGTTCGCGACGCTTACCGTGCCGGTAAGCGCATGGGTGAAATCGGCTGCATTGATGACATCCGCCGCCGTGGCGCCGGTGATAGCCCAATTGACGACGGCAGGTCCGGTGTAGCCCTGACCACGGCTGATGGTGAACGTCACCTCGGTGTTGTTGGTGTTGCCTTCAACCGCCTGGGTGGCCGACTGCGCCGTGACCGACCACTCGACATCATCCGAGGTGATACGGCCCTCGCCGGAAAACGTTGGCGAACCGGGAACCGTGAAGTTCGGCGCCGACTGGCCAGCCAGCAGCGATCGGAACAACACGTTGGCCGATGGGCTGGCCTGCGTCAGCGTGACGTTGAAGGTTTCGTCAGACTCAATCTTCGTATCGCCCTGCACCATGGGCAGCACGTACTGCTGAGACTCCTTGCGGCTGCCGATCACCTGCACGTCGGTGCTGTTGGGCAAGGTCCAGCCCACCGACAAATACTCACCGTACGAAGTATCGAAGGGCTGACGAACCTCGAGATAGTAGCTCTGTCCCTCGACCAGGGTGACCGCGACCGACTTCTGGCTCGTATCCCAGTTGATATTGCCGGTTGGGCTCGTGACGCTGACCAGCGGTTCTGCCGCACGGCTGGAGCGCTCGCTGCCGGTGCCCAGGTACAGCTGGGTCGGATCGTCGGAGCGCAGGTGGAAGAAGTACTCACCCGACAAGGGGGCCTTGAAAACACCGCTGATCCGTCGCGCATCGTGACGCCACTCGCCGGCCCGATTGACCTCGGTCAGCGTCGCGATGCCCCCGTTGGGTGCCAGCGTATCCCAAGTGTTTTGCTGGCTAACCTGGTTGCCCAGCCAGCCCGACCAACGCTCTTGGGTCAGGCTGACCTGGTCAGGCATGAGCACCAAAAATTGCCCGCTGCCCACCACCACACCAGGGCTTGTGGGCGAGCCCGTCTTGTTCCAGAGACCGCCGCTGGGTGCAAAGTCGTCACCCAATGCCGAACCCGTCTTGATCTCGTAATTCAAGACGATATTGCGGTCGATGTTGCCGTAGCGGGAAATGGAAATGGGAATGGAGCGTAGCCCGGAATCGTACTCACGTCCCGAGATGCCGCCAACCACCAACGTGACATCGTCTTCCTTGATGGTGACGGTGCCACGATCACCACCAGAAGCCACCAGCATTCCGTTGGAGTCGGGCACCACGGCATCCGATTCGAACAGACGGATGCCTCCCGACACATCGTTCCAGCCATACAGCTGGTTGATCATGGTGTTGCGGGCATCCATCAACTCGATGCGGTGCGGAATTTCGGTGGGAACCTTGTCCTTGTATACGTACCAGGTGTCGTTGGGTGTATCGAACACCACAGTTTTGACGGCTTCGCCAGGCTCGAAGGTGACCAGCGCATACTCGTTATCGCCACTGAGCTTGATGGCGTTGTCACCGAGAAATGCCCGATAGGCGACTTGTGCGCGCTGGGTGAGATCACCGGTACGGGTCAGCGTGTAGGTAATCTTCGTGTCGGTCACAGGCGAGCCGGCCGTACCTTCGATACCGTTGTTGCTGATCTCGGCCTTGGAGACCGCAACCGTCGATGCAATCTGCTTGTCGAGAATGACCGACTCCAGCCGGTTGGCCGACTCGAACACGGTCATGGGCTGGGTTCCGGCGCTTTGAGGGTTGCTCAGCTTGATCCGGAAGGCTTCAGCCCAAGACTCGTTGATGCCGTCATCGGCCATGGTCAGCCGGAAATCTTTATAACCCTCGTTGGCGGCAAACGCGAGCGTGCCCCGGATGGCGCCGCTGAAGTCGCTGGCATCGGCGACATAGCGGTTGGCCGTGGTACCCCCCGCCACCGCGTTCTCCATGAACTCGACTTCCCAGTCGACACTGGCTGCAAAGCTGATGTCACCGCGTCGCCACACTCGGTAAACCATCTCGACGCCTTCGCCGACCTCCCGGTTGCCGCTGCCGGTATCGACCTGAATATTTCCGATGTAATTGGGGTCCCAGGGTTGCGGCTGAGGCACCGGGACCGATATCCGTGGATAGACAAAGGTATTGCCCATCTGAACCCGCCAGGTGTTCGGTTCAGGAAGGCTCAACGCAAAGCCGTTGTCGCCATCGCCGAGATAGCCGGTGGCCGTGTCCCAGCGCGTTGAACGGTAATAGGACCTCTCGACATAGACGGCATTTCCGGTGGGACTGTCATCGAGCAGCTTGACCGTGAACGATTTGGGCAGATCACCGTCCACATTGCCCTTGGTTCTGATGGCGATGAAGGCCTCCGACTGCCCATCGGGAATGGTGACCTGACCCGACGCGATGTATGCTTTTCCGTTGGCGTCCGTACCGCCGGGCCCGTTCAGGAAATCATCAGCCGTGGGTGCCTCGCGTGTGTCTTGTTTCAGCCAGTTTTTGTAGAACCATTGGTTGCGGCCTTCATTTGGGTAGACGCGCCAGTTCATCACGATGTCACCGCCTGTGACACCGGCGGGCGCACCGCGCCACACGCTGAAATAATGTTCGACGATCTGTTGATCAGGGCCATCCGCTTTGGCTGACGCGTCTCCTTCGATACGCTGCGAGGACGTTGACGCCGTGCTGTATTCGGCAGGCCGCAAGCCAATCTGGCTCTCGTCGGCCACCACGGTGGCGCCGATAAGACCGGTGTTGCGACTGCCGATCACCGCAATGGGCGGTCGAACCTCGGTGGGCGATGCGAGCACAGGGCTGAGCTGTACCAAGAAACTCTCATCGCTCTCGACGGTGTTGTCGCCCTTGACCTTGAAGCTGATGGTCTCGCGGTTGTCAGCAGGCGAGAAGGTGATGCGCCCGGACGTGACCAGTCCGCCCATAAAATCGTCGGCGGTCGTGCTGTTGTAACCGAACACCCAATCGTAGCTCTCGGTGACGGTACTGGCTCGTGGCCCCACCCGCTCCAAGGTCCAGCTGAACTCGGTTTCGACACCCGCCTGGCCTTCGGCGCGACGGGTCGCACCCGACACAA
>JBIKMC010000417.1:0-2795 GCA_044359405.1 Burkholderiaceae bacterium
GCGCGCAATTGTCGACACTTGAGCGGGCGGACGACGTCATTCTCACGGGCAACAGTCTCTCGCTATCGACGCTTGGCGGTAATCACACCCTGGAGGGCACCAGCGGCAATGACGTCATTATCGCGGGCGCCGGCGACAACCTGATTCGCCCGTTTGCGGGCGACAACACCGTGCAAGGCAGCGCCGGCAGCGACACCGTACGCTGGCAGAGGGTGCCCGTTACGTGGGGCAACAGCCACGAAGCGCGCTACCTGATATCGATGCAGACGGACGGCAACAGCTACGTTCTTCAGGGTAGCTACGACGGTGGCGAAGGCTCCGATCTTTTGGAGTTCAGATTTGATCAGGACATGTATCACGGTCATCTCGGGAACGCTTGGTACGGGTGGACCAGCGAGTCTCCCGGCCGCACGTATTCAGTCGATCTGTCCTTGGCCACGTTGACGGGATTCGAGCGACTCGCGTCGGTCGCCACGATCGGCAGCGGGTTCAGTTATGGACCAGCGGCGATTTACCTCAGCGGCGCGCAGTTAGGTCAATTTGAAAGCCTTGCCGGTACGGCCTTCATCGTCAAGGGCGGCGGCGCAGTTGACCTGGGCGCGGTGACGCTGACCAATGGCGCGACGCTGTCCCTATCGGGTGACCAGGCCTACACGGTGACGGGCACGGCGCTGGGCGACACCATCACTACCTTCGGTGGTAACGACACGGTGATCGCGGGAGCGGGTAAAGACGTCATCAATTCGGGTGCGGGCGTCGACTCGATCGATGCCGGCTCGGGTGATGACGTGATCATCCTCTCGGGCAAGACCGAGGTTCGCGATGTGATCGCCGGTGGCGATGGCATCGATACTCTGCGCATTAGCGGTGCCGATGTCGATATCTCCGAGGCAACCGTCAGCGGTATTGAAAGGCTTGAGGCCAATTCGGCAAGCCTTGCCCTGACGCTTGCGCAGTACCAACAGTTCGCGGCCAGCAAGACCGGTACGGCTGGCATGGTCTTGAAATTGATCGAGGCTGGTACGGCTGATGTCTCCATTCTGCCGGCGGGCTTTGTAGGCATTCGCGGCAGTACCGGTAACGACACCCTGCAGGGTGGCGCGGGCGTCGATCTTCTGGTGGACGGCGCGGGTGACGATTCACTTGCGGGCGGTGGTGGCGCCGACCGTCTGGTCACCGTAGCGGGTACCGATGTTCTGCGTGGCGGTGACGGTAACGATGTACTTGTCATTCAAGGCAAGACCACTTCGCTGGACCTGTTGGATGGCGGTACGGGCCAGGACGCCTTGGAAATCATCGGCTCGCTTGACCTCAGCGGTGCCAATCTGCTGGGCGTTGAGCGTTTGATCGGTACCGGTACCGTTACGCTCACCAGTGCGCAACTGGCGCAGTTTCAGCAGGTCTCGATCAGTACGGTTCAACTGAAAGACCGCCCTGGCCCAACCACGCTTTCATCGGTGGAACTGCTGGGCTCTGCACCCCGAGTACTGCTGCCCGAAGCCGACCCGCTGATTTCTCAAAATACTGGCCTCATTGGCACGGCTGCTGAAGACAATCTGGTCGGCACTGGGTTTGCTGATCGAATCTGGGGCGGTCGGGGCAATGACACCCTTGCGGGTGGCTCTGGTGATGACACCCTCGTAGGGGGCAGCGGGGCTGACCAGTTGTCGGGCGGCGCGGGCAACGATGTGTTCCTGGTTCCGCGCGAAGAGGCGCAGGCGGCCCCTGCGGGCCAGTATTCGTTCAAGGTCGGCCCCTATGAGTGGAACGAGTGGGGTAATAACCACGTGCTCGTTAGCGACCGACTTGTGGGCGGTGATGGCACTGATACGGCGCGTTTCGAACTGGTCAACGACACTTACTTGCTCGTGCGCGACGGCATGCTTAGTGATGTAGAGACCCTTGAAATCGATATCGGCTATCAGGGTGGTCACAAGATCATATGGATGACTGCCGACCAGGTGCAGTCTCTAGAGCGCCTTCGGGTTTTGAATGCGTATACGGACTTTCGCTACGAAAACGTGCATCTGATCATCGCCAACGACGGCGGCGACTTTGCACCTGCCGGCATTTCCAACGAGGGCATTCGGCTCATCGAGTTGCGCGGTGCCTACGGGGATGTTGACCTGAGCGCGGTCAGCTTGCCAGGCCAGGATACCTGGTTCGCGAATGGTATCCACATCACCAACTTTGACTCGCTCAAATTAGGTGCCGGTGACGATTGGGTGCGCGTCAACAACGACCTCAGTTTTGACCTCGATGCGGGGGCGGGCAATGACCGCATTCGCCTGACCGGCTCTGGCTCGCTTAAAGGGGTGTTGCAAGGCGGTGCCGGCAGTAACGACCGGCTTATTCTCACCGACATGGTGGGCTATGTCGACCTGACCAACGCCGTCATCACTGGCTTTGAGGGCATCGACTACGGGCAAAGCACCTTGCTGGTGACCCAGGCGCAACTCGATGCCTTGGACTTCGAGGGCGACGGACGCAAATATCTCAAGGTCGGAAACACCATTCAGCTCTCGCCAGACGCCGACAATTTCGGTGGTACCGGCAATGAGGTGGTCGAGGGCGCCGGTGGCAACGATTCCATCAGTCATGTTGCGCTGGCCACCTACTCGGACAACTTCGCGGCCTACAGCCATCGTTGGGAGGGCTCAAGCTACATCGTCGAGCACAACCTGGGCACACCGGTTGATGGTCGCGATTCGCTCTACAACGTATTGGCCATTCAGTTTGCGGATTCCACCAAGCCCTTTGTTCTGGATGACCACTTCAACCAGTACCTGGGTTGG
>JBIKMC010000247.1:0-5241 GCA_044359405.1 Burkholderiaceae bacterium
ATATTGCGCGCATGCAGTCGCGTTTAGATTCGCTGGGCGTCAGCTTTCGCCCCCACGTCAAGACCAGCAAGTGCATCGAGGTCGCCCGGAGGCAGCGCGATACCGGCGCGCGCGGAATCACCGTATCGACGCTGAAAGAGGCCGAACAGTTTCACGAGGCGGGCTTCGATGACATTTTGTATGGCGTCACACTTGCGCCGCACAGGGTCGAGCAAGCCATGTCATTGTTGCGTCGCGGTTGCAACCTGCAGCTGGTGGTCGATTCCATCGAGGCCGCTCAAGCGCTGTTGGATGGCGCTCGCCGGGCCAGGCAGCAGCCACGGGTATTGATCGAAATCGACGTCGATGGGCACCGAAGCGGCGTACAGCCGGACGCGCCGCTTCTGATCGAGCTTGGACAGCTTCTTCATCGCAGTGGGCTCACGACGCAGCTTGGCGTGATGACACATGCGGGCAGTTCGTACGACTATCAGACCGAGGCCGAGCTGATCGGTATCGCCGAACAGGAGCGTGCTCGGTGTGTCCATGCGGCTGAGCGTATGCGCGCGACGGGCCTGCCCTGCCCCGTGGTGAGCGTGGGCTCAACGCCCACGGCCCTATCGGCTCGCAGCCTGAACGGTGTCAGCGAGGTTCGGGCAGGCGTCTACGTCTTCTTCGATCTCGTGATGGCCGGCGTTGGCGTGTGTCGCACAGACGAGATCGCGTTGTCCATCGCGACAACCGTAATCGGACACCAGGCCGAGCGCGGCTGGGCCATCGTCGATGCAGGCTGGATGGCGATGAGCCGCGACCGTGGCACCCAAAAACAAAGGGTCGACCAAGGCTATGGTCTGGTGTGCGACGAGCAGGGTCGCGTCATCGAAGGTCTGGTACTCAGCGCAGCGAATCAGGAGCACGGTATCGTCTCTTATCGCAGCCCCGGGCCTGAGCACCTGACCGATATCGTCACTGCGTTTCCGATCGGCACGCGGCTGCGCATCCTCCCGAACCATGCCTGCGCGACGGGTGCACAGTATGGGCAGTACCACGTGCTCAACGGCGACCGCATCACCGCCACCTGGCCGCGTTTCAACGGGTGGTAAGCGGGAATGAATTTCGTTAGGCTGGGCGAACCCTGACCTGAGACCCTGATCTGGAGACATCATGCTCAAGCTCTTCATCGGCAACAAAAATTACTCTTCCTGGTCCATGCGTGCCTGGGTGTTAATGCGGCAATCGGACATCGACTTTGAAGAGGTCATGCTGCGCTTTGATAGTTTCTCGCCCGATTCGCAGTTCAAAAAACGCCTGGCTGAAATCAGCCCGATCGGTCAGGTACCGGTGCTGGTCGATGGCAATCTTTCTGTCTGGGATACCTTGTCGATCGCGGAATATCTTGCTGAGACTTTCCCCCAGCGGCAGCTCTGGCCACGGCACCCCACTCAACGAGCGAAGGCGCGCAGCCTATGCGCAGAGATGCATGCCGGCTTTAGCGCCTTGCGTCATGCGTGCCCGATGAATATCGAGGCGCGCTTGCCCGAAGTCGGCGCGCTGGCTATGCGCGACAAGCCGGGAGTCCGCGAAGATTTAAGCCGCATCGTGAACATGTGGTCCGAACTTTTGAGTGAACACAAAGGACCCATGCTGTTCGGCCACTTCAGTATTGTGGATGCCTACTATGCACCCATCGTGATGCGCTTGATGACCTATCAGCTGCCTGTACCACCCGATGTCAGTGTCTACATGGACAGAGTGACACGACTTGAAGCCGTGGGTGCATGGATTGAAGCAGCCCTTCTTGAGCAAGACTTCCTGGATTTTGAGGAACCCTACCGGCTGGGTCGCTAGAGGCTCAGGTCCGCACCAGCGAGTCCAGGCTGCGGCGTGGACTCGGACCACGAGGTTCGGTGGCGAATCCCACACGAGAGAGCATCTGAAGCGTATGCCCCGAGGCGCCAAGGCCCAGGGTCTGGTGCAGTGCCTCGCGCGGTCCCCTCATCTCGGGGAACTCCTGCAGGGCCTGGGATAGGGGGTGCATATCCACGCCGGCAGCTGTGGCCAACAAGTGGCCACGCACGTAAGCCCGGCCAGCGGCCACCTGCGTCGGACGGGTATTGTCCGGACTGGCCAGCCACAGAAAGCCACTGGCAGTCTCAAAGGGCACCCAGCGATCCATCACCCGCTTCAGGGAGCTACTGCCCTTTGAGGGCACCTGCATCGGGTCAAAAAGCCCCACCGTGTGCAGCGCTCGCACCATGGGACTGTTCAAGCTGATGCCATCGGGGTTCGCGACGATGGCGCCCGGGCCGATGCGCATCAGATGGGCCGATTCAAGCCAGGTACGCGCTGTCGTGGCCTCGATCTCGTAGGCCTCGCGCGTGATTCGGCGGATTGGATCCATCGCTGCTGAGCCGGTCGCCACACCGCTGCGCAGACCGAACCGGCTGGCCGTCTCGACCCAACCGCGCACCAACGATTCAGGTAGCGTGCGATCGCTTGCATAGGCAGACTTGCGGGTGTGCCGGCGCACGATCTGGGCATACAGGAGATCGGCCGATACACTGCCGGACTCGCCCAGCACCAGCGTGGCCACACGGCTAGCCTTGGGTAGTTCACGGTCCGCGGGTGCGCCGGCCGGAAAGAGCTCGACCTTCACCGACACGCCGCGCTGGGCGGCGGCGATTACGGCCAGTTCAAGAAAGGCGCCGCACCCAATCAGGATCTGGCGGCCAAACGGATCGGTCTCGGGCAGCAGTCGCTCGCCATCACAGATCAGGTGGATACGCCCGGCCTCGCGCAGGTCGGCAATCCAGGGCTGGCGGTTGTGCGGATTGGGCGCCAAGAGCGCGTGCGCGAGCATGAAGCGTCGCGTATCGGTCTCTCGATCGGGGCTGCGCCAGGGCTGGACAGCCGCCTCGGGCAATTCGTCGCTGCACCCGGCGAGCGAGCCTGTTGCAGCCAGCACTGCGCCGCCGCCCACCAGGCGGATGAAAGACCGGCGGCCTGTGGCGGCATCGGCACAGCCTTCGGAGCCTTGCGCCGAGGCATTCATGAAATTTATGCGTCGCATCGTCATCTCCACGCAAGGACCCGGACAAGACACCCGTCGACAAAAGGTCTATGGAGACAGTGTGCAAGGGTATATTTATATACGCAATTAGATAAACTTTTATAGCTGAAATGCGTTTATGAATAATTTGTTTGACTGGTCACTGGTACGCTCATTTCTATCCGTACTCGAGCAGGGCAGCCTGCTGGCCGCTGCGCGACAGTTGCAATCGAGCCAGCCCACCATCGGCCGGCACGTGGCAGAACTCGAGTCACAGCTTGGCCTGGTTCTGTTCGAACGAACCGGGCGGGGCCTACTGCCCACCGAAGCGGCGCTTCGCCTGGCAGACTCGGCTCGCACCATGCAACTCGGGGCTGATGCGCTGGCGCGCAGCGTCATGAGTGCTGATCACGCTATATCCGGAACGGTGCGCATCACGGCGAGCCAGCCGGTGTCGTGCTATGTGCTACCCCCTTTGCTGGCAAAAATGCGCTTGTCGCTGCCCGACGTGCAGGTCGAACTGGTGGCCAGTAATGCCATAAGCAACCTCCTGCGGCGAGAGGCCGATATCGCGATACGCATGGTGCAACCCGAGCAGGCCACCGTGATTGCAAGGCGGGTGGGAAAGGTGGCGCTCAGGGCCTGTGCGCACCAAGATTACCTGCGTCGACGCGGCATACCGCGCCAGCCTGCTGACCTTCTGGATCACCATCTCATTGGGGGTGACCGCACGGACGAGACCCTTAAAGGCTTCGCCGCCGTTGGCATGCCGGTGACTCGTGAGCACTTTGCCTTCCGGACCGACGACTTGATTGTCGTATGGGAGGCCGTACGCGCCGGACTGGGCATCGGCTTTGTCAGCGAGCACATGATCCGAACCGATCCAGCGGTCATACCGCTGCTGCCAAAGCTGCCAATACGCCCCCTTCCGGTTTGGCTGGCGGTCCACAAGGAGATCCGGACCAGCAAGAGGATTCGTGCGGTCTATGATTTCTTGAGTGATGCATTGCCCAGAGCTATTTAGCAACAGACAAGGGCATGACCCAGCGCGAAGCCGTTGTTTGAATCGAAATCAGAGGGCGAGGAGACCTGCAGCGTCGGAATGCTCGCATCGGGGTCAAAGGAGCAAAGGCACCCATGTGCCATGGTGCAAACCGCGACGCGCATTCACTGCCGTGATGCAGGTGTCCAGACCCGTTCCTGTCAGTCCAGCTTGATATTCGCGCTTCTGATGACTTCCGCCCAGCGCTTTTGCTCGCCGGCGATGTATGCACGGAACTCGGCGGGTGACTGATATGACGGCTCAGTGCCTTGGGCCGAGAGCCGGCTCTTTAAATCGGGCGCGGCCAACGCCTTACCGATCTCAGCGCTCAGGCGGTCAATGATGGCCTGCGGCGTACCTGTAGGCGCCAGTACCCCCTGCCAGCCATAGATGACAAAGTCCGGCATACCGGATTCCTTCGCGGTGGGTACGTCAGGCATCGCGGGCGAGCGCATCTCGCCGGTCACCGCGAGGGCGCGGGCACGGCCGTCCTTGACGAACGGTTGCACCACATTGCCACCGTCCACCATCAGCTGGATGCGACCACCAGACAGATCGACCAGTGCGGGCGCGCTGCCCTTGTAAGGAATGTGCTGCATCTGGATGCTCGACTGCAGCTTCAGCAATTCACCCGCGAGATGGTTGATGTTGCCGTTACCGCCGGATCCGAAGTTGAATTCTCCCGGTTTGGCGCGAGCCAGCGCCACAAACTGTGCGAGACTCTGCGCCGGCAGCGCCGCGGGAACGACCGCGACCAGCGGGGTGACAACGACGCGCGCGACGGGCGCGAAATCCTTGGCAGGGTCGAACGTGAGTCTCGGATACAGCGCGGGATTCGCGCTTAACATCCCGAGATTGCCCATCAGCAGCGTGTAGCCGTCAGGCTTTGCGCGCGCAACGGCTTCCATCGCAATGTTTCCCGCAGCGCCCGCCTTGTTCTCGACCACGACTCGCTGACCTAACTGAGCAGAGAGCGCTTCAGCGAGTTGGCGCGCGACAATATCGACGCCACCACCAGGCGGAAAGCCGACCAGGAGCTGGATCGGGCGGTCGGGAAACGCCTGCGCTGCGGCAGCCTGGGCAATGGCGCAGAGTCCTGCGGCAACAAGCAATTTCAGTGACTTCATCGTGAACTCCTCGGTGGTTGTGTTCGGCTTGGTCGGGTGGTCTG
>JBIKMC010000248.1:0-5193 GCA_044359405.1 Burkholderiaceae bacterium
CTCGCCGGCGGTGCTGCTAATCAGCTTGGCGATGGCCCCAGATGAATTCGACAGCGAGATCGCTTCTCTGAATAGATCCTCAGAAAGCATGGAGTCATTAGGCTCCTCAAGCGCCAACCCCTCATTCGTCCAGGGCAGACTAGCCTTGTCGATAATCGCATGCGCAACAAACCCGTCTGAAGCGGTGGACTCGATCGAGAAGCCAAGCCCGATAGAGCTCGGTACCTCAGGAAGCTGCGCCGTAGCCTGTTCCAGAGCAAACGAAGCTCCGCGAAGGCCGTTCAGAGGATTGGTTGTGCCCATTTCGAAATCAAGTATCGAAATGCTGTTTACGGCGGTCTTGCTAAAGATTTTTATCGCATCGCCCTTCAACTTAAGCGCTGACGCCAGCGGGTTCGGCGGGTCCTGCGGCGACTGTCCAGGCCACTCGACCGCGACCGGCTGATTCGCAGCAGCCGCAGCGAGCACCGTCAAGGCCAGGCGAACCGTTGTGAGCTCTTCGCTTGTGAGAGACACGACGGTTAGAAGACTTGCCTTGCTAAGTTCCTCGACAACATCGTCGGCAAGCCACCTGTTCGATTTCGAAGACGCGACAGAGCTTGCGATCGCGTCAAGTGAAGACGCGACTTCTAGACAGAACAATTTGGCGCCAACCACGTAGCCATCAATGACCGTACCAGATACGGTCAGCGAGTTGTCCTTGCCCTTGGTCCCCGGCCCACCGCCGCCGACACCGTCACTGCAGGCCAAGAAGAACAGCGGTAGGAGGCCACAGATAGCCAGTCGTCGAAATTTCATGATGCAAAGCCTAAAAAGGGGCGATAAGGCATGTCATAGACGATACGCGCGAGAATGCGGTGGCTATCAATCAGGCGGCGTCGCCGAGCGCGCAAGCAGTTGATCATGAACCGCGCGTAAGGGCGTCGTCCAGTCGCCTGCGGTGTCCTGCCGGAACAATCTGGCGCTTGCGTACCAGGGACTATCGTGCCGGTGCAGCAACCAGCGCCAGTCCGGGTTGAACGGCAATAGCAACCAGACGGGTTGGCCGAGCGCGCCAGCCAGATGCGCAGCCGCCGTATCCACCGTCAGCAGCAGATCGGTCTGCGAAAGCCGAGTGGCGGTTTCCGAGAAATCATGAGCGTCGGTCTCAAAGCAATGTACACCCCGCTGTTGCAGCAGCAGGCGCTCCTCATCGGTCAGCCTGGACTGCAGACACACCGCGCTGACGGCTTCGGGCAGCGCAGCCAGCATCTTCTTCAGAGTCAGACTGCGTCGCGCATCATTGAGATGGCGGGGGCTCCCGCGCCAGACCAGCCCGACCACCGGCCCACGACCGGCACGGGCAGGGCGAACATCGGAAGTGCGCCCTGCCTCGGGCCAAGCCAGATACCCTTGGGCTGAAGGAATGTTGTGCAGATCGGTCTTGTAAAGGCCAGCAATACTGGCTATCGAAACGTGAAGATCATAGGCGGGTAGTACGTCGCCTTGCGCAATCACCGCCGCAACCCCAGGCAGTGTCGCGAACATTCGCATTAGCGACCGGTCAAGCTCGACAATGACCTGTGCGCCCGACTGCGCCAGCAGAGGCAGGTAACGCGCGAACTGCAGTGCGTCGCCCCGGCCCTGCTCGACGTGTACCAGAAGCCTCACACCCTGCGCAAGCGGCTCGCCCTGCCAGACGGGCCCGTTATGACGACGTCGCCACGCGGCAAGACGCGGCCGCTGCCAACGAGCCTCATAAAGTGACCAGCCCGTTTGAAAGTCTCCGGTCTGCAGCCGCAGCAGGGCTTCGTTGTAGTCGACCTCAGGATGGTTCGGTGCCAAGGCGCGAGCACGCCCGTAGCTCTGCAGTGCGGCCTCATGCATCAGCCGATCACCCAGCGCAACGCCACGATTGATCCAGGCTTCGACAAACTCTGGCGAAATTTCCAGCGCCTTGTCATAGCAGTCAACGGCCTCCAGCGTTTGATCGCTCAATCGCAGCAGATTGCCCAGATTGAGCCAGGACGCCGAATCAAGGGGGTCCAGTCGCACAGCCCGTTGCAGGGAGACAATCGCCTCAGACCGACGACCCAGGTCACGCAGACAGTGCGCACGCATAAAGTGCAGTCTGGGCAGCGCCGGTTTCAGCAGCAACGCTCGATCGATTACACGCAGGGCATCATCGATCCGCCCCGCCTGAACAGCCACCCTGGCGAGCTCCATCAGTACGGCAACCTCTTCGGGCGCCAGAGTCGAGGCCCGGGTCAGCACCTCAAGCGCAACGGGTAGACGGTCCGTTCGGGCCGCTGCACAACCCCAGAGGTATAGCGCATGCGCATCATTCGGATCTGCTTTGAGTCGCTGCCGGCAAGCCGACTCGACTGACGGAAAGTCGCCCGCCTCGTACGCGGCCTGCGCGGCTCTCAGCGGATCGACATCAGTCACCGTCTTCAGAAAAAAATGAGCTGCGGGCATGAGGCAAGCGTGCTTGGCTAGGGGAGGTGCGAGCCGCGGGTCTTCAGACGACGGCCTCAGAGCTGTCGAAGTGCGAGCCCATTTCGTTCAACAGAAAAGGAACGCCGGAGGCCTTAAGACCTTTCAACCTTTCGATCTGATCCAACGCCACCGTCTCAGAGCTGCCATCAGGATACAGAACGTCAACCCCATAGGGCGTGACGACGGCCAGCGTCTTTTGCAATTCGATGGCCTTCAGGCGAATTTCAAACTGCGTACCCCAACCCAGATGACCCCGTCCCGTGTTGATCTCAGCGTCAAGACCGATGCTCAACCGCACAAAACTATCGCAAAGTTGCGCCCCTCGGGCCTCGTCGGACAGACCTGGCGGCACAGCCTTACCCGCCATCCGTGCCGTCTGCTCTGCGGTCGTGAGCTCAAGCTGATTCAGCAGTCGCTGCCGCTGTGTCTGCGCTGCGCTGACGGGCGTCTGAATGAACGCCTCTCGCGCCTGGCCGCCCTCGGCATGAGCCAGCGCGCTGAAGAGACAATGTCCGTCAGGCGGCACCGAATAACGGCGTAAACCCAAATGGCCGAGCAGGCGGTCAGCCCATGCCGCAGAGACCGGTGCAGCCTGCGCTTGCACCGCACTGACAGGGTCCTGACTTGCCGCCTGAAGAACCATCATCTCCTCTAATTCGGCAAGTCGCTTTGAGGCCTCAGTTCGAGGCATGGACTTGAGGTACTCATACAGCGCGTCCAGTTCGAGCTCAGCCGAGGCTTGCTGTGCAAGGCCGAACTGATGACGCACACCTGAATTTTCGATTAACCACGAGCGGGCATCATCAGGCCGAAAAATGTTGCTGGGTTGGTTCCAATACTGGGTGAACTCCTCGCGGCTCCAGGGCTGCCCAGATCGGTCCGTCTCGATCGTGACTGGCCCAGGGTTAAGCACCTGTGCACTGGCCTGCGGTACTTCGCCCCCTGAAGCCCCGCTTTCAGCCGCCCGCACAACCGGGTAGTGAATCTCGAAAGCCTCATTGAGCAGACTGAGACTCTCGAGCCGCTGAACCATCGCATCGGAAATATCACCACCGGTATCCTGCTCGAGCGCAGCCTTGTCGGTTCTGGCCTGCAGCATTTTCCGTACCTCATCGATGGAACGCGGCTGCGCACGCAGAACCATGTCGGGTTGAACTCCGCCTGAACCGGCGGCACCAGCCGACGCTGCAGCCGAAAGGGGCGTACTTGGCGCACCCGGCTGCAGGGCGAGCTTGACGCCTCTGGGCGCTGTTACGACCGGCTGAATCCTGGCCTTGGACAGTTTTACCTTACCCAGCTGCGCATGATCTTTAACAGCCTGCGAATCCAGCGTAGTGACCAGTTTCAGAAAACTCAGCGATCCGATCTTGCGTGATGATTGGATCAGGCCCTTATCGGTTTGCAGGTAGGCATCCAATGGACCCAGTGCCTGCTTGCCATAGCCCCTCTCAACCAGAGCGCGCACCAGATTAGCCGCCCCCGTCGCGCCGCCGCCCGAGTGATTGACCTCAATATGGCGGCTGCCATCTGCGCCTGTGAGCTTCAGATAGCCACCAACGGCCTTGCCGGTCGGCCCCACCAGCGATCCGGCGATGCGGCGCAGTTCGGCCCGGGCTGCCTCTGGCGTCATGCTGCCAACGACAGGCGTCGAGCGCCCGTACACGGCAATTTGAGGCGACAAGCGATGCAGGCGATCAGTCATACATGAACCTTACCGGAACGAGGCTGGCTTGTGTGTGAAGCACCGGACACGCACACTGCCGTCATGTCGCAGACCGCCCCGCTACTTTTCGCCGCCAAGCTTTCGCTCATCGCACTGAGCATGCTGGTGGCCACGTCGGTATCGCGTCGGTTCGGACACGGCGTGGGTGGCCTGATTGCAGGTCTACCCATGATTTTAGCGCCTCTGATCGCCATTCTGCTCATCGATCTGGGCGCCGAACGAGTGGCGCAGATCTGCTGGGCTACCGTCGCCAATATTCCGGCCTGCGTCGCCCACATCATGGCGGCCGCATGGCTGACTGTGCGCTTTAATTGGTGGCAGACGCTGGCACTGGCGTCGACGGTGTTTGTGTCCGTATCACTGATCGGATCGCTCCTGCCACCTGGCCTGATGCTTGCCATCGCCATGCTGTTTACCCCGCTTGCGCCGCGCTTCATGCCGTCTGGTCGCCTCAAGCCAGAGCAGGTGGCCATTCCGGCCAGCGAGACGGTCTTCCGAGTCGGCGCAGCGCTCAGCGTGGCGGGCGCTGCCATGCTGGTGGCCGGAGAAGCCCCCGCCCTCATCAGCGCCATGTTGCTCACCTACCCCATCAACGGCTCGGTACTGCCTGCTTTCACGCGCGCACTCTACGGTGCCGAGGCAGCGCGTGCCCTTCTGCGGGGCTTCGCACGCGGTCTTTACGGTGTTGCGATCTTCACACTGGGCGCGGCCATCGGCCTGGACCATTTCGGCAAATGGCCAGGCTACGGCTTCGGTCTAGGCTGCGTCTTTATCTACGCAGCATGGCTGGCCTGGTTCAGTCGCCGGTAATCTGGCGCTCGCGAATAATGGCGCCGAAGCGGCGCGAATCATCGGCCGCCTTGGCGCTGAACTGCGCCGGCGTCAGTGGCAGGGCATCACCCCCCAACTGGCGAATCCGATCCTGCAGCGCCTGCGTTCCGATGATTCGGTTGATCTCGCGGTTGAGACGATCAATGATCGCAGCGGGCGTA
>JBIKMC010000041.1:0-17218 GCA_044359405.1 Burkholderiaceae bacterium
AGCGTGAGATCGTTCGTGTCGACCGCCGTCGCCTTATGCCGATCGCGCGGCGGCTTTTGCGTGCCCAGACTCCGCAGGAGGTCGACGAGGTGCGTTCGCTCCTGCGCACGTTGTAAGCTGGTTACTGGCGGTTCATTGCAGCCGGTTCGCTCGGTCGTGTACGCGGTCAGAGCGCGTCTTTGGGTGCGCCATTTGACACGGGCAGCGTGTGCGCTAAACTTCAAAGTGGTTTTTCGCGCCGATTTGACGACTAGCTTGCGGGCGCGCAACAAGTACGGCTAAAGCGGCGTGGGCTCAGGCCCCAAGCCCGATCCGCTTGCCAAGCTGGTCGGGCTTTTTGTTTTTGGTGTCCATGACTGAATCCCGGGTTAGCCCCTACCGGATGCGTTTCGAGCAGCCCCTGGCTTTGTCCAGCGGCGCGAGCATTTCCAATTATGAGTTGGTCTACGAGACCCATGGCACGCTCAATGCCGATCGCTCCAATGCAGTGCTTATCTGTCATGCACTGAACGCCTCGCATCACGTGGCGGGCGTCTCGGCTGAACCGCCGCATGAACTGGGCTGGTGGGACAATATGGTGGGCCCGGGCAAGCCCGTCGATACCCGCCGGTTTTTTGTGATCGGTGTCAACAACCTGGGCAGCTGTTTCGGCTCCACCGGCCCGATGTCGGTCAATCCGGCCAGCGGGCGGGCTTATGGACCTGATTTTCCGGTGGTCACCGTCGAGGACTGGGTGCATTCGCAGGCCCGACTGGCCGATCGGCTTGGCATCGATCGTTTTGCGGCTGTCATGGGGGGCAGTCTTGGCGGTATGCAGGCTTTGGCGTGGTCTTATCTTTACCCCGGCCGAATTGCGCATTGTCTGGCCATCGCCAGCACGCCCAAGCTGTCCGCGCAGAACATCGCCTTCAATGAGGTCGCCCGACGGGCGATTCTGACCGACCCCGAGTTTCATGGCGGGCGTTTTTACGATCATGGCGTGGTGCCTAAGCGGGGCCTTCAGGTCGCTCGCATGATTGGTCACATCACCTACCTGTCCGATGATTCCATGGCCGAGAAGTTCGGCCGAGTGCTGCGGCCACACTCGCCGCAATCGGATCCGCGCAGTGACTACCGTTTCACCTTCGATGTCGAGTTCGAGATCGAGTCGTATCTGCGCTATCAGGGCGAAAAATTTTCCCGTTATTTTGACGCCAATACCTACCTGCTCATCACGCGGGCGCTTGATTACTTTGATCCGGCGCGAGCTTTTGGTGACGATCTGTCGGCGGCGCTTGCACCGGCGAGTGCCAGCTTTCTGATTGCGTCCTTCACCACCGACTGGCGCTTTGCGCCCGAGCGCAGCCGTGAAATCGTGCAGGCGCTGCTTAAGGCCGGCAAACCGGTCACCTACGCGGAAATTGATGCGCCCCATGGGCATGACGCTTTTCTGCTCGAGCACCCGCAGTACCATGCCCTGGTCAGGGCTTATTTCGAACGTATTGCCGCAGCCGCCGGTGTACCGCTCTTGGAGACGGTGTGATGACGCTGGATCGATCCCGGCCCGAAGGCATGCTGCGCCCCGACCTGGCTCTCATTGCGACCTGGGTCGCTCCGCAGGCGCGTGTACTGGACCTGGGCTGCGGGGACGGGCAGCTGCTGGATTATCTGCAGCGCGAGCGTCGCTGCCGAGCCTATGGTGTTGAGATCGACGATGCCAGTGTGCTGGCCTGTGTGCAGCGCGGGGTGGAGGTGATTCAGCGCGATATTGAGGCTGGCCTGGGTATGTTTGGCGCCGACGCCTTTGATGTGGCGGTTCTATCGATGGCGGTACAGGCCACCCACCGCACTGAGCAGGTGCTGACCGAAATGAGCCAGGTCGCAGCCGAAGGTATCGTGTCTATTCCAAATTTCGGCCACTGGTATCACGCCTGGTCTTTGCTGCGAGGACGCATGCCGGTGTCTCGGGAGATGCCCTACCAGTGGTACAACACGCCCAATTTGCATCTGGCCACTGTGTCTGATTTCGAGGACCTGCTGGCTCAGCTGGGGCTGGACATTACCCAGCGTGCCTTTCTCGCCGATGGGCGGGCCGTGCACTGGCTGGCCGGCTGGAGAGCCACGCAGGCGATCTATCGTTTTCGGCGAAGATCATCCAGTCGCCGGGCCAGCTCGGGCGAGCGCAGCGACGCTTCATAGGCGTCAAGCATCTGATCATGCAGCGCGGGCGTGATGCCCGCATGGGCCAGTGCCAGCAGGTCTCGCTTCATGGTGGCGACAACGCCGGGGTCGGTCTGTGCCACCGCTTGCAGCAGTGCGGCCAAGGTCTTGCCCAGGGCCGTGCGCTCGCATAGCTGCGATACGAAGCCGATCCGAAGTAGTTCGTCAGCCCCGACCGTCGCGCCAGTCAGCATCAGCCGGCTCGCGGCGGCCAGGCCCAGCCGCGTCACATAGCGTCGCAGACCACCCGGGTAGTAATGCAGGCCGATGCGGGCCGCCGGCATGAACAGGCGCATATCGTTCACGCCGATGCGAAGGTCGCAGGCCAGTGCCAGATCGGTGGCCCCACCATAGGCGCTGCCATTGAGCGCGGCGATGGTGGTGAAGGGAAGTGTCTCCAGCAGATCAAGCATGCGTTCGAAGCCACCCTGCAGGGATTCGATGATGGCCTGCAGGGTGAAGCCTGAACAGAAGCTGCGCTCACCAACAGCGCTGATCACCAGCGCTCGGGGCCAGACCGACTCGGCGTGGCTGTGTGCCAGATCCTCGAAGCAGTCGATGAGAGCGAGAACATCGGCTGGATCCAGCCGGTTGTGCTCATCGGGTCGGTCCAGCATGACGCAGGCGTAGCGATCCTCGCGCAGCATGCGCGGAGCGCCCGGATGCGACGCGAGTCGTGGCGCCTGCGCTGCCTGGGCGAGCAGGGTGTCAAGCGCCGGCATGACGGGGGCGTCGACGAGTGCGGTGTGTGCAGGCTCAGCCGAAGACGGTCTTGGGCGTGATGAGTGCGTTGACATTCGCCAAGCATAACGGCTCTGCCGGCAAGCCTAGGCCTTCGGTTTCGCGCGCCCAAGCTGCGCGTCTGACGGGTCCTACGCCGACTCGGCAGGCCTGCCTAGGCTGAGCGCCTGATTGTCGCGAACCCGAGTCGCTCGCCATGCTGTGCGACTCGCCCAAGGCTCTCCCGAGGTTTACATCATGAAGGTGACGCGATCCGGCTGGCGTGCCGTCCTGCATCGACTACTGCCCTATCCGCTGGCCCTGGTGCAGACCTGCGCCCTGGCCGCGATATGCCCTGCATCCGGCGGGTCGCCCGGGTCTTTGCCCTCGGTGATCTCGGAGCGCATGGCCGGCTTCGGAGGGCTTGGCATGTCGTCGACCCGACTTCCCGCTGGCGCGGCCGGTGCAGGCGCCGCGAGTGCCTCTGGCGCCTCCTCAGGTGATGAGCACGCCTGCACGCCATCGCCGCAGACGGCAGAGCCGGCGAGCCTAAGCCGCGCAGCGCCCTCGCTGGCGGCGGGCAATCCGGTCGATCTGGCCAGCGGCAACAAGTACGAGTATTTCAGCGATCTGCGGTTCGCTAGACCCGATGCCATGACGCTCGTTGATGCCGGCGGTATGCCTACCGGGGTTGCTGCGGACGCGCTGTCTCCAGACAGCCTCGTCATGAATTTCGCGCGGCACTACAACAGCGGCGCGCAGTTCGCGCTCAGTCTGGGCGTGGGCTGGAGCCATACCTATGAAACGCGGCTGGCACGTCTGCGACGCGAGACAGCGACGCGCAGCGCGCTTACGCCCTTTGAAATTCAGATTCTGCAGGCCGACGGTCGTCGCCTGGCCTTCAGCCCTGTCGCCAGGCTGGGCGACGGGACGATTCGCTACAGCACGGGGGATCTCGCCGATGGCCTGATCGAGGAACGGCTAGCCAGTGTTTCAGGGCTAGCCAAACCGGCGCGTGTGCAAGGCCGAGAAAGCGACCACCGGGTGGCGCAGCCCTGGGTCTGGCGCTGGCCCGGCGGGCGTCGGCTCTATTTTGATGGGCATGGCCGGCTGGTACGTATTGTGGCCTCTGATCTGGATGCCATTGACCTCAGCTATGACGGGCAGGGCCGTCTGAGCCAGCTCAGTGATCGGCAGGGACGATACCTTCGACTAAACCACGCGGGCGGACGTTTGCAGTCTTTGCGACTGCCTGACGGTGCCGAGGTGCGTTATGACTATGACGGTCGCGGGCGCCTGGTGAGGGTGCGCTATCCCGGCGGTGAGCAGGTCAGCCACCACTATGAGGACAGCGTGCAGCCGTTTCGACTGACCGGAACCACCTACCCGGACGGTCGTCGTAGTCGACACCGCTATGACGTTCAGGGTCGGGTGGTCAGCACACAAGCTGACGATCGCATTGCAGCCAGACGAGTCGAGCTGCAATACAGCGGCGATCCGCAGGCAGACGTCGGAACCACTGTCCTGAGGGCGCTTGACGGTGAGGGTCGCTACCAATGGCGCCGTCTGGCCTCTGGCCAGAACGTGCTGACCGAGTCTTCTGGCAGTGGCTGTGCGCAGTGTCCGCCGGTCGGATGGCGATTGCGCTGGAGTGAGCGTGGCGAGCCGATCGAGCTGGGTGACTGGCGACTGCGCTATGACGCACTGGGCCGTCTCACAGAGTTGTCCCAAGCGGTCAACATGCAGTCGGACAGTTCGGCCGGCGGGGGTCTTCAGTGGCGTCTGGCGTATGCAAGCGCCGACCCGCTGGCGAGTCCCTCGGTGATTGATGCGCCCAGCGTCATCGCCGGGCTTCGCCGCATCACCGAGTTCCGACACAACGAACGCGATCAGACCGTCTTGCGTGTGGAGCGCGGTCATGTGCCCGAGGGCGACGGCTCGCGAGAGCGTTTTCGCGCGGTGCGTATCGATTATGCTGACAGTGGGCCCAGCGGGGGAAAGCCGACACGCGTATCCCTGGTGGAAGGTCCTTGGCCGCCGCCTGACAACGTGCCCGGTGGCGATCAAAAAGCCGAATCAAAACGCGGACCTGTGAAGGGGTCCGTGGCTGACCCTGCGCAGGCACAACGCGGGACCTATCGGGGCAGGGGGCTTGGTTCCGTAATCGACCGGTACCTGGACCCGGCCGGGCTGCCTGATGCGGCAGCGGTGCATCACTATCGCTGGGATGAACGACGGCGTCTATCCTCAGTCGATTATGGCCAGGACGTTCGCCATGAGATTGAGCGAGATGATCTTGCCCGGCCTGTGCTTGAGCGTCTGCCGGACCTGCGCGAGCGGCACTGGCGCTACGACGCGGCCTGGAATCCTGACGGCCTTGCGCTCGAGCCGCCTGCGGGTGCTCGATACTCCAGAGCATCGCCTCAAGCGCAACCCGCGTCGCCTGTGTCCAGTCAGCCGACCAGACCGCTTCCAGTCGGCCTGACCCTGCATACCGCCGGTACCCGTCATTTCATCGATGCCGATGGTCAGCACACCGTACAGCGTCTGGATGACTTCGGCCGAATCGTGGAAGAGCGGATCAACGGTGCGTTGTGGCGACACGTTCGGTATGACTCGGCCGGAAGGCCTGCCGAACTGACTCGCGCCAGTGGCGTTGTGGAGCACCTGCGCTTTGATGCCGCCGGGCGACTTCGCGAGCGTGAACGGCGCAGTGGTGAACAAAGCGAGTCGACGCTCTTCGACTGGCGCGGACTCAGGCTGGAGGCGTTGCGTCATCCGCACCAGTCGACCCGTGTTCTCAGTGATCCGGACGGTCGCATCACGCATCTGGAGCACACCGTCGGTGTTCATACGGTGCGTCTTGCGCAACACTACGACACGGATGGCCGGCTGGCGCGTCGCGACCTGGGTGACGGCCGGTCTCTGATCTATGGCTATGACGCGCAAGGGCGTGCGCAGTCGGTGCGCCTTCAGCCTCGGGGCGCGGGTCAGCCCGAGGTTGACCTGCTGCGGGCGTCGTATCGCTCCGACGGTCTTGCCGCAGGTGAATTTCTGGGCAGGGCTGTGTTTTCAGACAGGCACTACGACGCGCAGCGACGCCTCACGCGTCTGACCTGGCAGACCCAATCGGTATTGAGTCGGACCAGTGCCAGTCTGGCCTCTCGCCTGGGATTGAACAGTCCTGGCGGTTTTGCGCGGGCACCGATCGAAGATTGGACTTTGGAATGGGATCGATACGGCCGCATCGCCTCGGTAGCGCGCGGGCTCGTGGAGGACCGCTACGGATTCGATGCCTGGGGGCGCATCGTGGTGCGTGAGCGCCATGAGCGTGTACCTGGGGCGCCGGGCGCTCACCAACACCAATCGGCGACCCGGGCCCTGCACCGTGAGTATTTCGCCTATTCGCCGGCGGGCCACCTGTATCGCCGTCTCGATCGACAGGGTCAGACGCACCGATACGCTCATTCGGCAACACCCGGACCAAGCCAGACCGTGGCGGTCGCAGACCTCATCATGCGCTATGGGCTGTCTGACCGAATCGAGGCCATTGCGCGTGCTGACCGGCCTGATCAGACCATCGCCCGCTATCGTTATAACGCTCTGGGCGAGCGCGTGACCAAGACGCTGGTATTTCAGGGCGGCGCCGAGCAGACGACGCACTACCTGTACCACGGTCGGCAGCTGGTTGCCGAACTGGATGGTGAGGGGCGAATCCGGCGTCACTACGTCTACTGGGCGGGCCGTGTCGCGGCCATCATCGAACCCGATCCTCGAGGTGACCACGAACGCGTTTATTTTGTATTGGGCGACCATCTGGGTACACCGCGGTCGGTGGTCGATTCGGGTGGATCACTGGTTTGGCAGATCGACGCGGATCTTCACGCAGGCGCGGCAAAGACGCGGGGAAAATTCGATTTGGCCATCCGTTTTCCCGGCCAGTATTTCGATCCCGAAAGTGGGCTGCACGATAACTATCAGCGCAGCTACGACCCGCGCACGGGGCGCTATCTTGAGCCTGACCCGATGGGCCTGGCGGGTGGGTGGAACCGCTATGCCTATGCGGGCGGAAACCCGCTACAGGCGGTCGACCCGCTGGGTCTCATCCTTTTTGCGTTTGATGGTACCGGTAATACCGATCCGGCTCGGGCGCCCGATACCTTGTCCAATGTCGCCCGTCTGTACAGCCTCTACGACGCCAGCCAGCGCCACTACATGAACGGCGTGGGCATACCCCTGCCCGATCAGGGTATCGGAGGCGGACGCCTCGACGTGTTGGATGCCGGCTCGGCACGGCACAGGGTAGACCGCATGCTTGAGCGCCTGAATGACGATGTTCAGCGCAGTGCCGCCGGAGCCCGCATTCAGGTCGACGTCATCGGTTTTTCTCGCGGCGCCGCCATGGCGCGTGATTTCGCCAACACGGTCGCACAGCGTATTCGGTCCGGCCACTACACGTCCCTGCAACGCTGCGTCTCGCTGAACTTCATCGGCCTATGGGACACGGTGGCGCAGTTCGGTTTGGACGGGCAGGCCAACGACCGCTGGAATCTGTCGATCCCGCCGGAGGCCCATGTGGTTGTCCATGCGCTTGCGGTCAACGAGCACCGCGCACTGTTCCCCGGCGAGTCCATCCTGTCCACAGTTGGGACGGACCCTGGACAGGGTCGGCGACTGGAGTTGGGCTTCATCGGCGATCACGCTGACATTGGCGGTAGCCACGCGGACGGTGACCTGTCCGATGTCGCCCTGTCCTGGATGTACGATCAGGCGCTCGCAGCGGGCCTGCCACTGGCGGGTCTGTCCACCGAGTGGCGAACCGTGTCCAGTCCTCTGCTGCACGACGCCCGTTCTTTGATCTCGCCGGGAGGCGACCGGATCTTGCGAACGCGGGACGAACAAGGCAATACGGCCCGCGAGGCACTGCAGCGCGATGCGGCCGTGGCTGGCATGAACTGGGCCACCAGCCAGCCCATGATCGGCTATTTTCCGTATCGACTGCGGGGCGGCGATGGCCGCGCCACGCTGGCCGGTCGGGTGGATATGCAGGCCTACGGAAGCTGGCTTTCCGAACAGTACGCGCTTGATGTCGTATATTGATCGGCTCAGCGCCAACCGCTGCAAGGAATTGTCATGGCTGATTTGTCGGATGCCTCCCGCCTAGCGCAGTACCGGGCCACCAACCGGGTACGTTTCGTAACCGCGGCCTCTCTGTTCGATGGTCACGACGCCTCTATCAACATCATGCGACGTATCCTGCAGAGCATGGGTTGCGAGGTGATTCATCTGGGGCACAACCGGTCGGTGCAGGACGTCGTCAACTGCGCTCTTCAGGAAGATGTTCAGGGTATCGCCGTCTCGTCCTATCAGGGCGGACACGTCGAGTACTTCAAGTACATGATCGACCTGTTGCGTGAGGGCGGTGCCGCGCATGTGAAGGTGTTTGGCGGCGGCGGGGGCGTTATTGTGCCGGCTGAAATCCGCGAGCTCCAAGCCTATGGTGTGGCCCGAATTTACTCGCCCGAAGACGGCCAGCGCATGGGGCTTCAGGGCATGATCGGCGACATGATCAGCCGTTGTGACATCAACCTGGCGCGGCTGTCCACGGTCAGTATCGAAGCGGTGGCCGACTGTGCCCGCCAGGATTCGGGTGCAGAGGGTGCCGCGTACGCACATATTCGCGGGCTTGCTCAGCTCGTCACCGTGCTGGACAACGGCGAGGCCGAGCCGGCCCTGCGTAAACGGCTGCATGAGATGGCAGCCATGCGTACGGTGCCCACGCTAGGTATCACCGGTACCGGTGGTGCCGGCAAGAGTTCGCTCACGGACGAGCTCGTGCGGCGCATGAGGCTCGACTACAACGAAAGTCTGCGCATTGCCGTGCTGTCCGTTGATCCTACAAGACGGCGCTCCGGTGGCGCCCTGCTGGGCGATCGTATACGTATGAACGCCATCAGCCACCGTAACATTTTTATGCGCTCTCTGGCCACACGAGAGGCCGGCAAGGAGATCAGCCAGGCGTTACCAGACGTGATCGCCGCCTGCAAGGTCGCGGGCTTCGATCTGATCATCGTGGAGACCTCGGGTATCGGCCAGGGCGATGCTGCCATCGTACCTCTGGTGGACGCATCGCTGTACGTGATGACGCCCGAGTTCGGTGCGGCCAGTCAGCTCGAGAAAATCGACATGCTCGACTTCGCCGATTTTGTCGCGATCAACAAGTTTGATCGACGTGGTGCGCTCGATGCCCTGCGCGATGTGTCCAAACAGTTTCAGCGCAATCATGAGCGCTGGAACGCCCGCCTTGAAGACATGCCGGTTTTCGGCACCCAGGCTTCACGCTTTAATGACGATGGTGTGACCGCCCTTTACCAGGCTATGCTTCCCAGGCTGCGCGAACTTGGGCTGCCGGGGGCTGGGGCCGGGCGCCTGCCCACCATCGGTGTGCGTTACAGCTCCAGCCAGACGGTTATTGTGCCGCCCGCGCGAACCCGCTACCTGGCGGATGTTGCCCAGTCGGTGCGGCACTACAAGGCAATCGCTCGCGAGCAGAGCCGGCTCGCACGCGAGGTTCAGCAGCTGCGGGCCTCGCAGCGTATGTTGTTTGAAGCCATTCCCGACAAAACCAAGGCGCGAGACGCTCTGGAGGCGCTCGCGCAGGTCCGCGAGCGTGAGTTGCGCCGGGAGTCGCTTGAGTTGCTGGCCGACTGGCCGGCCACGCGTCAGGCGTATGCGGCGGACGAGCTGGTGGTCAAGGTGCGTGATCGTGAGCAGCGCACAGCCCTCACGCACACCAGTCTTTCGGGTACGCGTATCCCAAAGGTCGCGCTCCCCGCTTATGAAGATCACGGCGAGCTTTTACGCTGGCTGCTGCTCGAAAATTTACCGGGACGGTTTCCATTTACTGCGGGCGTGTTTTCCTTCAAACGTGAAAACGAAGATCCCACCCGCATGTTTGCCGGAGAAGGCGATCCGTTTCGCACCAATCGCCGCTTCAAGCTGCTGTCGCAGGGCATGCCAGCCAAGCGATTGTCCACCGCGTTCGATTCAGTGACGCTGTATGGACACGACCCCGACCTGCGTCCTGACATCTACGGCAAGGTGGGCAACTCAGGTGTGTCCATCGCCACGCTTGAGGACATGAAGGAGCTTTACGCTGGTTTTGACTTATGTGACCCGTCGACTAGCGTATCCATGACCATCAACGGCCCGGCGCCCACCATTCTGGCGATGTTCATGAACACGGCAATCGATCAGCAACTGGAGGCTTTTCTCGCGCAGCAGGGCCGAGAGCCCGATGCGGTCGAGTCGGAAAGGCTCCGGGCGGATACCCTGGCCAGTGTTCGCGGTACGGTGCAGGCCGATATTCTCAAAGAAGACCAGGGGCAAAACACCTGCATCTTTTCCACCGAGTTCAGCCTCAAGGTCATGGGCGATATTCAGGAGTATTTCGTCCGTCACAAGGTGCGTAACTTTTATTCCGTCTCCATCTCCGGATATCACATCGCCGAGGCAGGTGCCAATCCCATCAGTCAGCTGGCGTTCACCCTGGCCAATGGATTCACGTTTGTGGAGGCGTATCTTGCGCGCGGTATGAAGATCGATGATTTCGCGCCCAACCTGTCGTTTTTCTTATCAAACGGCATGGATCCCGAATACACGGTGCTGGGGCGCGTTGCGCGCCGCATCTGGGCTGTTGCCATGCGCGAACGGTACGGTGCCGGTGAGCGCAGCCAGAAGCTCAAGTATCACTGCCAGACCAGTGGACGTTCACTGCACGCACAGGAAATCGCTTTCAACGATATCCGAACCACGCTGCAGGCGCTCATCGCAACCTATGACAACGCCAATAGCCTGCACACCAATGCGTATGACGAGGCGATTACCACGCCCACCGAAGAGAGTGTGCGGCGGGCGATGGCGATTCAGCTCATCATCAATCGTGAATGGGGGCTGGCCAAGAACGAGAATCCCAACCAGGGCAGCTTCATCATCGATGAGCTCACCGAGCTGGTCGAAGAGGCCGTTCTTGCTGAGTTTGAGCGCATCAGCGAACGGGGGGGCGTTCTCGGCGCCATGGAAACCGGCTATCAGCGCGGCAAGATCCAGGACGAGAGCATGCACTACGAGATGCTCAAGCACACCGGCGAATATCCCATTATTGGCGTGAACACGTTTCGCAATCCCGCCGGTGACCCTATCCCAGAGACGCTTGAGCTTGCGCGTTCGACCGAAGAGGAAAAGCGATCACAGCTTGAGCGGCTGTCCGTGTTTCACCATCAGCATCGTGAGCTGGCGCCCGCCATGCTCGAGCGGCTGCGCCGTACAGTGATTGATAATGGCAATGTGTTTGAGGTGCTGATGGACGCGGTGCGGGTGTGCTCGCTGGGCCAGATCACGCAGGCCTTATTTGAGGTCGGCGGACAGTACCGCCGCAGCATGTAAACGAGCCGCGCGAGCGGGTTGCCGAGCGGCTTGCTCAAGGCCTCCAGCGGCTTGTCACGCCGCCTGAATAGCCAGCTCGGCCGGTCTGAGTGCTTCAGACAGTTCGGCCAGCAGGCTCAGCGATTTCAAGCGCGCCTCATGGTCGAACACCGTGCAGTTGACGATGAGCTCATCGGCCTGCGTACGGTCTACAAATGCCTGAAGTCCCTGCAGAACGGTTTGCGGTGAGCCCACCACCGAGCACTCCATCATGCGCATCGCCTGAACCCGCTCGGCGGGTGTCCAGTAGGTGTTGATGTCGTCAATGGGCGGCGCCAGCTGGCCGCGGGCGTTGCGCAGCATGTCGGTGACACGCTGCTGGTGGCTGGTGAAAAGCCGTCTGGCCTGAGCGTCGCTATCGGCCACGACGACATTGACGCAGGGCATCGCCCTGGGCGACTGCAACTGGGTAGAAGGCTGAAACCGTAACCGATAGACATTCAAGGCCTGGTCGAGCGCGGCCGGCGCAAAGTGCGAGGCAAATGCATAGGGCAGGCCGAAATGCGCAGCCACCTGAGCGCCGTATAGGCTTGAGCCCAGAATCCACAAGGGCACGTTGGTATCGGCTCCAGGGACGGCGCGAATACGCTGACCTGGTTGTACGGGACCGAGAAGCTGTTGCAGCTCGACAATGTCGTCGGGAAAGCGCTCAGCGGCGTGCGCATCCCTGCGCATGGCCAGCAGGGTTTCCATGTCGGTACCTGGCGCGCGTCCCAGACCGAGTTCGATGCGACCTGGATACAGCGAGGCCAGGGTTCCAAACTGCTCGGCGATGACCAGCGGCGAATGATTGGGCAGCATGATGCCGCCTGAACCGACACGAATACTTCGGGTGCCCTGCGCCAGATAGCCGATGACGACCGCGGTCGCGGCACTGGCGATGCCCGTCATATTGTGGTGCTCAGCCACCCAGAAGCGCTGATAGCCCGATTGCTCAGCGTGCTGGGCCAGGCTGAGCGCATTGGCCAATGCCTGGCCGGCGGTATCACCGCGTCGGATGGGAACCAGATCGAGAATCGACAGGGGAATCATGGGCGTATCTCAGCGAAGGCTGTTAAGAAAATCAGTCAGGGCCTGATTGTAGGCATCGGCTGACTCGATGTTACACAGATGGGCACCGGAAAGTCTCGCCCGCTTTGCCCCCGGGATCGCAGCCTCGATGATGTCGTGCATGGCGGGCGGCGTGCCAGGGTCAGCTTCTGCGCTGATGACCAGGACGGGGCTGCGGATCGCACCCAGACGCTCAGTGGTATTGAGGTTGACGATTGCATGGGCGCAGCCCGCGTAGCCCTCGACCGGCGTGCGTCGAATCATCTGAGCGATGCGGGCCATCAGGCCCGGGTGTCGCTCTCGATAGCCGGCGGTAAACCAGCGCTCGAGGGTTCCCGCGACCGCGGCCTGCATGCCCTGGCTGCGAACCAGTGCAATTCGCTCATCCCACAGCGCACGCGCCCCGGATGGATAAGCGCTGCTGGTGCAGGAAAGCACCAGCGAGGCCAGCCGCTGAGGTGCCTTCAGGGCGAGGTGTTGTCCGATCATGCCGCCCATGGACAGGCCCACAAAGTGAACCTGGGCTGCGCCCACTTCATCAAGCAGTGCCAGAGCGTCGTCGGCCAGGTCGTCCAGTGACCATGGGCCGGGTGGGCAGGCGCTGGTGCCGTGTCCGCGGGTATCGTAAGCAAGCACACGCCAGCCGGCTTTCACCAGGGCGTCAATCTGCGGCTCCCAGAAGGTGTGGTCGGTGGCCAGCGAGTGCGACAGCATGACCCACGGGCCTTGCGCACCGAAGACGAAGTGAGCGCCTGAGCGCTTGAGGGGTCGAGTATTCATGAGAGGGCCTCTGAAGTGGCATGCAGACTGCATTCGATCAGGCATGACGATCTGGCGCAAGGCCGACCGTATCGATGCTGGGCACATCGGCTCTCTTGACTGCATAGGATCGGCGCGGTCGATGCCTGGCGCGGCGGTTCCGTCAATACCCTGCGCGGTGGTTTTGTCGATGACTGGTGCGGTGGGCTGACTGCCTGCGCGAGGTCTGTGTGGCCCGCATCGGGCACGGTGTTTCCATCGCTTGTTCGACGTCAGGTCGATCACGGTGGCGGTAGCGTTCAATGGCGGTATGCGGTTTTTCGATGCACAAGAAGCGCAGCGCGAGAGTCAGGTGCGGTTGACCTCGGCGGGTGGAGCGACCCCAGCTGCCCCGTCGGTTGCGCCTGAGGAACTGCTGGGATGGCTTGGGGCCTTTGGGCTGGATACCGGCCCTGCCGGCCCTGTGCGTCTGATTGAAACCGGTGCTTCATGGGTTTACCTGCTGCCCCGCTATGTGCTCAAGCAGAAAAAACCGATCGCAGGTCGGGTGCTTGATCTCACCACCTTGGCCGCGCGCGAGCGCAACGCGCGTCGCGAACTGGCGATTAATCGCGCCTTTTCGGCGGACGTGTACCTGGGTCTTCGGGTGGTGTGCCGGGGGCATGGGGGCAGACTCCGGCTTGTGGAGCCCGCCGAGCTGGGCGACGGTGATCAGCCGATGGACTGGCTGGTCCTGATGCGACGACTGCCTCAATCGCGCATGCTCGATCATCTGATTCGGCAGGGTCGCCTGTCGCCCGTGCAGGTTGATGTACTGGCCGATCGCCTGCTGCTTGTTCACTCGGCGGCGCGACCGACACGCTTCGGTCCTATGGCGTGGCTGGAGCGATTCGAGCATGAGCACCAGCGCTGTCATACGCTGTTCTCAGCCCATGGAAAGACCATCGCCTTGCAGGCGTTGGCGTTGACACAGCAGGCGGGCGAGCGACTGCGCCTGAAGCTCAAAGTGCGATTTGGGCGCGGCTCGGTGATTCAGGCGCATGGCGACCTGCGACCGGCTCATGTGTGCCTGCAGTCCCAGCCGCAATTCATCGACGCATTGGACGCCAAGGACCTGCTCAGGCAGCTCGACCCCTGGGAAGACCTGGCTCTGCTCAGCCTGGAGTGCGGGATGTCCGGCGCGGGCTGGTTGGGCGAGCGCCTGCGCCGGCGCTATGCCGATTCGGCACCCAAGCGTCTGGCGTATCCCGGCTGTGCGATCAGTGCCTACTATCGAGCGCACCACGCCATGGTCAGGGCGCGCCTGGCGCTTGCCCATCTCGATGCGCCACGGGTGCATCGTCGACGCGACTGGTCGGCCCTGTGTGGTCGCTACGCGGCCGAGGCCTGGGCCGCTGCCGATCGAGCGCTTGCGCTGACCTGATCAGCGATATCCCAGCAGGCTTCGCACAAGCGGCTCCTGCACGGCGACGCGGCAGATTCGCTCACCCGCCGTTGGCGGTGGGGCCCACCCGGTGCTGTCACTCATGAAAAGGCGCTCGATCGGGCTGTCCAGCAGGCGCTCCAGAGCATCAGCCTCAAAGAATCCATGTGCCACACAGGCGATCACGCGGCGCGCGCCGGCCTGCTTGACGGCTGAGGCCGCGCTCACGAGGGTTCGACCGCTTCCAAGAAGGTCATCAACAATCAGCACGTGACGGTTCTCGACATCACCCCAGACCTGCCTTGACGCCGTCAGCACACCGCCCGCCCGCCGCTTATTGAACAGGGCAAGCCTGGGGCTTTCAATACCACGTGCTGCAATGGCCTCGCACCAGGCCTGTGCCCGCTTGGTGCCGCCAAGGTCTGGAGAGACGACCGTCCAGCCAACGTTCCCAGCGGGCTGCGTGCTTGAGGCGCTCGCGGTGTGGTCTTGCAGCGTGTCCAGCATAGCGTCCAGCAGAAGCTGGTGGCATGGAATAGCCAGGGCGCGAATGCGCAGGGCGCAGTCAAAGGCGGCCGGGTTATGAGGTTCCAGCGTCGCGAGTGCATGGGCACCACTGGCCTCGATCAATTGCGCGAGATAGCGAAAGCTCACCGGGTCCAGCGGCTGTGTGCGTCGATCCTTGCGCAGGTAGGCCAGATAGGGGATGACCAGACTCACGCGCTGGGCACCGTGGTCGAGTAGTGTCGCTGTCATAAAGAGCACACGACAAAGCCTGTCGTGTGGTGAGAGCGAGGAGTCCGTGCCGTTAAGGCTTGCCAGGATCAGGGCATGCAAGCCGTCTGGAGCGCTGACGGGACGCAGTTTGAATTCCCCGTCGGGAAATCGTCGTTCCTCGTGGCTGCCGGCCAGAACGCCCAGTGCTGAGGCCAAGGCCTGCGTGCTTTGCGCGCTCTGGTCGAGGGCGAACAGCATGGTGGTCAGATCAAGCATTCCGCCGCTGCTCCGTAGCAATCAAGGTATCGATCCTGGCACGGCCCCTTGTAAAAGGAGCTGCGATGAGACAAAGCCGATACCCGAAACCCGACTGGATGGTGCCGTGGGTCGGTCCGAAGCTGCCGTGCGGATGCGCATCCCGCATGCGGATGCGCATCCCGCAGGATTTAATCTAGAGCATGGACCTTGTCAGGCAATACCAGCCGCTGCGAATCCTGCTAGCCTGTCCGTGCACTTACACATGGCGCTCAGACCGCTGATTGCAAGCACCACCATGACCACGCACGACGTCTGTAACGGCGATGCCGATGGTTTGTTCGCGCTTATTCAATGGCGCCTGGCGCATCCTGCAGCTACACATCTGGTGACCGGGCTCAAGCACGATATCGACCTGCTCGATCGTATGCGAGTGAGCCCAGGTGACGAGGTGAACGTGTTTGATCTTGCGATGTCCCGAAACCAGACGGGCCTTCGACGCGCTCTCAAGGTGGGTGCACGGGTTCGCTACTTTGATCATCATCATGCGGGTGACATCCCGCAGCATGCGAACCTTCAGGCATATATCGATACGTCGCCCGAGGTTTGTACCAGTGTGCTGGTCGATCGGTATTTGCAGGGGCGCCATCGTGCCTGGGCAGTCGCAGCCGCTTACGGCGATAACCTGACTGTAACCGCCGAACAGCTTGCGACGCAGTCAGACTATTCAGCCGACGTACGGGCGCATCTGCGTCAACTGGGTGAAGCCGTGAATTACAACGCGTACGGTGAAAGCGCTGACGATGTGTTGATTCATCCCGCGTACCTGTATCGTGTTCTGATCAAGCATGCGGATCCGCTGCAGTTTGGCGCCGATCAAGTGCTGATCGATGACATGGCTGCGCGCCTGCGTGCGGATTTGGGTCGCGCGCAATCGGTCTCCCCCTGTCGCGAGAGCGAGCGCGTGTGCGTGTTTCAGTTTGGCGATGCGGCCTGGGCCCGACGGGTGACCGGGCCCTGGGCTAATTCGCTGGCGCGGCGCGACCCGCAGCGCGCCCATGTGGTGGCACGCGTGCGAGCTGATGGTTTGATTACGGTCAGTATTCGGGCGCCGCTTGCGCAGCGCGAAGGTGCCGATCGCCTCGCCCGCCAGTTCGGTGGAGAGGGGCGTGCCGCGTCCGCGGGGATTGACGCGTTGGCGCCCGCCGACTGGTCACGTTTTATGGCAGCGCTTGAGACGATGGACTGGGGCCTGCGGCGGGCCTGATGCGTATCGGCAGCGTTGAACGCCGCCAACCCGGCAAAGCCTCAACGGGGTGGCCAGCTCATGGGCGCTGCGCACGCGACTGAGTGCGCTGTGAGGTCACCACCAGGGCCAGCAGTGCGAGCCCGGCCAGGTCAGTCCATAGACCCGGCTTGATCAGCAGTAGTGCTGCTGCCACCAAGGCGACCCGCTGCCAGCCATTGGCCAGACCGATGAACCAGCCAAAAAACCCGCCCGCTAGAGCAATCACGCCGATTGACGCGCTGACAATCGCCAGCAGCACGTCCAGCCACTGAGCGCTCCAGTCCTTGACGATGAGCAGCAGCATCGGTTCGTAGACGAACATG